>JAIQFD010000003.1:0-342105 GCA_020073495.1 Terriglobia bacterium
TATCGCACCCCTGATTTTTTCGACATTGGTCATCGGCATCGCCGGCACAGGTGATTTTAGGAAAGTCGGACGCATCGGGCTCAAAGCCATAATCTACTTTGAGATCGCCACGACGTCGCGGAAGAGTTGCATGCCGACCGGGTCAAGATTCGGCATCGATCCCAGGCCTGCAGGGAGCGGTGCTGCGAGTTCGTTCCGAGCGCGTGACACGATTGCCAGGTGGGTGGCGTAGATTCTATCCCACGCCAGGCGCCGCCGGTCAAAACACCTAAGGCGCTTACTTCAAGTCGCCCTGGCGTAACTTTACCGCACACATGACGTTGCTGCCGCAGTTGTTGCTCAGCGATAGGGTCGTGAAGTAGATGCTCGATCCCTGCGAAGTACCGTTGCCACTGCTGGCTTGAGTGTTGTCCACGATGATGGCGCTGGTGCCGCCGGGCTCCGCTACGCCGCCGGAAACGATCGGGCCGGGCTGCAACGCGCCGGTGATGTCCCAACTGAAGACTTTTTGTTGAAGGGCGGCGCTAACGCCGAAGAAAAGGATATCGGTTATCGCCAGGTTCGGGTTGGCGAACTCGGTCAGGGGCGAGCACTCGGCGCTAGGGGTGAAACTCACGATGGCCTTGGAAGAAACATCGCCCGAGTTGAGGACCGGAACATTGTTCCGCGGAGCTGCGAGCGGGTTATTGAAGCCGATGCGATACAACATGGGGTAGGTCTGCGGGGGCTGAGTCCCGCAGAAATATCCGAAGCCGCTGGTCGGGGTCGTGAAGAAGGTGTTGTCGAAGGCGCCCTGGTGCAAGTTGATTGACTCTGTTGCGGTGGCGCCGAGCCCGAGGGCGATGCCAGCAACGTCGTCGAACGTTCCGAAAGGCACGGCGGCATTGAGCTCCACCAGGCCCTGCACAACCGCTGCCTTGTTGGTGATGGTGGCGTGCACGGTATTGGCGGATGACGACGACGTCGCGAAGACGGAAATGTGGCGGGGATCGCCGACGGGATCATAATAGACCAAGGGGGCATCGAGGACGCCGGGGGTGAGAGAGCCCACCGTATGACCGCCGACCACGATGGGGGCCGGCGTACCCGGAGTTGCAGTCGTGCCTAAAACGATCCGGTTCAGCGCATCAACGGCCCACACATTGCCATTGGCATCACCGATCAGTACGACATCGAAATTGGCCGGGCCGGGGATGGCGCCCGCGATCTGCACGGGCGGCGAGAGCCGGACTGCCGAACCTGTAACCGACAGGGTGAAGGCAGAATCCAGCGTCGGCGTTCCATGGAACACACCCGTGATGCGATACAGGTTGCCGTCGTCCGCGGCGACGTAGGCTACGTCATTGCTGTAGTCGATCCAGGGCGAGGACGTGGTGTTGGCGGCAGAGGCATAGGTGATGCTCACCATGGAGGCGGTGGAACCGCCCTGGCCGGGGGTCTGGGGGGCGACAATCGTGCCTTCTCCCGCGGCCCATGTCAGCACATGGAAGATCGAGCAGGCGCCGACTCCACCGCGGCCCGGACAAGTGGCATTGGCATCGCTGACGCTCTCCACGAAGGCGACCTTGGCACCCGTAGAGTCGAATGAGATGGCGGGCGAAGTGAAATTGCCGTTGCCGGCGCAGGTGGCGCTGCCGCAGGTGGCGCTGGATGTGTTGTACGCCCAGCTAGGACTGGCGGTAATGGCCGCCGTTCCATTCCCACTCGCAGTGTCGGGACCGACCTGGGCATAGGTAAAGGTGGTCGCATTGGGAACAGAGGCGACCTGATAGCTGCCGGCGAAACTGGGGTCGGTCACACCCGTGACCGTGACCCACTGTCCGGCGACCAGATTGTGGGCTGCGTTAGTTTTGATGGTGACGACATTCGCGTTGCGCACGGCTCCGGTGGGCGATGCTTGGAGGTTCCCGGATCCGCTGCCGCAGAGGCCGTTGTTATTGGCCGGAAGGGAGCCGCTGTACAGGTTGTTGAGGGCGACCAGATTGCCCCGGTTCATGGTCGCGGTGCCGCTGCCGCTGGTGCTGTCGGTCCCGGCCTGGGCATAGGTAAACGTGGTCGCGTTGGGGGTCGAGGCAATGGTGAAAGTCCCGTTGAATGTCGAATCGGTCACGCCGGCGATGGTCACGGTGTATCCGACGGTGAAGTTGTGCGCCGCGGAGGTAGTGATCGTGACAGTGTTGCTGTTGCGGACAGCGCCGGACGCTCCAATCGTCGCCCAGACCGCACCGGGCACATCCAGCGCGTACACCACGTAGTCGCTGGCGCAGTTGGCGGCGGTGAGGCTCGAGTCGGTGTAGAAGTTGAACTTGGCCGGTGACATGGTGGGAGCGGCCCGGCCGGCACCGAGGGCGAAGCTCCAATCCTGCTTCATCGCCTGCTTCTTCGGCTTGGGGCGAAGCTTCGAGCGGTTGGCGGCAAGCTGTCCAGGATTCACGCCAGCAGGACGGCGGGTCGCAATCCGGGCAGCGAGGTTGGAGAGGACGCGCGGATCTCGCCGGAACGTGAGGTCGTCCTCAGCCGCGGCAGCATTGTTCACCACCAGACGCGTGTGGCTCCAGTCGGAGGGAATACCGACACCTTTTTTGGGGTCTTGGTTTTGCGCCGAGCAGATAGCCGCGAAAAGGCCGACAATCAGAAGAGGATAAGGCCAGCGCGAGCGCAGCATCGCTTTGCCCCCAATAACAAGGCTGCAGTTCCCAACCATTGAATGATAGCGCAGACAGAGTGCGATAGACGCGATTCTCGCCACTGTCCCAAGTTGAACAATAAGGGCATCTTGCCGAGCGACGCGTTGGTTGGCGGCTACAAGCTCGCATTGAAATCCATTCGCCATGGTGGTGCCTCCCTTGCGCGGCGATTGTATGGCCCAACGGGTCAGGCGCAAGCAGATTCGCAGTCTTGTTCCGAAAGTAGAACAAGCTCTTCCAGCGTCCAAACGTGGTCTGCAATCCCCGCTTCCATCGCGGGGGTCACGCGTAGCGTCTGACGCACCCGGCAGAACCGGATCGCTACGTCTCAGCCCTTCTTGATCTCCGCCAATGCCTTGCGAATCTCGGCATTGCGGGCAGTGTTGTTGGGATCGATCTGGAGAGCTTTCTCAAGGTGCACCTTGGCCTGTGTGGGGTTGCTGTTCTTCTGGTAGGCCATGCCAAGGTGATACTGATACAAAGCGTTCTGGGGGGATTTCTTGCTGGCCTCCTCGAGCAAGTCGATGGCGAGACCATACGCTCCCTTTTGGTAGTAGGCCCAGCCCAGGGTATCGGCGGCATCCGGTGAATTAGGCATCCTCTGGCGTGCGATCTGGGCGAGGGAAGCGGCCAAGTCCACGTTCTTGTTCTGCTGCAGGAGCAGGAACGCAAGATTGTTGGCGGCCAGCGGATAGTCCGGCTCAACCTGGAGGGCGCGCTGGTAGAGCTCCTCCGCCTTGGCGAAGTCGCCCTTCTTCGCGTTGAGCACTCCGAGCATCACAATGGCGCGGGCATCGCGCGGATTGCGCTGGAGCGCGGCATTGTAGTTCTGCATCGCCTGCTCTGCCTTGCCTTGCGCAACCTCCAGTTGGGCGAGCAGCAGGTAGGCGTCACCCATATCGCGGTCGAGCTGGATGGCTTTCTGCAGCTCGTCCTCGGCCTTCCCGATGTCCTTGGAGATCCCATACAGATTGCCGAGGATGAAGTGGTACATGGCGTTGTTGGGCGCCTTCTCGATCTGGACGTTGAGGCGCGCGATGGCCTTGGGAAGGTTGCTCTGGAGCTGGTAGATGTTGACCAGCCCCTGCAGAGCCTCGACGAAATTGGGATCTCTTTCCAGAGCTTGCTCGAAGAGCTTCTCGGCCTCGGGAAGCCGGCGCTGGGAGAAGCGCCATGCACCGAGACGACTGTAGGGCGCAGGATTGCCGGGATCGAGCTGAATCGCCTTCTGGACATCCGCCTCGCCCTTGGCGCCGTCGCGGCGGGCAAATTCGGCGGTGGCGCGCAAAATGTAGCCGCGCGCATTGTTGGGCTGGAGATTGATCAGATTGTCGCTGGCGTAGCCCATGAGGTCGGAATCGCCCCGGCGAGCCGCGACCTCTGCCAGCGCCTGCTGGACTTCCAGCCAATCGGGACGGAGACGGGCTGCCTGGCGCCACTCGGTTTCAGCCTGTGCCAGCTTACCTTGGGAGGCCAGCGCGACCCCGAGGTGATAGTGGGCCTGCGCGTTGTCGGGGTCGGACTTGAGCGCCTGCTCAAAGTTCTGCGCCGCCTCTCCGGCCTTGCCCTGGCGGAAGAGGATCTGACCACGGTTCAGCAGCGCCTGGACACTGCGGGGAAATTCTCCCAGGATGCTGTTGTTCAGCTTCGCCGCGTCGCCCAGCCGATTCGCCAAGATCAGAAGTTGCACGTGATTGGCGCGGACTGCGACGTCCTTAGGATGCTGCTTGATCAGGCTCTCATACTGAGCGAGCGCCTTGTCGTTCTCGCCCATGGACCAGTAGAAGTCGGGGAGCATGCGGTAAGCGTCGGAGTTGTCCGGCAGATCCTTGCCGGCCTGGATCATGACCTGCTCGGCCTGGGGCCGCTGATTGTTGCTCAAGTACAGCCTGGCGAGGGCGATGCGCGCATTCAGGTTGTCGGGTTCGACGGCGATGGCCTGCCGCACGGCCTGCTCCGCATCGCTGAAGCGGCCGGCCTGCTGATAGACGCTGCCCAGCGAGAGCATGGCGAGCGCGAACTTGGGATCGAGCGAGATGGCCTTCTTGAGACTTTCTTCGGCCTCCGCCATCGACTTCGAGGCGGCCTGTACCTGGGCGAGGGCGAAGTAGGAGGTCGCGAGCTTGGGATCGAGCCGGATGGCCAGCTGGATCTCGCTCAGCCCATCGTCGAGATGTCCCTGGCCCGCTTTCAGCGCGCCTTCGGCGACGTGAGCCCGGATGTTGTTCGGGTCCTGCTCGAGCACGAAGTTGAGTTGTTCCTGGGCCGTATCGAACTGGCGGGCTCCGATCAGCAGATCGGCCATCTCCAGCCGCACCTTCAGATTATTGGGCTGGATCTCGACCACGCGGTGCATTTCCGCGAAGGCAGCCTGCCAGGAACCCATGCCCATGTAGGCGTGGGCCAGCTCGTAGCGCGCATCGGCGTAGCGAGTATCCACCTGGAGAGCGTTCTGGAACTGGATGGCGGCCTCGCGATACTTATGCTGTGAGGCGTAGCGCTTGCCACTCTCCAGGTATCTCTGCTTCTTGACGTTGGGGTCACGCGTGCAGCCGACCAGCAAAATGAGAACGAGGGAGAGCAGCGTGCAGCAGCCCCGGCGAACGGAGGCGACACGGTCGATCATGATCACCTCTCAAGATAGATCAGGAACGCGCAAAACCGCGGCCTACCCCTTGGACAGCAGCTCCAGCGTCTGCTTGATCTCGGGAGCCTTGCTGTAATTCGGGTCCAGCTGCAACACTTTCTCAAAATGCATGCGGGTCTTCGCGCGATCATGCGTCTTATCGTACGCGAGACCCAAGTGATAGTGGTAGGTCGGATTCTGCGGCACCTTCTTCACCGCTTCCTCCAGCAGATCGATGGCGAGTCCGTAGGCACCCTTCTTGTAATAAGCGAAGGCCAGGGTGTCAGCGGCGCCCGGGGAATCGGGCATCTTCTCGCGCGCGACCTGTGCCAGGGAGGCGGCGGCGTCGATGTCCTTGTCCTGCTCCAGCATCAGGTAGGCCAGGTTGTTGGAAGCCAGCGGCGAGTCGGGCTCGACCCCCAGCGCTTTGCGGTAGAACTGCTCCGCCTTCTGGTAGTCCTTCTTGGCCTCGTAGACAGCGCCGAGCGAAACCATGGAGCGCACATCGCGAGGATTGGCCTGGATGGAATGCTCGTAGGTAGCGATGGCTTGGTCGGCCTTGCCCCGCATCAGCTGCATCTGCGCCAGCAGCGTGACCGCGTCCAGGTTGAACTTGTTGAGGTCGACGGCCTTCTGCAGCGAGGCTTCCGCCTGGTCAGGCTGCTTGTTGGCGATCTGCAAGCTGCCCAGCGTGAAATAGAAGGCGCTGATATTGGGGGCCTTCGCGATCTGCGCATTGACGCGCGCCAGCGCCTTGGGCAGGTTTTTCTGCGCTCCGTAGACCGCGATCAGTCCGTTCATGCCTTCCACGAAGTTCGGGTTCTTCTCCATGGACTGCTCGAATAACTTCTCCGCCTCGGCATATTTTTTCTGGGACAGGCGGTACTCGCCCAGGCGGGTATAGGGCACGGGATTTTCGGGGTTGAGCGCCATGGCTTTCTTGATGTCGTCCTCACCCTTGGCGGGGTCTTTGCGTCCGAAGTAGGCCGCCGAACGGAGGATGTAGCCGGCGGAACTGCGCGGCTGGAGCTGGATGAGCTTTTCCGAGGTACTCAACAGCAGGTCGAGGTCGCCCTTCCGCAGGGCCACGGCGGCCATTGCCTGCTGAGCCTCCACCATATTGGGACGCAAGCGGACGGCCTCGCGGAATTCGTGTTCGGCGCGACCCGAATCGCCCAGGGCGCTTAAGGCGTTGCCGAGCTGAAGGTGGGCGGAAGCGTTGTCGCCCTCCATCTTCACGACCCTCTGGAGCACTTCCGCGGCATCCTTGGCCCTGTTCTGGCGGAGGAGGATCTGCGCCCTCACGATCCGCGCCTCGGCGTCCTTGGGGTTGTCCTGCAGGACCTCGTCATTGAGCCGGCCGGCGTCCTCGAACTTGTTGCGCGCCATGAGAAGCGCGATGTAGCTCTTCTTGACTTTGAGGTCCTTGGGGTGCTCCTGCAGCAGCGACTGGAATTCGGCGGTCGCCTTGTCGACGTCGTTCTCCGCGATGTAATAGTCGGCCAGGAGGCGGTACCCGTCGGGATTGTCGGACAAATCCTTCTTCGCCTGGGCCAGCACCTGCTCCGCCTGCGTCCGATTGCCTTGGACGATGTAGTCGCGGGCGAGGATGGCACGTGCCATGGTGTTCTTGGGGTCAAGGCCGATGGCGTTCTTGAACTGCTGCTCGGCATCGGCGAAACGCTTCTGCGACTCGTAGAAGGAGCCCAGCGCCAGGGTCGCGTTCAAGTTCTTTGGATCCAGCGACAGGACCTTCTTGAAATTGGCCTCCGCCTCATCCGTCTTCCTCGCCGCGGCCTGCAGAATCGCCAGCGCGAGATAGGGCCGCGCCTGGTTCGGCTGCCACTCGACCGCGGTCTTAAGGTCGGCCAAGGCTTGGTCCATGTTGCCCAGGGCCGCCTCGGTGTCGGCTTTCAGAATCTGCGCATCCACGTTCTTGGGGTCCTTCTGCAGGACCAGGTTGGCGCGGTCCTGGGCACGCTGGAACTGTCGCGCACCCATCAGCACAGTGCCGATATCGAGCTGTGCCTTGAGATGGTCGGGCTGGAGATCGACGGTGCGCATCAGTTCGACAAACGCCCCTTGCATGGAGCCCATGCGGGCGTAGGTCTGCGCCAGCTCGTAGTGGGCATCCACGAAGCGGGGATCCACCTGGAGCGCGTTCTGCAACTGGATAACGGCTTCCCGATACTTGCCCTGCTCGAAATATTTCTTGCCGCTGGCCAGGTATTTCTGCTTTTTGACGTTCGGGTCACGCGAACAGCCGGCCAACAGAGTTGCCATGACCAGGCCAAGAACGAATGCGAAGACGATCCGGGAATGCCGCATACGAGTTCCTCGTGCTGCCGGAAGGCAAAATATTTAAGTGCGCTATGCACTTTATTGCAATTATCGAGCCAGTCAAGAGGGATTCTGCCGGGTACGGAGGGCTGGTAAGCCCCTGACAGTCCCTTGCAAAAGCCCGGCCCGGAGAAAACATCTTCCACTGAGAGAAAAACCTCTCCTCGCGCACCGGCCAGTGCGGCGATCCATCCGGAACTGGCTGCTGAGCCAACGGCTGGGCGCCGGCAGAGGGGCACGAGGAACAACAAAAGAGCCGCCCCGCAGGGCGGCTCCCAAAACAGTGTCATGTTAAGCGCGAAGCTTGCGCCGCGCGATCAGCGCGGGGATGCCGCTTACCAGCAGCAGCATAGTCGCGGGCTCAGGCACCTGGTTGTTCTTCTCGATGGTCGCGGCCAGCACCAGAAAATCGTTGTTCGTGTTATGGTGCCCGGTCGTCCAGTCCCAGGGCTTAAAGAAGAGGTATGGGCTGTTGGCGGACCCTACCGGTACTCCGAGAATCGGTTCCACTGAAGTGCCGCCAACCGAAACCCCGGAGCAGGAAAAGGCGTTGTTGGCAGCAAAGTTGCAAATCACCGAGGTAGGTCCCGAAGGCGACCCCGAACTCGAGGACAGGAGCTGTCCGCGTTCCCAATCGGCGGAGTGAGTGGAGCCGTTGCCGTCCAACGAAGAGAGCTGTACGGAAACCCAGTGGTAGCCCGCAGGCAGAGTCAGCCGGATCAACTCCTTGGCGAGCTCATTGCTCAGCTCGTTCCAGTCGCCGTTGCCACTGCCGGTTCCACACAGGTGCTGGGACGCCTCCACCGGATCGCAGACGCCGACACCACGGTCGGTCGATTCGTTGCGACCGAACAAGTTGGCGGCCTTCCAGGAGCCGCCCCCCGAGGTGTCGAAATAGAAGCCGGCGACGCCGATTCCGCCGATGGTGGCCGTGGAGGCACCGTAATTTCCCACGACAGTGGTGAAGGAGATCGTGGTTGCCTGCGCAGTTCCAACCGCCAACAAGAGCACCAAACAGAACAGGCCCGACGCGAGCTTACCCATAAACGTTCTCCTTACAATCTTCTACCACAGCCTGGCATGATAAGTACCTGCACGCATGCTTCCAAACGACCAAAAATTAAGTCTTTACATTGCAATGGCTTACGGCTCCCTTGAGGGTAAATTTCAGGGCGGAGCTGCAACCAAGTTGCACTTAACTGCAAGCGATTGTCATTGCTAGTCAATGGCCTGTTCTCCGCGGTTTCGGCCGGCCATGGCATGTCTGCAACCCATTGAACGCAAGTATCCGCAACGGAGCCGCGGACATCTCTCCTCCGCAGCTTTTCCCAGAACCTGAACCTTGATCGAGCATTCCGGAGCCCGACTAGGCGTGATCGAGACTTTTGAGCACCTTCTTGATCTCCTCAGCTTCAGCGGACTTCGGATTCAGCTCCAAGGCCCGGCGTAAGTGGATCCGCGCGTTCTCGGGGTCGTGCGCCGCATAGTAGGCCAAGCCTAGGTGGTAATGAAAGACCGGCTCGTTGGGCGAACGCTTGAGGGCCTCTTGCAGCAAGTCAACAGCGAGCGAGTAGGCACCCTTTCGATAATAAGCCCAGCCTAATGTGTCCGCGGCGGCCGGAGAGTCCGGCATGGCCCGGTGGGCGGTCTGGGCCAAAGAGGCGGCGACGTCGAGATTCTCGCTGTGTTCCACCATCAAATAGGCCAAATTGTTGGCGGCGACGGGATGGTCGGGCTGCACCTGAAGGGCTTTGCGATACACGTCCTCGGCCCGTTGCCAGTTTCCGCGAGCTTCCTCCAGGCTGCCCAAAAGCACGTAGGGACGCACATCCTTGGGATTGGCCTGGATGGATCGCTCACACACGGCGATGGCTTGCGGGATGGAGGAGCGCACACCGTTCAATTGGGCAAGCAGCACATAAGCATCCGTGTTGCGATTGTCCAGTTCGATGGCGCGCTGTAAGGCGAGCGCCGCGTCGTCGTAGCGGCCCGTGGTCAACAGGACGGAGCCTCGCAGGAGGTGGAGGAGACTGCTGCCGCCGGAGTTCGCGATCCGCGCATCCAGAAACGCAATCGCTTTTTCGGGCTGCCGCCGGCGGAGGTACATTTGGGTCAGCGACTGCAATGCCGGTCCGTACCCGGGATCGAGTTCCAAGACACGGTTGAAGAGCGCCTCCGCTTCGGCCAGCTTCCCCTGGTTCAACCGCAGCTGCGCGAACATGTAAACCGGCGCGGGAGTGTGCGGCATGAGGCGCATGGCCAGGTTGAGGTCGTTTTCCGCCTGAGCGGTGCGGTCGCGGATCAACCCCGCCTCCGCGCGGTACACATACCAGCGGCCATCCCAAGGCTGTGCAGCGATGAGAGCCTCGGCGAACTTTAAGAGCAGGTCGGGATTCCCGCGACTCAGGGCCATCTCCGCCAGCTGCTGCTGGGCTTGCACCATAGAGGGATCCAGCCGGAGCGCCTCATACATCTCATGCTCGGCGCTGTCGAGATCACCGGCCATACGAAGGGTGTACCCGAGCTGATAGTGGACGTTCGGTTCTGCGGGTTGGTTGTGAGCCAGATCGCGAAGGATCTCCAAGGCGGGCTGCACCTGGCTCCCCGCCAGGAGAATCTGGGCTCGCAGGACCAAGGCATCCCGGTCGTTGGCCGACTGGGCCAGGATCTCATCGTTGAGGCGGGTGGCTTCCGGAAGCCGCTTATGCTCGATGAGAAGCCAGATGTATTTCTTCTTGACGTTCAGATCGTGCGGGTGTTGGTGCAGCAGGGATGCGAACTCGAACATGGCTCGGTCGAGCACACCGAGCTGGACATAGAAATCTCCCAGCAAGGAGTACATCCTGGGATCTTTGGGAAAGCTGGATTTCGCTTCGACGAGAAGCTGTTCGGCCGCGTCGCGGCGCCCCGAGCTCAGGAACACCCGCACCAAAGCGTTCCGCACCACGACGTTCTCCGGCTGGAGCCGCAGGACGTACAGGTAAGCCCGTTCGGCCTCGTCGAGGCGGCGCTGTTGCTGGTAAAAACCGGCGATGGCCACGGCTCCGATCAACGACTTGGGATTGAGCTCCAATCCTTTCTTGAAGTCTTGCTCGGCTTGGGCCGGCTTAGCGCCCTGTTCGATCAGGGCCAGGTCAATGTAAGAGTCAGCGCGGTTGGGATCGATGAGAACGGCCTTTTGCATCTCGGTCATGGCGCGGTCCGTATCGCCGCGCGCGGCATGGACCTTGGCGAGCAGGACGCGGGCGTCGACATCGTCGGGAACGTTGTCAAGAACGACCTCGGCGTTGTCGCGCGCGCCGCTCAGTTCACCGGCCGCCAACATCAGATTGCCGGTATCGATGTGTGCCTTCCAGTTCCTGGGCTGGATCTCAAGGGTGCGGCCGAGTTCTCGCACAGCCAAGGGGTACTGCCCGGTACGCAGGAAGCAGCGGGCCAGGTAATAGTGAGCTTCGGCGAATTCCGGATCGATCTGCACGGCGTTGCCGAACTCGATCAGCGCTTCGGAATACTTTCCCCCGTCGTAGTACGTCTGGCCTTTCGCAAAGTGCTTCTGCTTGCGCACGTTCCGGTCGCATCCGGTGAGACAAAGGGCGAAGGACAACAGGAGCGCAAAAGCGCACACCACACGCAGGATTCTCTGGCAAGGCCCAATCGAGCCGGTCCTGGCGAGACGATCGGTTCGGGCTTCTGATGACATGCTATCCGCGCTCCAGTTTCTTCAGAGCCTGCTGGATCTGCTCTGCGTGGGCGTCGTTGGGATTCAGTTGCAAAACCTTTTGGAAATGGGTGCGGGCGCGGTCGCGCTCGTGGGCACCCAGATAAGCCAGAGCGAGGTGATAGTGAAACGCGGCATCGTTGGGCGACCTTCTTAGCGCGTCTTCGAGCAGGTCGATGGCCAGCGTGTAGGCGCCCTTCTTACAGTAGGCCCAGCCCAGGGTATCGGCCGCGGCCGGCGATTCGGGCATGCCTTTGTGGGCCACCTGAGCGAGCGAGGCGGCGATGTCCAGGTTGTCGCCGTGCTCCAGCATCAGGTAGGCGAGATTGTTAGCGGCCATGGGATAATCCGGCCGCACGCGCAAGGCCTTCTGGTACAACTCGCGGGCGCGGTCAAGATCGCCCCTGAACTCCCGGATCGAACCCAGCAGCACATAGGCGCGCGGATCGTTGGGATGGGTGCGGATGGCCTGCTCGTAGCAGCCGCTGGCGCTTTCCACAGCACCTCTTTCGTAGAAAAGCTGCGCCAGGACGACGAGGGCGTCCACGTTGCCCCCATCGGCCGCGACTGCGTTCTTGAATGCCGACTCGGCTTGGATCCTCTCGCCCAGGCGAAGGTAGAGGCTGCCGAGCAGGTAATTGAAATGAGTATTGTTGGGAAGCTTGGCGACCTGCGCCTTCACGCGCGCCAGCGCGGCATCGGGCTTCTTCTGGTCCATGTAGAGGTCGGCCAGGCCTTGCAGGGACTCGAAGTACGCAGGATCGCGGTCGAGCGCCTTCTCGAAGAACTGCTCAGCCTCCTTGAAGCGGTCCTGTTTGCGCCGCAGCAGGCCCATCTTGGAGTACGCCATCGGGCTTTGTGGGCCGATCTGGATGGCGCGCGTCAGGTCTCCTTCCGCGGCGGAGAGGTTGCTGCGTTGCATCTCCGCCATGGCGCGGTAGACGTACCAGCGGGGGGTGGAGGGACGCGCATTGATCAATTGCGTGACGCTCTGGTCGAGCAGCTCGTAGTTCTGCGATTGGAGAGCGAGCTGGACGAGCATTTGCTGGGCTTCGAGCAGGCCAGGGCGCAGGCGGGCCGCTTCTCTCCACTCGCTCTCGGCGCGGGTGCGATTGCCGAGCTTGTCGAGCGCTATGCCCAGATAGTGGTGCGCCAAGGCATTTTCCGGCTCCACCAGGATGAGCTTATCGAGCAGGTCGGCTGCGTCCTGGGCCTTGTCCTGGGCGAGGAAGATTTGTGCACGCATCAACAAGGCCTCGCTATCGCGAACATTCCTGACGAGGATCTCGTCGTTGAGCTTCTCGGCTTCCAGGAGCCGGCGGCTGAAGATCAGCAGCTGCACGTAGTATTTCTTTGCAAGCAGGTCCTTGGGATACCTTTGGTGGACGGCGGCATACTGGAAGGTGGCGCGCGCCAGGTCGCCGATCCCGAGGTAGAAATCGGCCAGCTGCCGCATGCTCTCCAAGTCATTCCGATCCTTGACCGCCTGTTGAAGGAACTGTTCCGCCTGCGCGACCTTACCTTGGGCGAGAAAGATGCGAACCAGGGCCGCGCGCGGGCGCGGATCCTTGGGATCGAGAGTCATGGCATGGCGATAGAGAGCTTCCGCTTCCGGACCGCGGCGAAGTTGCTCGAAGAACTCTCCTGTGGCCATGACCGCCGCGATGGAATTCGGATCCATGGCCATGGCCTTCTTGAAATTCTCTTCGGCGGGGCCAGTTTGGCCAGCGCTTCCCTGAAGAATCGCGAGGTTGAGATAGGAGGAGGGACGATTTGGATCCGCCTTGATGGCCTTGTCCATCTCGCGAAAGGCGTCGTACATCTGGCCAAGCGCCGCATACACGTCGGCCAGAAGAACGCGGGCGTCGACCTGATTGGGATTAGGCTGGAGCACGAATTCGGCGTGCTTGCGGGCCTCATCAAAGTTCCCGTTGGCAAGCAGCAAGATTCCCGCTTGAACGTGCGCCTCCTGATTTTCGGGCTGGAGCTCTACCGTGCGTGCCAATTCCACGTAGGCCGCGGAGTAGGCCCCTAGTTTCATGTAGCAGCGGGCCACACCGTAGTGGGCCTCGGCATATTCCTTGTCGATCTGAAGAGCGCTGGCGTATTCGATGATCGCTTCCGGGTACTTGCCCTGCTGGAAGTAGGATTCCGCCTTCTGGAAGTGCCGTCGCTTGCGGACGACCGGGTCCCGGCTGCAGCCCGCGAGAGACAAAAGGAGAAGGGCCGCCAACAACCAGGACAGCAGTGACCGAGAACTCCTCATAGACTCTCCAGATGGACTCTCCAACACCGGGGCAAGCGGGAGGAGAAACTCACGATACCACCGTCCGGCGATCCGCGGGGTTCGGGAGCCCTGTGATTCCGGTGGACAAACGAAAAGCCCCAACCAAGGTTGGGGCTCACCCCGGAGAACCGCGCACCCGTCTACAGTCGCAGCCGACCTCGAACAACGGTCGCCAGGCCGAGCAATCCGCTGCCGAACAGCACCATGGTGCCGGGTTCGGGGACCTGGGGCGGGGGCAGGTGCTGGCTGTCAGTGATGTTCTCGGAGAGCAGCGACCCGACCTTATTCCCGTGTTTGTCGACGTAGCGCGCCTTGATGCTGGCCCCGTTGAGAGCAGTCGCGAGAGAGCCGTGCGGAATCGTTAAATGGAAAACCCAGACTAGAGGCGTACCGCTTCCAATCACCGGCGCCCCACCTACGGTCGCGGAGAGCGCGCATGACCAACCGGCCCCGGATCCCGAGCATCCACCCGCGTTGAGGCCTCCCGGCATCAAACTCCAGTTGCCCACCGGAGCCTGGATCAGCGTCGAGCTCAGGATTGAGCTGTTGATCTTTATTGCGACATTGTCGAGGTGAATAGGCCCGGCACTGGCGAACTGCACGGGGGTCATGCCCAAGGTGGCGGCGGTCATGGTGCTGGTGTTTATGCTGAGGGTGACATTCACGACATCCGTGCTCCCACCCTGGCTCACGTAGCTGTAACTGAGTGTGTAGGAAGCGCCGTTACAGCTGCCACAGCTGGGCCCAATGGTGCTCGCGAACGCCGGGGCGTTGAAAGCTCCGGCAGCCACGAGGATCGCCAGCAAAACGCCGATCTTACGCATTTGAAACCCTCCGAACCCCAGCCCATTGCCCAAGTCAACCGCGCCAGGGAGGGGTGGCGTAGGCTGCACTCTGGGCGCACTGACAGCATCAGCCACCAGTGTGATGAGCAATCAAGGGGCCACAGTGGCCGCCCCGAGTGCGTAAGTGCCTCATTTTAGGTCCTTGTTTTCAATAAGTTGCGTGTGTAAATCCTTTCCCCAGCGAATTTCCACCTGCGCTGTCTCCAGTCAGAGAACATCCTTTGCCGTCCATGTGCAAAGCTTTGCATATTTTCCAAACTAGCGCGGGATGAAGCTGTCGAGCTGGCCGAGGGCTGACTGGGCAAATTCCACCGCCCGTTGCTGTGCCGATTCGGGGCTGTCGTGGGGCGCGATGGGGGTGATGACGCGCACGAGGGAGCCATCACTGCGATTCATCCTGATCGAGTCGGCAACCAGAAAATATTTCGCCCAGTACTCGCTGGCCACGACGCGAGCGTGCGCCTGATACCAGTACAGGACCAGTTCCCTATCCAGTCCCTTGGAGATGATGTAGCGATTTACGGTGACCGGCGCTCCGCCCGGGCCCGTGATCTGGAGCTGGCTGGATTCGGTCGGCGCCCACCCGGACCCAGGCAGACAGTTCTTCGGAGAGTGAATGGAATTTCCTGTGCGCTGGGTGGGGAAGTACGCCACGAAGAGATCGACATAGGGCTGGTCGGGGCGCATGTAGATGCGGGAGAGAAAGTCGCCCGGGCCGAGGATCTCGCGCACCTCGGGCGCGATCTCTATGTCCTTGCTCGACCAGCCGCCAAGTTCGCGGGGAAAGTCACGGATCGGAAGATGCGCAGCCTGGGGTTCCGGACGACTGCGGGCGTGGAGGAACAGCGCCGCAGCCAGCAGCAGGGCCGCCGGCACAGCGAACCTAAGCACGGCAGAGGGAGTCAGTCTCATTGCGAACTCACTCTTGCTGCGCGGTCGAACAATCGCATCGCACGATGCACCAGCAACAGCATGCCCAGAGAGAGGATGAAGATGAACCAACCAGAGAACTCGTGGAAGAAGCCTTCAGCCTTGCTGGGATCCCAGTATTGCGCCACCAAGCCCGTGCCCATGACCCGCATGGCATTGGCCGCCACGGCTATGGGAACCGCGAAAACAGCCATCCAGACGCGGCGCGACGTGCGCGTCTCGATGAAGTAGCCGTAGATGACGGCCAGGGTGGTCAGCGACACCAAAGAACGGATCCCGCTGCAAGCCTCGGCCACTTCCAGGGACATGATCGGAAGTTGGATGACGTTACCTTCGCGCAGAACGGGCACGCCGAGCAGCGTGAGCAGGACGGTCGCCAGCCGCGAGGCGAATAACTGCAGGGGGAACGTGATCTGGTTGAAGATGATGGCGGGGATGGGAACCATCAGGAAGAGCACTGCCCAGGGAAACAAGATGGCGCGAAACACCTGCCAGCCGAAGAATTGGATCACCAATCCGCCCAACAGCACGATGAACGAGGTGCGCGACAGGAAGAACTCGGCGCCGAGCGATCCGACGATCAGCATGGCCAGCGCCCCAGCGACGAAGAAGCTGCCCCACCACGACGGCCGGGGTTCGAGCTTCGCCAGCTGCGCACGTTCCTGCCAGAGCACGAACAGCGAGAATGCGGGGACGAAAAAGCCGTGGGAGAAGTTTGGGTCGTTCCACCAGTCGAGAGCCAAGGTGGCAAGGATGCCGTGATATAAGACGGCCACCAGAGCGAGCATGGCCCCCGCAAGGATGATCCACAGCGGTCGTGCTTGTGAACGCGTGGTCGCCTGCTCCGCAGGACGTGCGGCTACACCTTCCCCAGCTTGGTTCATTGGTCCTCGGTGGCTGAGATTAATGCGACTTGCCTACTGTTGCAATCGCAATTCCACCCGTGATCACCCCTGTAACCGCTTTCGCCCAAAATCTGCCGAGATGACTAAGCCCAGAGAACTCAAGAGGATTGGCGAATCTTGTCAGCTCTTCCGGCGGCGTGGCAGGAGGGGGAAAAGAGTTCCGGAGGGAAAACTTTTTCCACTTTACCTTGGAGCGGCCTTCCCTGTTCGGTTACTCTTGTAAGCTTCTTATTTTTCAGGTACTTTGGCACAATTGCACGTTCCGTCGTGGCCTCCAAGTTCGGGGAAAAAGGGAAAAACATTTCCACTTTTTCGGAGATTTCTCCGGTACCGTCGGCCGTTTTGCCGACTCGCATTCTCTGTCGAAGTTGCTGAAAACAGGCACCTTCCTGGGAATCCACGGGTCTTTCGCAGGGGCGTGGAACGCGCCGTGCACTGAGAACAGTTCGGTGTGCTGCGCTCTACGGACTTCCAGGCAGTAGAACCGGGAGGATGAATGGAATCGAAGGCTCCGGATCCGATGGGCGGAAACCGCACGGCTTCCCTGCCCTCCAACGGAGACCATCATTTCGTGCCCAGCACGACCCCGGCGATGCGGGCGCTGGAGCGGACCATGGCAGACATCGCCGCCACCGACATGCCAGTGCTCGTGATCGGAGAGAGTGGGACGGGCAAGGGTGCAATCGCCTATCGCATCCACCAACTCTCGCGACGCCGCAACCAGCCCTTCGTGAAGATGAATTGCGCGGCGCTGTCGGGCGACTTCCTGAACGGCCCGTTCTCCAACGGCAGCACACCCAGCGTGCACGAAACCACCCTCTTCCTGGACGAGATCGGCGAATTGGACGCGGCGCTGCAGTCGAAGCTGGTGTACGCGCTGCCCGATGGAGATCTGGACGAGGGCGAGCAGTGCCTGGGAGCACGCATCATCTCGGCCACGCAGCGCAACCTGGAAAAGGAGATGCGTGGGGGACGGTTCCGCGAAGATCTCTACTTCCGGCTGAGCGGCGTCTGCCTGCGACTTCCCCTGCTGCGCCAGCGGAAGGAAGACATTCCTGCGCTGGCGGAACACTTCCTGACCAAGTACGCCGCGCTGTTCAGCCGCCGTAAACCCGACCTGACGCCCCAGACGCTGCACATCCTGCTGGAGCACACCTGGCCGGGAAACATCCGCGAACTCGAGCACGCCATGCAGAAAGTAGTGGCGCTGGGGGACGAGCGGGTGGCGCTGGCCGATCTGCGCGGGACGAAGGCGCACGAGCCGAGCCCTGGAATCGAGTTGGAAGGGATGTCGCTGAAGGAGGCGGCGCGCGCCGCCTCACGCCAGGCGGAACGGGAGCTGATCCTGAAGGTGCTGTCGCGTACCCGGTGGAACCGCAAGCGGGCCGCCCAGGAGCTCCAGATCAGCTACAAGGCGCTGCTGTACAAGTTGAAACAGATCGGAGTGGATTCGGCTGGATAGAAAAGAATCGCAAACGAGGAGATGGAGATGAACAAGAGGATCGCGCTTGCATTCATGACCATGCTGCTGTTGAGCTTTGCGGTGGTCGCCCAGGAAAAGGAGCAGAAGAAAGCGGGCCAGAAAGAGGCGGAGGTCACAGAGCAGAAGCCCGCGCCAGCGCCGGAGCCGGCATCCGAGGAGTATGTCATCGGCCCGGAAGACGTGCTGCATATCAACGTTTGGAAAGAACCGGAGCTGTCGGGACAAGTCGCGGTCCGCCCCGATGGAAAGATCTCGTTGGCGCTTCTGAACGATCTGCAGGCCGCCGGCTGTACGCCCTTGAAGCTCGCTGCCGACATCGGCGAGAAGCTCAAGCAGTACGTGACCGACCCGCGGGTGACGGTGACGGTGGCGCAGATGAACAGCCGGCGCATCTTCATCATGGGCGAGGTAGGACGGGCAGGGGCATTTCCCATGCTGCCCAACATGACCCTGATGCAGGCGTTTTCCAGCGCCGGCGGGTTCTCGCCTTTCGCCAAGATCAAGAAGATCTACATGCTGCGCACCGAAAACGGCAAGCAGACCAAGATGCCAATCAACTACAAGGCGCTGATCAGCGGGAGCGCGCCGGAACTGAACATCCGGCTAAAACCAGGTGACACCATCGTCGTCCCGTAGGTGGGTGAGCTATGACGAAGACAAAGACAATCTGGATGGCGCTGCTGGTCCTGTCGGCCGGCTGCATTGCGACGGCGGAGCAGCCGGTGGTGTGGTATCCCGCGCAGCAGGCGCAAGACTCGCAGTCGACACAGGCGCCGTCGGGGCAAGCCGGGCAGCAGCCCTCGACGCAATCCGGCCAGCCGCAAGGCGGTCAGCAGCCCAGTACGCAGCCTGGTCAGCAGCCTGGTGTCCAGCCGGGCCAGCAACCGGGTGCTCAGCCGGGTCAGCAGCCAGCCGCACCAGGCACGGCGTCCGGCAACATGCCCGATCCGCGGCTGGACCAGCCGATGCAGCCCATCGGCCCCGCTGAGCCGGCGGCGCAGACCACGGAGCCGGCGCCCGGGGCAGCGCCCATGCTGCCGGACATGACGCCGTTGAACAGTCCGCAGGAACTGACGCTCGGTACACCCCGCGATTGGAGCGGGCGCAGCTCCGTGACGCCGAGCTTCCGCTTCTCCACGTCGGTTAATGCTACGAGCGGCATCCCTGGGGCGGGAACCGAGGCGAGCGGCAACATGTCGGCCACGGTCGTTGTGCTGCACTCGTGGGCACGCGCCGGATTGAACTTCAACTACACAGCGGGCGGCAACCTGTACTCCAGCCACTCCGAACTGAATTCTGCGTACCAGGATTTTTCTCTAGGCCTGAATCTTACTCGCAACCATTGGAGCATGTCCCTCACAGACGCCGCCAGCTACCTGCCCGACTCGGCATTCGGTTTCTACGGGACGCAGTTCCTGGGCGGCGGGAGCGGCCTGGGTACCGGATATTTGCCCAACCAATCCATCCTCACGGTGGGCGGCAGCCGAATCAGCAACACCGTTGTGGGCTCGGCCAACTACAAAATGAGCCCGAAGTCGTCCATGCACTTTTCCGCGACCTGGGGCATCCTCCGGGACCAAGGCGGCGGACTCACCAACGATGACAACCTGAACTTCGGCGCCGGCTTCGACCGCAAGGTCGGTGGAACCGGCACGATCGGAGTCAGCTACGCGGCTTCCCTCTACGGCTTCGGCGGGAGCAACCAGAGCGTCGTCACCCACAGCATCAGTCTGTCTTATGGGCGGCGCGTGGTGGGCAAGCTGGCGCTGCAACTGGGCGGGGGAGCGGAGATCCGACCCTACGACGATCCGAAGTTGGGATCGGCCACCGCTGTGTCGTATTCCATCCGCTCCGGGCTCACGTACCAGGTCGGCCGGATGCACTGGTCTTCGTCTTTAACGCATTACACCAGCGGTGGGTCGGGCGTGCTCTACGGCGCGGATACTTGGCAATGGAACGTGGGTACCGGCCGGATGATCGGACGCCAGTGGAATACCGGCGTGAACTTCGGCATCGCACGGAATACCTCACTTTCCGGGGTGGGGGCAGCGCAAGCAACGTTCAACTCGCAGTTCGTAAGCGTCCAGATCAGCCGCATTCTCACCCGCGAATGCAGCGTGTTCCTCAACTACAACTTACAGCACCAGACGTCGAATTTCCCAATCTGTCTTGGGTGCGGCGATTCTTATGCGCGGCACATGGTGGGCCTCGGATTCAACTGGCAGGGCCGCCCGATGACGGGATGGTTCTAATGAGATCGTCTAAAAGAGAACGGACGGGGAGCTAGAAAATGTTCGGACATCGTGAAATGAGCGTCGAAGATTACCTGGCGATGCTGCGGCGGCGTGTGTGGTGGATCATCGTGCCGGTTCTGGTGGCGCCGCTGCTGGCCCTGGGTGTCACCTTCCTGCTTCCCAACCGCTACACCTCGCGCACGCTGGTGCTGATCGAACAGCAGAAGGTGCCCGAGAAGTACGTCAACGCGATGGGCAATGAAGACCTGGGAGAGCGGCTGGCGACGATGCAGGAACAGATCCTGAGCCGCACCCGGCTGCAGCCGATCATCGAGCGCTTCGGCCTCTACAAAGAGGACGTCAACAAGATGCCGATGGAGGAGCTGGTCGAGCGGATGCGGAGGAGCATCGCGGTGGCAGCGGTCAAGGCTGATTTCCAGAACGCCCGTGGAGGACAGGGTCTTCCCGGCTTCTACATCTCGTTCACGGTCGACAACCCACGCCTAGCCCAGCAGGTCTGCGCGGAAATCACTTCGATGTTCATGTCGGAGAACCTCAAAGCGCGGGAGCAGAGCGCGCAAGGGACGACCGAGTTCCTGGCAAAACAACTGGAGGACGCTAAACGCAAGCTTGACGACCTGGACTCAAAGCTGGCGGTCTTTAAGGGGAAGAATCTGGGCCGGCTGCCGGGACAAGAGGGGAGCAACATGGGCATTTTGATGTCGCTCAACACTCAGCTGGACGCAACCACCCAGGCGCTCAATCGTGCGCAGCAGGACCGGACCTACGCCGAGACCCTGCTGTCGCAGCAGATGGCAGCGTGGGAAGCGACCGGCGATGCCGCCGGAGGGCCGGTGACCCTGCAGCAACAGCTTGCGGCTGCCCAGGCGAACCTCAACCTCCTTGAGACGCACTACACGACTGATCATCCGGATGTCATCAAGGCGCGCCAGACTGTGGACGAGCTCAAGAAGAAGCTCGACGCCACAGACGATGCGCCCAAGACCGATGCCAAGCCGAAGAAATCCAATCGGCTCGAGCCTCAGAACGTCGCGCAGCTTCGGACGACGCTGCATGCGCTGGACCAGGAGATCGCCGGACGCAAGCAGCAGCAACTGCGACTGCAGAAGCAAATCTCCGAGTACCAAGCCAAGGTGTCGTCGGCACCGATGATCGAAGAAGAAGCCAAGAGCCTGATGCGCGACTACCAGACTGCACTCGGCTTCTACAACGAACTGCTGGCAAAGAAGACGCAGTCGGAGATGACGGGCGACATGGAGCGCCGGCAACAGGGCGAGAACTTCCGCGTCATGGACCCGGCAAACCTGCCGGAAAAACCAAGCTTCCCGGACCGGGTGATGTTCACCTCGGGAGGCGCGATCGCGGGATTGGGCCTGGGGCTGGGGCTGGCCTTCCTGATGGAGCTGCGCGACAAGTCGCTGCGCAGCGAGCAGGACATCGAGTTCTACCTCGAGCTGCCAACGCTGGCGCAGGTGCCTACGGTAGGCCAGAACATCCCGGTCAACGGCGACAGGCGCCACTGGTGGCAGCGAAAGAAGAAGAAAGAGACAGAGGCTGAGGTGGCCGCCGCCGCGGCCAAGAGCGACGTCCAGGTGGAGCACGGAGTCGAGGCCTAGGACATGTACAAGAACTTTTTTGGCCTGCGGGCCAACCCGTTCAACGTGAATCCCGACCCGCGTTACCTGTACCTGACGCGGGCCACGCACGAGGCCCTGGCCTGCCTGACCTACGGCATCCAGAGCCGCAAGGGGTTCGTGCTGCTGACGGGCGAAGTCGGGACGGGCAAGACGACGCTGCTGAACAAGCTGCTGGACTGGCTGCACCGGCAGCGGGTCTCGACGGCGTTCATCTTCAACCCGCGCCTGAACGTGACCCAGTTCTTCGACTTCATGATGGCGGACTTCGGCATCCCCTGCGAGTCTCAGCTCAAGAGCCAGGTACTGCTCAAGCTGAACCACTGGCTGCTGGAGCGCTACCGAGTCGGGGAAACGGCGGTGCTTGTGGTGGACGAAGCGCAAAACCTTTCGCCCCAGGTGCTAGAGGAGATCCGTCTGCTGACCAATCTGGAGACGACGTCGGAGAAACTCCTGCAGATCGTGCTGTGCGGCCAGCCCGAGCTGGAGATGAAACTGCGCCGCCCGGAGCTGCGGCAGCTGCGCCAGCGCATCACGTTGCGCTGCAAGACGCACCCGCTCACGGATGAAGAGACATCGCAATACGTCGCGCAGCGGCTGAAGATCGCGGGCTCGAACGGCCACGTGATCTTCACGCCCGACGCCGTGGACACGATCCAGAGGTACTCGCGGGGAATCCCGCGCGTCATCAACCTGCTCTGCGAGCACACGCTGATCAGCGCGTTCGTGGACCAGCAGAAACAGATCAAGGGCGACCGGGTGGAAGAGGTCGCCAAGGAATTCGAGTTGGATGTTGTGGATCCGACGGCGCCTGGGGGTGAGGACCTGGGCCTGAAGGAAGCCGTGCAGAGCCTGCATGAAGCGGCAGAACGCTTGCGGGAAGTACAGGCCCAGGCGGCAGCCGTACCCAGGAAAGGAACGTATGAGCCGAATTCATGAAGCATTGAAGAAGGCAGAACAGGATCGGGCCCAGGCGGGAGGAGCGGGGGCCGCGCAGGCGCCGTCGATCGAGGCGCCCATTGAGTCGCTGGCCGCGCCCGTGGATGATCTGGCCCGCGAAACCGTCCCCGCCGTACTGCCGGCCGCCGTGCAGACGGCGCTGGCGGAGATGACGGGGTTCGGACAGCTCTCGTCCGACGACCTGCACGCCAAGTGCCGCATGGGGGACTGGAAGCCCGACAAGGCCAAGATGCTTTTCTTCGATCGCAAGAACAACCAGATGGTGGTGGGGTCGGAGGAATTCCGGACCTTGCGCTCCAAACTGTACCAGGTGCGTGCCAAGCAGACATTGCGCACGGTGCTGGTCTCGAGTGCCCTGCCTGGCGAAGGGAAATCGTTCGTCGCGGCCAATCTGGCGCAGGTGATAGTCCGGCAAAGCGGGCGCAAGGCGCTTCTGGTCGACGCCGACCTGCGTTGGTCGCGTCTGCACGAATACCTAGGAACGGCGATCACGCCCGGGCTCACCGAGTACCTGCGCGGCGCGGCGACCGAGTTCGAGGTCATCCAGCGCGGCCCGCTCGACAACCTGTATTTCATCGCCGGGGGCACACCGGCGCAGCAGCCTGCCGAACTTATCGGCAATGGCCGGCTGAGGGTCCTGCTGGAGAAGATGGCCACGACGTTCGACTGGGTCATCGTCGACTCGCCGCCGATCGTGCCCGTCTCCGACGCCGCCGTCATGGCCGAGATGTGCGACGGCGTGCTCATGGTGGTGCAGGCGGAGGTCACGCCGCTGGAGATGGCGCAGAAGGCGCGCCTGGAGTTCCACAACAAGCCGCTGCTGGGGGTGGTGCTGAACCAGGTCGAGGCCAAGAGGTCGTACAGCAGCTACTACTACTACTACGGTGGCTACGGAAAAGATCGCAAGAAGCGGCAGGAGAAGGGGAAGAAGTAAGGGGACGAATCGTTGGTACGCCTGTTCCATGTTTACTACCCGATGCGGACGGTGGTGCTGTTCGCGGGCGAAGCTCTGCTCGTGATGCTGTCGTTCGTGATCGCGACCTTTGCGATCTTCCGCCAGGATGCGTTGCTGATCCTCAACTACGAGGGAGGGCTCTACAAGATTGCAGGCGTCACCGTGGTGGCTTTGCTTTGTTCCCATTACTTCGACCTGTACGAAACGCAAAGACTGGCCTCCAAGAGCGAGATTTATTTCCGCCTGCTGGTAGTGCTGGGCGTGCTCTCGTTCCTGCTTGCGGGGACGGAATATCTATTCCCGAAGCTGGTGCTGGAGAACGGGATCTCCCTGCTGGGCCTGTTCATCTTGACCGGGCTTCTCCTGTTGTGGCGGGCAGGATACGTGTGGCTGGTGCGCCAGCCGTTCCTGCGCGAGCGGGTGTACGTGATGGGCGGCGGGGAGCGCGCCGACCGCCTGGTCGAAGCGCTACGCAACCAGCCGGAGCTGGGCATGGACGTGGTGGGCTGGGCGGGAGCCGTGGGCAACGGCTCGTTAAGCCGAGAGGAGATTGGCCAGATGCTGCTCAACGCCCGCCACAAACAGCCGGTGGATCGGGTCATCGTTGCCATGGGCGACCGGCGCGGACGGATGCCGGTGCGGGAATTGCTCGACCTGCGGCTCTCGGGCGTGAAAGTCGAAGACGCGACCTCGGTGCTGGAGAAGGTTTCCGGCAAGATCGAGGTGGACGATCTCCAGCCCAGCTGGCTGATCTTCTCCGACGGCTTCCGCATCAACCATACGTTCCTGGTGGTGAAGCGCTTGATCTCGATCGTGGCCGGGATCGCCGTCTCGCTGGTGTTCCTGCCGCTGCTCCCGTTGGTCGCACTCGCGGTCAAGTTGTCGTCGCCGGGACCGATCTTTTACGGCCAGAAGAGAGTGGGCTTCCACGGCAAGGTCTTCACCTGCTGGAAATTCCGCACCATGCTCCAAGACGCTGAGGCCAACGGCGCACAGTGGGCCACGGGCGACGACCCCCGTATCACGACGGTCGGCAAAATCCTGCGCAAGCTGCGGCTCGACGAGATCCCGCAGCTCTGGAACGTGCTGAGGGGAGAGATGGGGTTCGTCGGACCACGCCCGGAGCGGCCGGAATTCGTGGATTGGCTGAGCAAGGAGATCCCCTACTACAACCTGCGGCACATCGTCCCGCCGGGACTCACGGGTTGGGCGCAGGTCTCCTACGAGTACGGCGCTTCACTGGAAGAATCGAAGGAAAAGCTGCGCTACGACCTCTACTACATCAAGAATATCGCGCCCATGCTCGACTTGCTGATCGTGTTCATGACCATCAAGATCGTGCTGCTGGGACGGGGGAGCCGGTGAATCCGCCGCTTCCTTGATGAGCGCATGCCCAAACACGCCATAATGCCGCGGTTCCTCGCACCCGCTGGAGCTCCGGTCCCCTGGTCGAGGGTGCTGGAGGCGGTGCTTCGTGACGGGGGTTCGGAAGACGGTCTCCAGGCATTCGCCGCCCGCTTCAACGTACGCTACGTCTGGGGAATGTCGTCCGGGCGCGCCGCGCTCTGCACCGTGCTCAAGGCGATGCACCGGCTGCGGCCTCAGCGGGACATCGTTGCCGTGCCCGCCTATACCTGCTTCTCGGTTCCAGCGGCCATTGTCCGGGCCGGGCTGAAGGTTCTTCCCGTAGAGATCGATCCCGAGACCCTGGATTTCGATTTCACGCGCCTGGAAGCTGTGCCTGGCGAGCACCTGCTGGCGATCCTTGATTCGAACCTCTTCGGATACGTGAACGATTCGGAGAGGATCGCGCGAGTGGCGAAAACGGCCGGGGCATTCTTCATCGACGATGCCGCGCAGGCGCTGGGTGCGACGCGCGATAGCCAGTTCGCGGGGACACGCGGCGACGCCGGTCTCTACAGCCTAGGCCGCGGCAAGGCGCTGCCGGTGGCGCACGGCGGCATCCTGGTCAGCAATTCCGGCGAGATCGCAGAAGCGCTGCGGCTCGAACTGGAGGCGGTGGACGGCGCGGGGCCGTTGTGCTCGGCTCGCATCGTCCTGGAGGTCCTGGTGACTTCGGCTCTCCTCATGCCGCGGCTCTACTGGATCCCGAATGCAATCCCTTTTCTGAAGCTGGGCATCACGGAATTCGATCCGGGATTCGAGATCGCCGGGCTGTCGCAGACCTCGCGGGCGCTCGCCGGTTCCCTGCTGGAAGGGCTCGCCGATCTGAACGCCACCCGCGTGCGCAACGCGACCAGGATCGCAGAAGCCCTGGGTCGCAACAGCGCATTCTGCCCCATCGAGCCTGCGCCGGGTTCCCGACCGATCTATCTTCGTCTGCCGCTGCTGGCAGAAGACGGACGCAGGCGCGATATGGCGTGGAAGAAGCTCCGCGACGCCCGGATCGGCGCTTCGGGCGCATACCCCACGGCCATTTGTGACATTCCAGGGCTGCAGCCTTCGCTGGCCGAGGGGTGGACCCATTGTGCGCGTGCGGAAAGCGTGGCTGCCCGGTTGCTTACCTTGCCGACGCACGCATTCGTGCAGGAAAGCGACATTAGCAGGATGGTCGAGATTCTCGACGAGTACGGAACCCAATGCTTGAAGAGCTGCGCCGGTTACTAAGAAACTCGGGGATCTACGTCGTCGGGATCGTAATCTCGAAGGCGCTCGGATTCATCATGATCCCGATCTACACGCGGTATCTTGCGCCGCGTGATTACGGGACCCTGGAGATCCTCGATCTGATCCTCTACTCGACGGCGATCATCGCAGCAATGGGGATCAACGGCGCTATTTTCCGCTTCTATTCCATGTACGAGTCGGAGCGGGACAAAAAAGAAGTGGTCGCCACGGCCGCGCTCTACATGACCGCGCTGGCAGTGGTGGTTTCGGGACTGATCATCCTGTTCGCCGTGCCGATCGCGCGGGCCACGCTGGGCGCGGATTCGTTCGCTCCGCTGGTACGCATCATGGCCTGCGTGCTGCTGTTCTCCAACATGACCGAGGTGCCGCTTTCGTACTGGCGGGCCAAGGAGCGGCCGGGGACGTTCTTCATCGCAAGCGTCAGCCGGACGGTCGTCGGGGCGGCGGCACTTGCCATCGCGTTGGCGGGATTCAAGGCCGGAGTGAAAGGCGCATTGTATGCCAACCTGTTCACCAATGCGCTGGCGGGAATCGGGTTTTCCGCCGTGGCGATGTGGGACCTGCCGAAGCGCGTCGTTTGGGTAAAGCTGGGACAAATGCTGCGCTATGGATTGCCGCTGGTGCCGACGAGCCTGGCGTCGTTCATTCTGGTCTACTCCGATCGGTTTTTCCTCCGGCATTTCGGCACGCTGGGCGAGGTGGGCGTCTACGCACTGGGATACAAACTTGCGATGGTGCTCCCCCTGGTGATCAACGTCCCCTTTCAACTGGTGTGGCAGTGGCAGCAGTTCGAACTGGCGAAGCGAGAGGACGCGCAGCATATCTATGCCCGCATGGGAAAGTACATCCTGCTGGTGTCGGTGTTCTTTGGTCTGGGGCTGTCGTTGCTCAGCAAGGAAGTGATCGAGGTCCTTACGCCGCAGAGCTACTGGTCGGCCTACCGCATCGTGCCGTTGATCGCGCTGTGCTACGTGTTCGACGCCATCCGGAACGTGGTGATCAGTGGCATGTATCTGCAGAAAGACACGCGCCACCTGGCAGCGGTCACGGTGCCGGTCGCGCTGCTGGACCTGGCGCTCAATTACCTGCTGATCTCGCGCTTCCTGGCGATGGGCGCGGCGGTGGCTACGCTGGTGGCGTACGCCACCAACCTGTTCGCCTGCCTGATCGTGGCGCAGCGACTGTACAAGATCCCTTACGAGTATGCGCGCAGCGCCATTGCCCTGTTTTCGGCGGTAGCGATGTACCTGGCGGCAGACGCGCTCAAGCTCCCGCTGGTCCTCAGCTTGTTGCTGAAGGTGGCGCTGCTTGGCAGCTTCTTGTGGATCTGCACGCGACTGCTCCACCCGGACGAACTCGCGATGGCGCGCGACATCGGCGGCTCGGTGGCCAGGAAGCTGGGCTGGCGGCAGCAGGCGGCAGCCGCAAGCGGCTCTTGACCTTTGCCCTGCAGAGCGGGACCCAGAATGCGTCGGAAACTCAAATTCGCGCTGATCAACCTGCTGCACTACAGCGGGGCGCTGTCCCTGTGGTTCGCGTTGCGGGCAAGGCAGCGGAAGGACATCTGTATCCTGGGCTTGCACCGGGTGTTGAGTGACGCGCAGTGCGAGCGCACGTGCTCGCAGAGCGCCATCATCCTGCGCGAGGAGACGTACGCAGCCTTGACCGAGTATCTGCGGCGGCACTTCGACGTTGTCGCCCTGAGTTCGGCGTGGGACGGCTGCCGCCCCGGCTCTGGGCGGCCGGCGTGCGCGATCACTTTCGATGACGGTTGGTGCGACAACCGGAACGCGCTTGGGATGCTGCGACAGATGCGGCTTCCCGCGACGTTGTTCGTGGCCGCGGGGCTGGTAGACCGCGGCGAGGTACTGTGGGTCGAGAAGCTGCGCAGTGCGTGGCGCGATCCGCTCGCGCGGCCCCGGATCGAGCAGGCCTTCGCGGGCCAGTTCAGCCGTGAGGGAGACGATCCCTTGGAACCGGTGATCGAATCCCTGAAGCGCAAACCCGCGGAGCGGCGGGATGCGATCCTGAGTGAAGTCCTGCCAATGAAACCCGCTCTGCCGGATGTTGACCGCATGCTGACGTGGAACGAATTGAAGGAAATGGCGGGAGATGGGATCGAGCTGGGCTCGCACACCCTCAACCATCCGCTGTTGAGTTATGAAGAAGATGGGAAAGTGGAGGAGGAATTGTCCGGCAGCCGCGAGCTGATCCGAAGTCGCCTGGGCCGCGAAGTGTCGAGCTTCGCCTATCCCAATGGCGACCACAACACCAGGGTCCGTAACTGGGTGGAGAAAGCGGGCTATTCGTGCGCGGTGACGACGCGCCGTGGCTGGTATCGCTGTGGCTCCGATCCGTTCACCATGCCTCGGATCCTGCTGCACGAGGGCAATGTGACCGGCCCGGATGGCAAGTTCTCACCAGCGGCGCTGCGTTTCGCCATGACAGGATGGCGATGAGGGACTCGATGGGACTCTTCATCACGGACGGCAACGAGCGCTGCGCGCTGGCAGTAGCGCGCGCCCTGGGACGCGCTCGCGTGCCCGTCACGGTGGGAGAGGCGGAAGGATCCTCCCTCGCGGGGAGTTCGCGGTACTGCTGCGAGAGAGTCCGGTACCCATCACCGAGATCCGCGGGGCCGGAATTCCAGGAATTCCTGCGAAAGCAGATGCGCTCCGGGCGCTACCGGGTGCTGTTACCGCTGACGGACATCACGATGCGGCTGGTGGCCGAGATCCGAGACGAACTGGCAGCAGCGGCCAGCGTGCCCATCCCGACACTGGAGCAGATCGCGATCACGCAGGACAAGGCAGCGGTCCTGCGGCTGGGGCAACAGGTCGGTCTTGAGGTGCCCCAGACGTGCATGACGACCGACCCCGCAACGCTGCGCGATTTTGCATCGCGCGTCGGCTTTCCGGTGGTGCTGAAGCCGCGCTTCTCACGGGTGTTGAGAAACGGCAGTTGGGTGATGGGACCGGTAGAGTATGCCGACAACGCGGAACAACTGATCGAACGCCACGCCGCCATTCACGCCCAGATCCCCTGCCCGCTGGTGCAGGAAAGAATCGAAGGCGAAGCCCGCGGCGTGTTCCTCCTGATATGGAATGGCGAACTGAAGGCGGCGTTCTGCCATCGTCGGCTGCGGGAAAAACCACCGTGGGGAGGGGTCAGCGTCTATCGCGAGAGCTTGCCCCTGGACAGCGAAATGGTCGACCGCTCGCTCGCGCTCTTGCGGACCATCGGATGGCAAGGCGCCGCCATGGTCGAATTCAAGACGGACCGGCGGGATGGCCGGGCCAAGTTGATGGAGATCAACGGCAGGTTCTGGGGCTCGCTCCAGCTTGCGATCGATGCGGGCATGAATTTCCCGTTGATGCTCTATCGTCTGGCCAGCGGCGAAGACGTGCCGCCGAATTTCGAGTACCAGCCCGGCGTCCGCAGCCGCTGGTTGTTGGGCGACTTGGACCAGTTGCTGATACGGCTGCGGCATCCGGAGAGCTTGCCCCCTGGGCAGCGCTCGCGCGTGCGTGCGTGCTATGAGTTTTTGAACTGTTTCGACTCGGGAGTGCAGCACGAGGTGTTTCGCGGAGACGACCCCGCGCCCGGCTGGTTCGAGTACCGGGCATACCTGCGAAGCTTCTGGAATTGACGGCGCGCAGATCGCCGGCACAGGGAATACGATGAAGCGATACACGATCCTGCATACGATCGAGACCGGCGGACCCGGCGGAGCCGAGAACGTGGTGCTGAACCTCGCGGCGCGGCTCGACAGTTCGCGCTTCCGTTCCCTGGTGTTGCTGGCGACCGATCGTTGGCTGGGCAAGAAGCTGGAAGAGAAAGGGATCCCGACGTACCGGGTACGGTCGCAGGGCTGGTACGACTTTGGGACACCGCGCGCGATCGCCAGCCTGGTCCGCCGCGAACGCGTGGACCTGATCCACTCCCATCTGCCCGGGCAAAACTTCTATAGCTGCATCGCCGGCCGCGTGACCGGCTGCAAGACAGCAGTGTGTTATCACGGCGGCGTGGAACTGGCGGACACCAACCGCTGGAAGGGCGCGCTGAAATTCTGGTGGGTGCGGCACAATGCGGATGCGTTCATCGTGGTCTGCGACTTCGTGGGCGAGATGCTCAAAAGCATGGGGGTCCAAAAGGAGAAGGTCATCCGGATCCACAATGGCGTCGATCTGGCCCGGTTCAATGGCCATGGCGGCGGAAGCTTACGCAGCGAACTGAACCTGCCTGGGGGAGCGCCCTTGGTGGGCATGGTCGCCAACCTCCGCGGAAGCAAAGGGTACGATCACTACGTCCGCGCTGCACGGCTCGTCGTGGACAAATTCCCCGACGCGCATTTCGTATCGGTGGGCGAGCTGAAGCCGCTCTACGCCGACCCGCTGCGCAAGATGATCAACGAACTCAGGCTGGAGAAGAACTTCACGTTCCTCGGTTTCCGTGAGGACGTCGCACAGGTGCTCCGAGATCTCGACATCTTCGTGCTGTCCTCCACCAGCGAGGGATTCCCGCTGGTGATCCTGGAAGCCATGGCTGCGGGTAAGCCAGTGGTAGCCACGCGCTGCGGCGGGCCCCAGGAGATCGTCGATAACGGGCGGACCGGTATCCTGGTGGAGGTCGCAGATCCCGAGGCTTTGGCAGCTGCGATCTCCGACCTGATCCGGCAGCCGGAGCTTGCGCGACGACTGGTGGCCAGCGCCCGCTCCGCGGTTGAGACCAGGTTCTCAATAGATGTCATGATCCGGCAGTACGAAAACTTTTACGAAAACTTGTGCGAAACGTCGACGGTGCCGAGCTCGTTGCAGGAGCGCCGGGCGGGTTCGGCGACAAACATCTGACATGCAAACGACCGACCTTTTCTGTTGTCCTAAGTGCCACGGCGCTCTGAAACAGGATGCGCAAGCGCTGGTGTGCGCGAACTGCGGCTCGGCCGCGCGATTCCATCGCGGCGGGATCGTGGACTTCGCCACCCGGGACCTCTACTGGAGCTATCTCGACCGCCCCGAACTAGCCCGCATGGTCGATGTGGCGGAGACGAAGGGCATCGACGCGGCACTCGAGCAATTCCTTCGGCCACGTCCCGATGGCGAGTTCTACTTCGACCTGCTGCACGAGAACCGCGGCGATTTCCGCTTCCTGATCCCTGCCCCGTCAGACGGGATCTGTCTCGACCTCGGCTCCGGTTGGGGCGCAAACGCGCTCGGGCTGTGCCGCCAGTTCGGCCACGTGGTCGCGGCCGACGGTACGCGCGAGAACCTGGAATTCGTCCAGGTGCGGATGCGTGACGCTGGCCGGAAGAACATCACGCTGGCGCACATCGATCCGCTCGAAGCGACTGGCCTTCCGTTCCGCGACGGCACCTTTGCAGCCGTGGTTCTGAGCGGCGTACTGGAATGGGTGGGTACAGGCGTGGATACCGGCTCACCGCGGGACCACCAGCTCCGAGTGCTGCGAGAGCTGCGTCGTGTGATGGCGCCTGACGGATACCTTTATATCGGCATCGAAAACCGGTATTTCGTCCTGTACTTCGTTGGCAAGCGGGAGCCACACGCCATGGTGCCATTCCTTTCGATCCTGCCCCGCCCGCTGGCCAACGTGGTTTCGTATCTGGCGCGGCGACGGCCCTTCCGCAATTACACGTACTCCCAGCGGGGGCTGACGACACTGCTGGCCGAGGCCGGCTTCAACGATCCCGAGTTTTTCCTGCCCCTGCCGTCCTATCAACATCCGGACGTGATCGCGCCGCTGGAGAACACGCTACCGCTGCGCTATTGGCTCGGCGAGCTGATGGGCCGCCGTAACAGGAAACGCGCGTTGTACGGAGCTGGACTGGGAATACTGGGAGCGCTCGGACTGCTCAAGTACCTTGCTTCGGACTTCTCTGTCGTCGCCAGGCGAACCGCATGATCCAACTACTGAGAGAGCGTCTGTTCACCGAACTCCGCGGGCAGCTTGGCAGAACGCCCGATGCCCGGAAGCTCGGAGTCCTGAAGACCGACTGGGAAATTCCGGGGACGGTATCCTTGTACGTCTTCGAGCCCCGGGCCGCCGCACCCGTGTTCCACGTGACCATCGTGCGCGAGCGCGCCGACAATCACCTGCTGGAGCACGAATTCGCGACGTTGCAGCAGGTCGGGCAGCGGGTAGCGGGGACCGCCCTCGCGTCGGGGGTGCCGGCGCCCCTGGCTCTGTTCGATCTGAACGGGACGGCAGCGCTGACCACATCGGCTCTCCGGGGCAAGCCGATGCACGATTTCGTCGGCGAGAAGCTGCAGGTCGGTGATGTCGCAGCGGCTCGGCAGGCGGTCACAGCGGCGGTCAATTGGATCGTAGAACTGCAGAAGACGCTGCCCACCGGACGCGTCTTGTTACCCGCGCTTGCACCGGCCCAGATCCTGCACGACGCGGCCACCACGCTGGGGAACCCCGAACGCGAGTGGAAGGACGTGGAGAGAAGCTTTCCGCCGGACTTGGAGGAAATCTCTATCACCGGTGTCGGGTCGCATGGCAATTTCAGCCTGCGTAACATGGTCTGGGACGGGCGCCGCGTCGGCGTGCTTGGCTGGCTGGGATTCAAGGCGACCGCCCCCGCGTTGTATGACCTGTTTACACTGGCGGGTTCCGTCGATGAGTGCGCCGGAGGCGTTGCACCGGTCCGAGAGATTGTGGATCGTGCGTTCGAGGATCTCTGCCTGCAGCACAAGCTGGAACGTGTTCAAGCATGGGAGACGCTAATGGCAGCGGCGCTGCAGCGCCTGCAAGAAGCCGCCGCCACACGAAACGAACTCGCAGGTCGCCAGATGATACGCGTCTTGAAGGCGCTGGTAGCTGACAGCGGATCATCGGCCTTCCCCGCGGATGCGACGAAGTGCACAGCCATACTGGCTCGTTCCGGGCAGGCCTCGTCCTAGCCGATGCGTTCGAACTTCGTAGGGAGATGAGATTGGTAGCTGCAAGCCAGATCGGAGAGACAAGGGAGGGCGCTGTTGCGCCTCCGGGCAGCGATGAGCGGGTCTCGGTCTGTCATATCGCCAGCGGGGACCGCTGGGCGGGTGCCGAGGTGCAGATCGCTACTGCGCTCCGGTTTTTGTCCCAAAGGCAGGACGTCTCCATCAGCGCAGTCCTGTTCCATGACGGCCGCCTGGCCCGCGAGTTGCGCGATTGCGGCGTGCCGGTGCAGGTCATCGACGAAGCAACGCACGGGTTCTTCTCGATCGTCAGCGACGGATCTGTACTGGTCAGGAAAACGAACCCGGTCATCCTGCACTCGCACGGTTACAAGGCGAACACGGTGTCGTTCGCGATCGCGATGCGGTGCGGCATCCCGCACCTGGTGCGGTCGCAGCATGGGCTTGCCGAGCCGTTCACCGGCATCAAGCGATGGAAGAACCGGGTGTTGCAGGCGGTGGATGGAATGATCGGCCGCTATCGGACCGATCGCGTCATCAGCGTAAGCGACGAAATGCGCGTGCACCTGGCGCGTACGGTTTCTGCGAAAAAGGTCGTGATCATCCGCAACGGCCTCGATTGCACCCGGGTGCAGTCGAGTTTGAGCCCGGGAGAGGCCAAACTCCGGCTCGGTTTGCCTGCGGATGCAGTAGTGATCGGCTCCGCTGGACGGCTGGAGCCGGTGAAGAGGCTGGAGCGCCTCGTGAGAGCCGCCACGCTGATCGTGCGCGACCTCCCTTCGGCCCACGTCGTCATCGCCGGCGATGGCAACGAGGAGAACCGCCTGCGCGAGCTCGCCCAAGCTTCAGACGTGCGCGACCGGATCCACTTTCTCGGTCACCGAGACGACATTTTCGACGTTTTGCGGGCCATCGACGTGTTCGTCATCTGTTCTGATCACGAAGGACTGCCGATGGTGCTCCTGGAGGCCATGTGGTTGGGACTGCCCGTGGTTGCGAGCGCCGTCGGAGGCATGGCCGATGTGATCGAGAACGGCGTTTCCGGCGTGCTGCTGCCGGTCGCCGGTCCGGAAGAAATTTCCCGAATGTGTGTCCGCATCGCGCACGATCCTGCTCTCCGGATGAGCATGACGGAAAAGGCACGACGGCGCGTACGGGAAGACTACTCGGCCGAGCAGAACGCCGCCGGCCTGGCAGAACTGTATCGTTCACTCAGCGAGCCGAGCTCCGCGGGCCGGGCAAAGAGTGCGAGGGGACAAAGCTGATGCGAGTCGGGTTTGTCATCGACATGGATTACCCGCACGTCGGAGAAGTACGTCCGCGGAAGCTCGCACAGTCGCTGCACAAGGCCGGACATGAATCCGTGTTCCTGTGCAGGAACTCGCGGCAGAAGCTCGCGAAGGAACAGCTCGAGTACGGAACGGTCCGCCGCTTCGATTGGTTCTTGAATTCCGGGTTCTACGGCCTGCTGAGCGCGCCCGCGCCGCTTAGCCCGATCTGGGCCCTGTGGATCCGCCAGATGGCCCGCGAGGAGCGTCTTCACGTTCTGGTCACGAGTAACATCAGGCTCGCGATCCCCGCCATCGCCGCCGCCAGATCTCTCGGCATCCCGGTCGTCGTCGACCTGCAGGAGAACAATGCCGAGGTCGTTCGCCTGCGGCCGAAGACGAAACTGGTCCACTACCTGAGCCGAAACGGTCATCTGGTCGGCTTGCTGGAAAGCTTGTGCGTTTCCTGGGCGGACCACACCTGGGTAGTGGTCGAGGAGCGCATCGGGGCGCTGCCCGTCGGGTTGCGCTCGCCGGAAAAGGTGAGCGTCGTCTGCCACACGCCCGATGAGAGCGAGATCAATGTCGGGGTGAAGTCGTATAACGTCCGGAAAACGGATTTTAGCCTGGCCTACGTCGGTCTCTTCGCTCCGGGGCACGGCTCGGTCGAGCTGCTCATGCGCTCGCTGCCCATCATGTTGCGGCAGGACCCAAACGTGCGCATCGCCGTGGCCGGCGGACGGCAGCTGGAACCGCTGGCAACGGAACTCGGTATCCTCGACCACGTGGATTTTGCCGGCCTTATCCCTGCGGACGAGGTTTGCTTGTGGTTGAGGGAGAAGGAGGTCGGCGTGATCGCGTACGATCCGAGCAAGTTCACCGACACGACGGTATCGAACAAGCTCTTCTACTACATGGCGGTCGGCATCCCGGTGCTCGCCACGGACATGGCTCCGACGCGGCGGATCGTCGAGGAGGTCGGCTGCGGGCGCATCATCCCCAGAAACGCGACTCCCGAGGACGTCGCCAGGATCGTCCTCGACCTGAAAAACTCTCCCGAAGAGTGTGCCGCAATGGGGCAGCGGGGCCGACAGGCGATCCTCGACAAATACAACTGGGAGCGCGATTTTCGGCACGCTCTCGACACCCTTTCTGCACTGGTCGGCGGCCCCGCCGCGGCAACTGCGACCGCTGCGACCCCGGCTGGGACTCGATCGAGATGAAACTAGCACGCAAGCGCGCTCTGGTCGTGATGGGCACACGGCCCGAATGCATCAAGCTCGCGCCCGTCATCAACGAACTCCGGCAGCACAAGCGGGAATTCGACCTCTTCGTCTGCGCAACCGCGCAGCATCGCGAGCTGCTCGACCAGGTGGTGCAGATCTACAAAGTGCCGGTGCACTACGACCTCAATATCATGTCGCGCAACCAGACGCTGGAGTCGCTGACCTCGCGGCTACTGACGCGCGTCTCCAGGGTCCTCAAGGAAGTGCGGCCCGACATCGTACTGGTCCAGGGCGACACCACGACCGCGTTCACGGCGAGCCTGGCGGCGTTCTACCAGCGCATCCCGGTCGCGCACGTCGAGGCCGGGTTGCGCACCAACGACCCATTCGCGCCATTCCCCGAGGAGATCAATCGCCGCCTCACCACGCACGTCACCCGGTTCCACTTCGCACCCACCGAGTGGGCCCGCCGCAACCTGCTGGCGGAGGGCATAGCCGACGATCGCATTTTCGTGACCGGCAACACCGTGGTCGACGCCTTCCTCAACGCGCACCGACTGGTGCAGCGCCGGCCGCCCCGGATCCCGGAACTGGACGGGTTCCTCAAGTCCGCGCGGAAGGTGGTCCTGGTGACGGCGCACCGGCGGGAGAATTTCGGCGCTCCGCTCGAACAGATCTGCCAGGCACTCAAGCAGCTGGCGACCACGCGGGACGACATCGAGATCGTGTATCCGGTCCACCCTAACCCGAACGTCCATGGGCCGGTATGGAAGCGCTTGGGTTCGGTGCCCCGGATCCGCCTGTTGCGTCCGCTCGAATACCTGCCGTTTGTCTGGCTTATGGGCCACTCCTTCCTCGCGCTGACCGATTCCGGCGGGATCCAGGAGGAGATGCCTTCGCTGAAGCGGCCCGTCCTGGTCATGCGCGAGAAAACCGAGCGTCCTGAAGGGGTGGAGGCCGGCGTCTGTCAACTCGTGGGGACGGATGCGGCAACGATCTGCGCCGCGGTCACTCGATTGTTGGATGACGCGCGGGCGTACGCCGACTTCGGTCGCAATCCCAGCCCGTTCGGTGACGGCAAAGCGGCACCCCGCATTGTCCGGGAGATCGCTAGCGGCCTCCAAGCAGGTGACAGGTGAGCGCCGTGGTCGTGTTCTGGATCGCCGCGGCCGTGGTCGCGTACAGCACCGCTGGATACCCCTCCCTTCTGTGGCTTCTCAGCCGGATCGTCCAGCGGCCCCACCGGCGGGACCAGATCTGGCCGATGGTCTCCGTCATTATCCCGGTGCATCAACAGGCGCAGATCCTGGAGAGGAAGCTCCAGAACACGCTCGCGCTCGAGTATCCACCCGAGAAACGGCAGATCATCGTGGTCAGCGACGGTGAAGACCGAGAGACGATGGAATACTTCGAATCGAGCCCACACCAAGGGGTGGAGTTCATCTCGATGAGCGAACGCCGCGGAAAACATTACGCCCAGCGCGCGGCGTACGAGCAGGCGACGGGCGAGATCCTGGTGTTCACCGACGCGGCGATCCAGCTCGACTCCAAGGCACTCGTGAACATGGTCTGCAATTTCGCGGATCCCGCGGTGGGATGCGTGAGCAGCGAGGACCGCGTGCTCGCATCGCCCGAGACGAAGGTGGCGGAAGGCTCCTACGTCGATTTCGAGATGTGGCTGCGCCGCATGGAAGGAAACATCTGGTCTCTCGTGAGCGCAAGCGGCTCCTTCTTCGCCGCGCGCCGAGAAGCGTGCGAGGTGTGGCACGGAGAGCTTTCCAGCGACTTCTTCGTTGCACTCCACGTGGCCCAGGCCGGGAAGCGCTCGGTCGTGGACCCGAACTGCCTTGCTTGGTACGGCGTGAGCCTCGACCAAAGCGCCGAATTTCAACGAAAAGTGCGCACCATCGTACACGGCCTCGACGTACTATTCAGCCATCTGCACCTGCTGAGCCCGCTGACGTACGGCCTGTTCGCTTGGCAGCTTTTCAGTCACAAGCTATGCCGCTGGATCGTTCCCTTCGCACTGATCAGCCTGCTCAGTGCGAATGTCGCGCTCAGAAATCAGCCTTTCTATCGAGTGATCCTCTACCTGCAGCTCGCCTTCTATGCGGCCGCAATACTTGCCTTCGTGTATGAAGGAATAGCGCGGTTCAAGCCATTGAAGATCGCGCGATTCTTCCTGTTGGGCAATGTCGCAGCGCTCGTTGCCTGGGTCCGCTTCTTTTCGGGCGATAAGTACGTCACCTGGACGCCGACCCGACGACCGTGAGCCTTGTGGTCCTGTGAGACAGCGGGCTACTGCTTCGATCCGGGGGCCGCTTCCGCCGCGGTGCGCGGTGTGCCACCGCCGCCGGCCAACTCCGCGGTCCGGCCGCCGATGATGTACGCGTCGCCGTCGGCCAGGGCCTCGAGCAGTTCTTTGCGGCGCTCCGGCGTCAGGGAACGGATGTCGTACGTCCCGTAGTCGAAGGTCGGACGCGTTGCCATCCGCTGGCGGTGCTTTTCGAGGTACTGCTCCAGCGAGCAGATGACCTGCGCCGGGTTGCCCGCACATACGGTATCGGGTGGGAGAGACTTAGAGACAACCGAGTGAGCGCCCACGATGGTGCGCGGGCCGATCTCAACCCCAGCCAGAATGACCGCGCCCGTGCCGATATGGCACGAGTCATGGATCACGACCTTGCCGATGCGCGCGGCGTCAAGAAACTCGTCCATCTGCGCGTCGTGCGCCAGTATCGTGCACCCCTCCCCGAAGCCGCAGTTGTCCCCGATACTGATCAGGTAGCAGTGGCTGACGTCAATGAAGGTGGAAGCAGGCAGCAGAACCGATCTGCCGATATGCATGCCGCGGGCGCGCAGGTACTCCCAACGGCGTTCCACCCGCGCCTGCTCGATGCGGCGCTTGATGGGCGAAAACGTCTTCAAGATCCAGCGCAACACTAGGCTGCGCCTCCGCGAACGATCTCCTTCATTCGCTCCATGCCCGAGACGTATTGGACGAGGTCGACAAACTGTTCCGGCAGGCAGAAGCGGGGCACCCTGAAAGGCGCTCCTGCAGAGCCATGGAAGGCGGTGACTCGCGCGTAGCCCGCCAAGCCCAACACCGCACCTTTCAACCCCGCGCGCTGGAGGATGGCAACCTCGCGGTCTCCGAAATCGCCCCACTGCCCGTTCGGGTAGCAGAAGACGGGCACCGGACGCCGGACTTCCGCCTGGATCCGCTCCCAGCTGCGGCAGATCTCGAAGTCCGATTGGTCGTCGGGAGTGTTGGAGAGGATGGGATGGGTGACGGTGTGCGGTCCGAAGGTCATCCCCCGCCCTTCACCCTTGCGGGCCTGGTCCCAGGTCAGCGGGGCGTACATCGCGGGCGGCTTCTCCGGCAGCGCGACCTCGGCTGCTGCGGCCAGGCGCGCGATAGCGGCGTGCTTTTCCGCGTCGGGAACCTTCTTGCAGCGTCCGATGAAATCGGCCCGGGCTGCATCGCACTCCCGCGCGTCCTGGATCGAGTACCTGAGTTCCTCATCGGCCAGTATGAATCGGAGTTCCTTGCGCGTGCTGTTGCGAAACACGTGATCGATCTTGTCCCACCAAAACCAGAGCTGGCCGTCAACGAAACCGCTGGTCGCGAAAACGGTCACGGGACAGTCGTATTCGGCGAACACTTCGCCGCCGATCGCCGCCTGATCGTAGTAGCCGTCGTCGATGGTGAAAGCGATCGCGCCGCGCAGCGGCTTTCCTTCGGCCAACCGCGAGAAGACATCGCCGAGCGGCAGGATATCGTATTTCTTCCTTCGCAGGTAGGCGAGGAACTGGCGCACGCGCGCCGGATCGTCGCCCTTGACGCCGCGGTCGGGATCGGTGAACCGGTGCAGCATCAGGATGACGCCGCAGTCGCGCAGCAGCGGACGGAAGCTCGACGATGCTCCGGGCAACGCAAGCACGCTGCGGACGACTTTTTTCAGCAACCCCATCTCGTTATCGGGAAGCCTTGCCTCCCGCCGCGGCCGTCACGGCAGCTTCCTGCCGGTACCACTCCACCGTGCGGCGCAGGCCTTCCTCGAAATCGACCAGCACGCGGTAGCCCAGATGCTTCTCAGCGAGCGATATATCGGCCAGCGAATGTTTGATGTCGCCTTCCCGGGCCGCTGCGTAGGCGGCCTGTCCGGTGTATCCGGTCAGCTTCTTCAGAATGCCGAACGTCTCATTGAGGCTGGCGCGCTTGCCAACGGCGATGTTAAACGTGCATCCCGCGACCGCCGAGGCCGGAGCCGTGCAGGCCAGCAGATTGGCGGAGACGGCGTTGTCGATGTAGGTGAAGTCGCGGCTCTGTTCCCCGTCTCCGTAGATGGTCGGCTGCCTGCCCTCGAGCATCGCGGGGATGAACTTCGCGAGAACGCCGGAGTATTGCGATGACGGATCCTGCCGGGGACCGAAGATGTTGAAGTAGCGCAACGACACCGTTTCCAGCCCATACACGCGGAAGAACGAAGCCATGTAGTGTTCGGCGGCGAGCTTGGCGACGGCGTACGGGGAGATGGGATTGGGCAGCATGTCCTCGCGCTTGGGGAGTGTGGGCGTGTCCCCATAGGCCGACGACGACGCCGCGTAGACGACCCTCTTCACTCCCGCCTCGCGCGCAGCCACGAGCACGTTCAGGCTTCCGTCGACGTTCGCCTGGTTGCTGGCCACGGGATCCTCGACCGAGCGAGGGACCGACGCCAGCGCACCCTGGTGGAAAACGTAATCGACCCCACGGCAGGCATCCCGCATGGCACCCAGGTCCACGAGGTCGGCGCGGCGGAAGTCGATCCGGTCACGGATGGAAGCGATGTTCTCGAGTCTCCCGGTCGAAAGGTTATCCACACCCCGCACCCGCTCACCCTTCGCCACCAGCGCATGGGCCAGCGAAGAGCCGATGAAACCGGCGATTCCCGTGATCAGATAAAAAGCCATCGCTCAACCTTACCATGGCCCTCCACGGGCCGGAATCAGCAACTCTGGCTACCGAGTGCGCGGCTTGCCCACGCGCTGTGCGGTGGCGATCATCTGCCGCACCGTGTCCATGTCCTTTGCCTGCACCTTGCCGGCGGGGATCCGCATGTGAGTCACGTCCTCGAGCTTGGCCAGGATATCGACCAGGGCAAGAGAGTCGATCAGCCCGGAGGAGACCAGCGCAGTCTCTTCGCCGATGGTCACGCCGGGGCGGCGGATGATCTCTTTCAGGATGTAATCCACGATCTGCTGCGCTTGTTCGGTCATAGGCCGGGTCCCGCGGCATTCGACTGCAATTCCGGGTGCTCTGCAATGAGTTTTTCGCGCGTGGTGGAGCGCGCCGGCTTCCCGGCCGTGCTCTTCACCACCCACTTCGGCGGCTTGAGGTAGATGCGGCGCGCGACCACGGCCAGCTCGCCGGTGATCGCCGTCTTCAGCTCGCGCTCGATGCGCGCGGCTTCGGCGAGATCTTCTTCCCGGTTCACTTCCGCCGCCACCACGATGTCCTCGGTGCCCAGCTCCGGGTTGTAGGCGCCGAACGCAACCACGCGCCCGTCGTGGATGGCAGGATGGCTGGATACGATCTCTTCCACATCCTGTGGGTAAATGTTCTCGCCGGCCACGATGATCAGGTCCTTCTTGCGGCCGACCACGTAGACTTCGCCCTCGAGCGCGAATCCAAGGTCGCCCGACCAGTACCAGCCGTCCTGCAGCGCCTTCTCGGTGAGGTCGGGACGGTTGTAGTAGCCAGTGAGCAAGGAGTCGCTGCGGATGAGGATCTCTCCGATCCCTCCCTCCGGCAGCGGCTTGCCGCTGTCGGAGACCGCGCGGACGGCGCAGCCCGGGATGCACTTGCCCGATGACACGAAGCACATCGCTCCCTGGGTGCTGTCCGCGACCTGGACGGCCCGGCGCTCTTTGCGGACCGCGTCGGCGTCCACCCAGATCCGTTTCGGACCGGCGTCCGCGCCGATGCCCGATTGCGTGACCGCGAACACGGTCTCCGCCATCGCGTACGAGGCCTGCAGGACGTGCGGCTGAAGCTTGCAGCCGGCATAGGCGGCTCGGAATTCGTCCATGCTCGACCCGCGTACCGGCTCCGAGCAGTTGATCAACATGCGCAGCGAGGAAAGATCGAAATCCTGGCGGTCCGCCGGACGGACGCGCCGCGCGAGGAACTGCAAGGTGAAGTTGGGCGTCCAGGCCAGCGTGCATTTGTACTTTGTGATGATCTCCAGCATGGACCCAGGCTGCATGACCCAGTCGGTCGGCGACTGCATCACGATGGGCAGGTGGCAGACCATGGGCAGCATGAAGCAGGCGATCAGGCCCATGTCGTGGTACAGCGGCAGCCAGCTGTAGATGCAGTCATTGGAGGTCAGTCGCAGCGCCGGCGAGAGGTGGTTCAAGTGCAGGAGCACCGCCGCGTGCGACAGAGCCACGCCTTTCTGCAGTCCGGTGGTGCCGGCGGAGTGCTGGATGAAGGCGACGCTGTCCGGAGCGGCATCGAGCGGCTTGAAGCCTGCGGGCGGCGCGGGCATCTGCGCCTTCAGGTGCACCACCTGGGCGTCGTCCTTGAGGGCCACGTGTTCGAGGAGTTCGTCTGGGAATTCGTCGTCGAGAACGACTAGCCTCGCCTTCAGGTTGCCGGTGACACCGGCCAGGCCGAAGCGGTACTTGGCGGGATCGACCTTGAAGTTGGGATAAGCCAGGATCGCGGGGATCGCACCCAGGCACAGGGCACCGGCAAAGGCGGTCATGAGCGGGATGCCCTGCGGCATCACCAGGATGACGCGATCGCCCTGGCGTAGCCCGCGCTGCTGCAAGTATGCCGCCTGGCCAAGCGCCAGGCGCACGAACTCGCCGAAGGTGACGGTCTGCACGTCGTCCTCGCTCTTCCACATGGTCACGAACGGCTGGTCGGGCGGGGCGGCCAGCAGAGCTTCCGGCAACGTGCGATACGTTATCGGATACCGCGGGCGGGGAGCTTCGGTCATCGCGTCACCACGTCCTCATGACTTCTGTTCACCCCGGCGCTGGCCGCATTCACATAGAGCGCCACCCCGGAGTGGTGGAGCGCCGGTCCGAGGCCTTCCGCCAGACGCTCCGCCATGAGCGCCGCACCCGCGTCGGTAAAGTGCTCGAAGTCGGCGAAATACTTGCGGTCCGGGGGGATCTCGCGTGCGATGTCGATCACCGCGACATCCTGGGCCGCGGCGGCATCGCGCATGGCCTGGTTCATGCGCCGTTCCATGTCGAGGAATCCCTCTTCCTTGAGCTTGGGATGGAACTTGCGCCAAGAGATGAGAAGATCCCGATCCGGGGTTCGGTCATCGCCGAAGGCGGTCGCGTGCGTGACGACCACTGGCTCGACGCCGTGCGCGCGCAGGGTCGAGAGCAGTTCCGAGAGATCATCGCCGAACCGCTTCACGTCCCCATCGGGCAGGCGCTCGATCGCCGCTCGTGCCCCGAGCGAATGCTCGATCTGCCACTGGCGCAACCAGGTCTGGACTGCGTCCGGCAGGACAGCCTTGGCGACGTTTCGCACGCGCTCCCCCAGCCGCCATTCGAAGCTGGGCGGCGGCAGGACCTTGACCACGCGTTGCGACTGCTTTGGCGGCATGTCGATGTAGAAGCTGGGCGTCGTGTAGATCAGCGCGACCCGGGGCTGGATGCGCTCGACGATCTCGGGTACCCGCAGCGTCGCCGTGGGCAGCGTGAGACCCGGGTACGCGACATTCACGACCTGGAATGCGGGCCGGCCGGCGCGGGCATTGAGTTCGCGCTCTAACTGCCGCGGAAATTCGTGGTCTTCCGATTCGTAAAGCCCAAAGGTCTCCGACGCCCCGAAGCACACGATGTGAACGCGGTCCTTCTCGACCCGCGGACCGCGGTAACCGAACTCGTTGAGCTGCCACTTGCGGTAGCGCGCGTTGGGTTTACCCCGTTTGCCGAGCCGGTCGTTCTCGTACAGATTCTCGTCGCTATATACCCCGGACACCGGCGCGCCAAAAGTGACATGATCGTCGAGACGCGCACACAGCTCGAGCACGAGCACGAAGATCACCGCGCCGAGCGCTACCCGGAGTAGTTTGGCCGCTTTCATCATCAGAACTGGGAATAAATGAACGCTTGCGGCTGTGCCGCCCGGAAAACGACCAGGTACAGGGCCACGGCGTAGCAGGCATAGCGCACTTCCAGCGGCAGCCACGAGAGCACAGCCTGCTCCTTGTCCCTGCGTGCCGAGAGCGCCGCACAGACGAAGTAGCCCGCGACAAGCGCTGCGGTCAGCAGGTAGAGCTCTGCCGGCAACACCGGGGAACGGTAGCTGCCCGGGGTGAATACAGTAGCAAACATCCGCGCTGCCTGTGTGACGCCCTGCGCCCGGAACCAGGTCCATCCCAGGCACATGGCGGCGAACGTGACCAGCCACGAAACTGCCGTCTGGGCCGCTCCTTCCCAGCGGAAATCAAATTGCCGCTGGAGCTGCTGCCACAGGCGGTGCAGGACCAGCAGGACACCGTGGTACGCGCCCCAGATGACGAACAAGGGCGCACCCTTGTGCCACACGCCAAAGACGATCATCGAAAACAGCAGCGCGCCATTCCGCCACCAGGTCTCGCGACGCATCGCCGCCACCGGAAGAAAGAGATAATCGCGGATCCAGAAAGAAAGCGACATGTGCCAGCGGGTCCAGAACACCGAAGGCGAGGCCGACAGATACGGGCGATCGAAGTTCTCCTGGACGCGAACACCGAGCAGCCGCGCTGCGCCGATCGCGATGTGCGAGTATCCGGCGAAATCAAAAAAGAGTTGGAAGCCATACCCGATGGCGAGCAGCCAGACGTCGGGCGCGGCCAGCGGGGCAGTCGAGTCGAAGGCCGCGTTGATGCCGTGGTTCGGGGTCAATCCTGAGCCCAGCAGCTGCGCCAGCGCCATCATCAGAGCGCCCAGCCAGATGCGCTGCGCGGCGGAGTGAATGTCGTCGCGGGAGAGATCGGCGCGCTCGCGAAGCTGCGGCAGGATTTCCGGCAGGCGGCAGATCGGCCCCGAAAGCACCGTCGGCGCGAAACTCATGTACAGCAGAAATTCGGGCAGCGTGGGATCCAGTTCTTCCTCGCGGTAGAGGTCGAAGAGGTAGCTCAGGGCCTGAAACGTCCAGAACGACATTCCGACCGGCAGGACGATCCGGGCCAGCTCCGACTCCGCCGAGATCTGCTGGGCAATCGCGGGAAGGTACTTGAAGACGCCCAGGAGCGCTACGTTGAACGCGATCCCGAGCCAGAGCCGCCCGGACGTCGGGCTGCGCCGCAAGGCCTTGCCCAGAGCGAAATTCACCACCGCGCTGCCCACCAGCACGGCCAGAAACCAGGGCCCCCAGCTGGCATAAAAGGCAAGACTCACCGCCAGCAGCAGGATCCGGCGTGAACGCACCCCCAGATGCCTGGCCAGCAGCGACGTGAGCAGCAGTCCAGCTACATACACCACCAGCCTGGCCGTCATGGGTTCACTCGATCCTTTTGGTGGGAGGTAAGGATGTCTGCTGAAAAGTGTAACGTCACCCGCGAAAGCCCGCAAGACAAGCTGTCGGCCTGCATCTGACCGAAGTCACCGCGGGAAGTAACCAAGGTGCGCGCGCTCATCTCAGTGGGAAAACAAGGTCAACAAGGTGACCTCGGGGGGAACGTTGAAGCGCATCGGCACCACAATGGTCCCGATGCCTCGGTTCGTGTAGAGGTGCAGGTTCCCGACCCGGTACAGGCCCCGCGGGTACCTGCGCGAAAGCGGAGGATAATACAGCGCACCCACGAAAGGCGCCCGGATCTGTCCCCCGTGGGAATGCCCGGAGAGCTGAAGGTCGACCGGGTACGCCTTGGCGTGGTCGGCGAAATCAGGCTCGTGGGCCAGCAGGATCGTGAACTCATTCCGCGGGATGCCGGCGAGCGTGTGGTCGAGGTCGGCGTGGGCGTACAGGACGTCATCCACGCCAGCCACCCAGAGCCGCGCGCCATCGCGTTCGATCGCCGCCGCGTTGTTCCTCACGATCTGTATTCGGTGCGCCCGGATGATCTGGGTCAGGGCCCAGGGATCGACACTGACGTCGTGATTGCCGAAGCAGGCGAAGATGCCGAGGGGAGCCCGGATCCCGGAGAGCAGCCGCGAGCAGTGGTCGGCATTCTGGAACTGCTTGACGGGACGGCCCCACAGCGCCGCCGTGATGAAATCGCCCGTGATCACCGCCAGATCCGGCTCGAGGGCGTTGCATCGCTCGACCGCGTTGCGGATCTCGCGTTCGCCGGTGTAGGGGCCGAAGTGGAGGTCGCTGAGCTGCGCGACCTTCAGGCCGTGGAACGCCTCCGGGAGGCGCGGCGTGAGGAGCGGCACGCGCTCCACCGTGATCTCGTACGGTTCGGCGAGCGCCGCATATCCGCCCAGGCCGACGACGGCCGCCGCGCCGACACCGGCGGCGGCGCGAAGGAATTGCCGGCGGGTTGGCCGAGAGCTGTGCACCGAGTCTCTACAGTGAAGGCCGCGCTCTACACCAGCGGACGCGTAGGCGGCCAATGTCAGTTTCCCGCACGACCTGCAGGTACCTCCGCAGGCGGTCGGGAGCGAACGTGGGCGAGGCCACGTTGTCGACAATGATCACACGATCGTACGCGGCGAACAGGTTCAGGGCTTCTCCGTCCCCCGATTCCAGCCTGCGGAGAACGGGGACCAGCGTCTCCCGCATGGAAGCAAGCGCCGCCCGACGTTCGGGGCCGGCGAGCAACAGCCGCTCCCTGACCTGTGCGAAGAGCCACTGCGCCGGCTTGGCGTCTTCGTCGGGCCGGGCGAGTATCGTGTCGACGGAAGCGCTGTCTCGCCCGCTGAAGTAGAGGTAAACGGCCTGCCGGTATCGCTGGAACTCCGCCTTGTTCGCAGGGGAAAGAGCCAATTCTGCATTCGAGCAATAGACCAAGCGGCCCTCGCTGATCAAAGGCAACCAGCAGCTCACGTCGTCCACCGAATCTGCCGCGGAGAGGACGATATCCCGCGGCCCCAGTTGCAGAGAAGAGAACAGTTTCGCGGTGGCTGCACTGGCCCGATTGAAGCTGACGTACTTGCGGTACCCGCCGGCGGCCGCCAGCGCGCCATGCACCATGATCAGCAGCAACACTGGGGTCAGGACCCAGGCTGCCCGTAGCCTGCGCTCCCGTGCGACCCGGACCGCTGCGCCGGCCAGATAGATCACAAGCAGCCCCAGCACGGTGTGAACGAAGTAGAGATCGTGGTCGGTGACTTGCAGCATGGGACTGACGAACAGATCCGCGAAATAAAGGAGCAGGTTAGCTACACCGAGCGAGACCAGGACCCCCTTGCTTTCCCTGCGCTCATCGTCTGGGACGATCGCACAGCCGATGGTGGCTGCAGCCAGCATGGCCAGCATCTTGGCGTGGCCTCGGAGGATGTAGGGAAGACGGGCGAGCGAGATGGACAGGATCGGCTCACGCACGGCCACCGCAGCGGCCGCATGAGAGGCGCCGCTCAGCAGCAGGTAGGCGCCGTCCAGTACCCCACATGCCAGCGCGAAGCCCAGGATCTCCCTCCATGAGAGATCGAGGCGGCGCGCGATCCATGCCAGGGCCACGACGCAGGCGGTGGTGCCGGCCATCAGCAGGGTCGTGTATGGAAAACACGTGAATGCCGCCCACTGGATCAGCGCCATCAGCGCCCACGCGTAGCGCTTGTGAGCGCGTAATGCCTCGATCTGGAGCCCAACGTATAGGAGCAGGAACGGAATGGCCACCTGAGGGAAGAAGGTGCGGGTGTACGGGAGTCGCACCAGCCGGAAGCCGTCCAGAGACACGTGCATCCAGGCGGAAGCGCTCGCGGGCAGGAGAGTCACGTCGAAGAGCAGCAGAAAAGCCACGCCGACGGCGAGGAGCAACGACGAGCGAGGCAGAATCTTGTCGAGCACGTAGAGCGTCCCGCAGGCGATAAGCACCGCCCAGCCTGCGGACCACAGCACCAGCGTAAGCGGCCAGTTCCCTCCCAGCAGATTCCGCACGATATTGAATGCTATGAACCCCGAACGGAACTTCCAATAGGCCAGCGCACTGAGGGGGACCTCCACGCCGTACCAGGGATTCACCAGGGAGTCAGCGGTGGAAGCGTGCAGCCGGCTGATGTTCAGGTAGAAGTAAAGGTCGGGGCCGAACAGAGGGGGGATCTTCGACGACTCCCCGCGCGCCGCTGTCACCACGTACGGCGCGGCGTAGAGCAGCGCAACGACCACCACGGTAGCCGGCAGCACCAACTTCCGGATCGACTGGATGAAACTGTCTTTGGCGCCCAGGCGACTGGGTGTCCGCGCCATCTCCACCCTAGGCATGGCTGGTCTGCCCGGATGCTGCGGGACGTTCCACTGTCTCCTCGATCAGGTAACGCGGCCGGCGGCGCGACTCGTCCAGCGCGCGCCAGAGGTACTCGCCAAGAATCCCCAGCATAAGCATCTGGACGCCGCCGATCAGCAGGACCATGACCATCAACGACGACCAGCCTTGCGGCGGATGTCCAGTGAGCGCATTGGCGACGACGAACATGGCATAGGCGAATCCGACGACAGCGATGAGAAAACCGAAATAGGACATGAGGCGGATCGGCAGATACGTGAACGAGGTGATGGAATCGACCGCCAGCTTGAGCTTCTTCTCCAGGGTCCAGCCGGAGCTGCCGTGCAGCCGGGCTTTCTTGGTGTAAAACACCGTTCCCTGGCGGAAGCCCATCCAAGTGATCAGGGCCAGAATGCTCACGTTGCTCTCGTTAAAAGCGCGGAAACCGTCGAGCACGCGCCGATCCATGAGGAAGAAATCAGCTCCCATCGCCGGCATCTCTTTCATGCCGACGATGTGACGCATGATGGCGTAATAAGCGCGCGAAAAGCCCACCGTGCTGGCGGTCTCGCCCTCCCGTCGTTCACGAGCGGCCCATACTACCTGCACGCCTTCGTGCCACTTGGCGATCAGGTCGGGGATGACTTCGGGGGGGTCCTGAAGATCAGCGGCCAGGATGACCGCACAATCGCCACGCGCCTGGTGAAGACCGCAAGTGATGGCCGTGTGCGACCCAAAATTGCGGGCGAAACGGATACCTCGAACGCGTGGGTCCCGCTGTGCGATCTCGCGCACGACGGCAAACGTCTCGTCGGCCGAATGGTCGTCCACCACCACCCACTCCCAGCGGAACCCCTGGCCGTCGAGCGAACGGCACAGCTCTTCGTAGAGCGCGGGGAGGTTGCGCGACTCGTTGTATGCCGGCGTGACCACGGTCAGAAGGAAGTCGGCGGGCGGTGTCTGGCGCGCAGCATCAACGGGAGGCACGGGAAACTCGTTCCTCCTTCATGGATGTGGCCAGGGCCCGCAACAGGGCCTTCACGACGCGCTCCGGATCACCCTCCGACATCTGCGGGTACAGCGGCAGAATGAGGCACTGGTCCTGCGCTTCCTCACTTTTCCGCAGCGGACCGCCGGCCCGCCATGGCTCGTGCGCGTACGCGGGTTCTCGGTGAGCGCACATGACGCCCCGTCGGGTGGAAATGCCGGCCTTCTGCATGGCATCCATGACGGTCGCCTGGTCGGCGCCCTGCGGCAGACGCACACAATAGCTCTGCCAGTTGGAGCGCGCATTCGAGGGCTCCGCAGGGGGAGTCACCTCAGTCCCGCGGAGCAGCTCACGGTAGCGATCGGCCAGCGCCCGCCGGCGGGCGATCATTTCCGGCAAACGCCGCAATTGCTCGCGCCCGATGGCTGCCTGGATATCGGTCATGCGGTAGTTATAGCCGAGCACCGGGTAGTGTTCCGCAGGCTGCTGCGACATCCCGTGCGAGCGCCAAAGACGGAACTGGCGGTCCCAGTCGCCGTTGGCGGTCACAATCATGCCGCCGTCGCCCGTCGTGACCAGCTTGCGGGGATGGAAGGAGAAGCAGGCGACATCGCCATGCGGGCGGCCGATCTTCTGCCATTCGCCCTCCCAGAGTATCTCGCTCCCGATGGCGCAGGCGGCATCCTCGACGACAGCGATGCGGTGTTTGCGCGCAATGTGAAGAACCGCAGCCAGTTCGCACGGCATGCCCATCTGGTGCACGCAAAGGATGGCGCGTGTGCGCGGCGTGATCGCAGCTTCGATCAGCTTGGGATCCAGGTTAAACGTATCTGGGTCGATATCCGCAAAGACAGGCACAGCGCCGCAATACCGGATCGAATTCGCGGTAGCGATGTAGGAGTGGCTGACGGTGATGACCTCGTCATCGGGCCGCACTCCGACCGCGAGGAGGGCCAGGTGCAGGGCGGTGGTGCCGCTGGAGACGGCGCATGCGTGGGGGGCGCCGACACGGGCCGCGAACTCGCGCTCGAATTGCGCAACCTGTGGTCCCTGCATCACCCAGCCGCTGCGGACCACGTTGGCCGCTGCTTCGGCTTCGTTGCCCGCCAGCACAGGCTTGGCGACCGCTATGACCGGCTCGCCGGCTGGGACCTCGTCCGGTTGTCCGATGCCGATGTAGTGGAGACTGGAGGCGCGGACCGACTCCGCCGGCCACAGGCGGCGCCCGTCGCAGACAACCCGCAGGCCTTGCGTGGCGAGCTGCTTGAAATCGAGGTTCGCATATTGCGGATGCGCGGTGTTGAGAATTATGACTTCCGGCGAGGGAGATTGTTCGAGGCTGCCGGGAATGAAGCCGTGGTCGCGGATCTCGGCCTCGCTGTACATGGGATCGTGCACACGAACGTCGGCCCCGCGCTTCCGCAGCTCCGGCGCCAGGAGGAACGCAGGGGAGAGAATGTGCTCCTTCACGGACGGCCGAAAGCCGAGGCCGAGAATCAGCACCCGGCGGCCAGCCAGTGGACCCAGAATGCGCTCGATCCGGTTTATGGCATGCGTAGCTTGACCGTCGTTGATGCGCCGGCTCCGGTCGGCCAGGATGAACGGGATCCCGCGGCGCTCGCCGTCCCGGATCAGGAAGTACGGGTAGATCGGAGTGCAGTGGCCACCCACCCCAATGCCGGGGAGATGGATCGCAGCTTCGCCGTCGGTGTTGGCGGCCTCGATCACCGGACCCAGGTCGATGCCCAGGGCCTCGGAGTAGCGCGCCAATTCGTTGGCGAGCGCGATGTTCACATCGCGGTAGAGCATGCCCGCAAGCTTGACCAGTTCGGCGGCTTCGAGCGATCCGACATTCATCACCTTGGCGCCAAGATAGTGGCCATAGAAATCCGCGGCGCGCTCCGCCGCCTGCGGAGTGATGCCCCCCACCACTTTGGGTGTACTGGCCAGATGCCGCAGGACGAACTGGCTCTTGACCCGCTCCGGTGAATAAGCCAGGTCGAAATCGCGCCCGGCTTTCAGCCCGCTGCTCTCGAGGATAGGAAGAAAGCGGTGCCGCGTGGTACCGACGGGCACCGTGGTCTCATACGAGACCATCAACCCGCGATGCATATTGGCCGCGATCTGTTGCGACACGGAGCACAGTGCGCCCAGGTCGGCATCGTTGTCCGCCGTGAGCAGCGCCGGAACGATCACAACAACGACCTCGCTCGCAGCCACCGAGCCACCGATGTCAGTGGTGGCGCGAAGCCGGCCATTCGCAATCGCAGCGGAGAGCAGCTCGGGGACGCCCGGTTCGTCGATCGAGCAGCGGCCGGCATTGATCGCATCGACGACGTCCTGCCGGATATCGCAAGCGCTCACCGTCGCCCCGCGGGTTGCGAACTGGCAGGCCAGGGGAAGCCCCATTTTCCCCGCCCCGATCACGGCGACCTTCATTTCGCGACTCCCTTTGCCTTGCAATACCAGTTGAGGGTCTGCTGCAGGCCTTGCTCCAGGTCCACCTTAGGCTCGAAGCCGAGCAGCTGCCGCGCGCGTTCGATGACGGGCACGCGAGCACGCACTTCGGCGCGTCCCATGGACTGGAACTCGATGCGAGTGCCGGGGACGAGCCGAGCGATGCGGCGCGCCAGGCCGAGCGTTGTCTCGATCTCGCTCGGGTTGCCGACATTGAAGACGCCTGCCGCCGACTCCGGTTTGACGAGGATGCGCTCCACCGCCTCGACCATGTCGCTGACGTAGCACCATGCCCGGATCGGACTGCCATCCCCATACACCGTCAATGGACGGCCTTCGATGGCAGCACGGCAGAAATTGCTGATTGCGCCCTCGCCGGTCTGCCGCGGGCCGTAAATATTGAACGGCCGCACCACGGTCCCGATGAATCCATACGTCTCACCGTAACGGAGCGTCAGATGCTCAGTCGCAAGCTTGCTGGTGGCGTACACCCAGCGCCGCTCCGACGATGGCCCGATGCCGCATGGCATCTCCTCCGTCACCCACATCGCATTCGAGCCGAAGATCTCGCTCGTGGAAAAGTCGATGAAGTGCTTGATCCCATGCCGGCGCGATTCTTCCAATACATTGATCGTGCCAAGGATGTTGACTTGGAGTGTCTTGAGTGGCTCCTGGTAGTAGCTGGAGACGCCGGCGATCGCGGCAAGATGGACGACCGTATCTACGCCACGCTCGAACGCGCGCGTGATGGAAGCGGGATCCAGCGTGTCTCCGGCAAGGAAGGTGACGCGAGGATGGTCCTTGAGCTGCGGCGCGAGCGACAGCGAGTCGCGCCGGCCATTATCGAAAAGGATGACGTCAGCGCTGCCGGAAAGGCGCTCGGCGAGATGAGTGCCGATAAAGCCCGCGCCGCCAGTGATCAAAATACGTGCCAAGACCCGACTCCCGGAAACTCGCCCTCGCAGTGGGCTGTCAACCTGCTGCGACGTTCACTTCTTTTTCTCTTTTTTGGGCTTGTAGCCCTCCCGCCAGGAGAGGAACCGGGCGGGAACACCAGCCACGACGGCGAATGCCGGCACATCTCTCGTCACCACGGCTCCAGCCCCAACGATCGCGCCGCGGCCGATGCTGATCCCCGGCAGAACGATCGCGTTAGTGCCAACGTCCGCCCACGCGCCGATGGTCACCGGTTTGATCACCAAGTCGGTCTTCAGGATCGGCACATCCACCGGCAAGGCCGTGTGCGCGGATCCCAGGACTTTTGCGCCCGGTCCCCAGCCCACATACTCCTCGATGACGAGATCGCGGGCATCGAAATAGCTCTGTGGTCCGATCCAGACGTGATCGCCAATGATGCATGTGCCGTCGAAACGGCCCTGGATATACGTCTGCGAACCGAGGAAGACGTGGTCGCCGATCTCGAATGTCTCGGGGTGCTTGAACCCCACACTGCTGCCCACCTGAACCCCGTTTCCGAAGTGGCGCGCCAGGGCACGCAGGATGGACTGGCGCATCAGTGCATCCACTTCGCCGTCGCCGGCCGCAAAGCGCCCGTACAGTTCGATGAGCGTGTCGCGCGTATAGCGCGTGCGCAGGTGCTCGGCCAGGCCCACGCGGAACTGGGGATCGGGTTCTACCTTTCCCAGCCCGTGCACCGCCTTCACGATGCGCGGCTTGCGCTCAGACTTTTGCGGCATGGATCTTTTCACCTGCGCCGATCTCTCGCACCGCCACACACACCGCCTGGATCTGCTCATCCGTCATTTCGGGAAACATCGGCAGCGACAGCACCTCGCGCGCGGCTGCCTCCGAGTGGGGGAAATCGCCGTCGCGGTAGCGCGGATCGGCGTACGCCTTTTGCAGGTGCACCGGGATGGGATAGTGAATGCCCGTCTGGATGCCGCGGTCGTCGAGAAACTTCTGCCACCCCTCGCGGTCGGGAGTGCGGACCGCATAGATGTGATAGACGTGGCGGGCCCACGGAGCAGCCTGGGGAGTGCGCACGCCGCTGCCGGCCAGGACCTCGCCATAACGGGAAGCATGGGCGCGCCGGGCTTCCGTCCAGTCCTCGAGGTGGCGCAGTTTCACGCGCAGGATCGCGCCCTGGATGCCTTCCATGCGGTAGTTGTAACCCTTCAGGACGTGATGATACTTGTGCTCAGCCCCCCAGTCGCGCAGCATGCGAATCGTCTGGTCGAATTTTTCGTTGTTGGTCGTGACCAGCCCGCCTTCTCCGTAGGCGCCGAGGTTTTTGCCCGGGTAGAAGCTGAAGCAGCCGAGATCGCCGATCGAGCCTACGCGGCGACCCTTGTATTCGGCCCCGTGTGCCTGGCACGCGTCTTCGACCACCAGCAGCTTGTGACGCCGGGCGATCTCCAGGATGGGGTCCATGTCGGCGGGGTGACCGTACAGGTGCACTGGGATGACCGCCTTGGTGCGCGGAGTAATGGCCGCCTCCAGCTTCCTCGGATCCATGGTGAAGGTCCGCGGATCGATGTCGACGAGCACCGGCGTCGCGCCCGTGTAGTGGATGGCCGCAACCGTAGCCACGAAGGTGAAGGAAACTGTGATCACCTCGTCGCCCGGTCCGATGCCGGCCGCCAGCATTGACAGGTGCAGCGCGCTGGTACCGGTATTCACCGCGACGGCGTGCTTCACCCTGGAGAAGGCCGCGAACTCCTTTTCGAAGGCCGCAACTTCGGGACCGAGCACGAACTGGCAACTCTCCAGGACGCGCCCGACCGCCTCGTCGATCTCCGTCTTGATGCTGCGGTACTGCGCTTTGAGATCTAGGAATGGGACCATGCTGCCGTTTTTCCTCGTTCGATTTCCACTGGAATACCGCGCTGCTTCAGAGACTCCGACGCCGCTTCCAATATGCGCACCACCCGCAGTCCGGCCTGGGCGTCGGTGATGGGCCGCTCACCCTTCTCGATGCACTGCACGACATGCTGCGCCTCGACCTGCAACGCTTCCGTGCCAGGCACATTCGGCGCCCACATGTCGCCGGTACGGTACCCCACGATCATCTGATAGAAGCTGTCGAGATTGGCCGCCACGGTGATGCCCTTGTCGTACACCTTCACCTTTTCGCTGAGATCCATGTCGTCGTAGACGATCATTTTTTGGCTGGCGCCGATAAGGGTCCTTCGGATCTTGACCGGCGAGAGCCAGTTCAGGTGGAAGTGGGCAATTAGATTGTCCTCGAAAAATAGCGTGAGGAACGCGATGTTTTCCGGCTTGCCCGGCACGTGGCTCATGCCGGCGGCGGAGACCGCGACCGGTTTGGCGTCGAGCACGTAGTCCATGATCGCCAGGTCGTGCACGGCGAGGTCCCAGATCACATTGACGTCGTGCTGGAACAGGCCCAGGTTCACGCGGACGGAGTCGTAGTAATAGACGTCGCCGACGACCTTGTTGGCGATCAGTTCGCGGATCTTGCGTACCGCGCCGGTGTACACGAACGTGTGGTCCACCATGAGAACGAGCCGGCGGCGCTCCGCTTCTTCGATCAGGCGGAGCCCTTGCTCGGAGGTCGCCGTGAATGGCTTCTCCACGAGGACATGCTTGCCCGCCTGGAGGGCCTGCAGTGCGAGATCATAGTGAGTCGAAACGGGCGTGACGATCGCCACCAGGTCCACACTGGGATCATGCAGCAATTCGTGATGGTTGGTGGTGACGCGCACACCAGGGTAACGGCCCGTCACTTTTCCCAGCCGTTCGCTGCTCAAGTCACTGACCATCGTGACTTGCGAGCCGGGGGCTTCACAGAAATTGCGGACCAGATTCGGTCCCCAGTAGCCATAGCCGATGACGCCGACACGGATCATTCAGGAGCTCTCTTAAGCGCGGGTCGCCAAAACGATGCCGGCGATGATGACCGCCAGCCCCGACACCTTCTGCAGGTTGACGTGTTCGTGAAACACCAGCACCGCTCCGATCGTGACCATGATGAACGTCAGGCTGACCAGCATGGGGTAACTGGTGGTGAGTTTTTCCATGGGGAGGACGCGGAACCAGATCAGCGCCGCTAACCCATACAACACGACTCCGATCACGAATACGGGTTGTCGGAGAAGCAGCAGGATCTGCGCTCCCGGTGAAGCGGTCAGACCCACCGCCAGCGTGCCCTTCCGCAGCATCAGGTTCGCGATGGCGGTGAAGAACGCGCTGAGAAGAACCAATGTGAAGCCGAGGGGGCTCATTTCTTCACCTTCTCGCGCTCTCGCACGTCGGAAACCACTCGTGCCGGAACGCCAACGACGACGGCATGATCCGGGACGTCGCGCGTGACCACGGCGCCCGCCCCCACCAGGGCGCCTTCGCCCACGGTTAAACCGCACATCACGATGGCGCCACTGCCGATCGAGGCGCCGCGCCGGACCCGGGTGGGCACGACCGCCCAATCGGCTTCGGTCTGCAACTGTCCGCCAGCCGTCGCACGGGGATAGCGGTCATTGATGAATAGAACCCCGTGACCGACGAATACCTCATCCTCGAGGGTGACCCCTTCGCAGATGAAGGTGTGGGACGAGACCTTGCAGCGGGCGCCAATGAACGCGTTCTTCTGGATCTCCACAAAGGCGCCGACTTTGGTGTCGTCGCCGATGGTGCAACCGTAGAGATTCACCAGTTCGGGCTGAAAGATCCGCACGCCCTTGCCCAGCACTACGTCTTTCGCGATCGGCATTCGGTCTCCATGTTGGAATTGCTCGGCCGTGGCCGGAAGCCTTCTTGAGCCAGCGTGCTGGGGGGCGCCGCTTGCCTCCGGAATGCAGCCTCTAAAAAGGCGCAGGGAATGCAGCAGAGCCCTGTGTTGCAGCGCGACAACGCGCCCGCCATTCCGGCACAAAATTGGATTGAGTGTACTATGAAGTTACCGGTTCTGCCCAGCCATGCGGCCATTACATCCGTAACGCGTCCGCAAGTGACTCTTGGCATGATGGCGGGCGGAATGCCGCCGCTTCTAGCGCCGACTGCGCTGCGGCGGCTCGGAGGCAAGCGTACTTAGGCCACAGGCATCGAAAGAATTCGCAACGCAGATGTCGTCCACGAAGACGTCCACTCCGCCGCTTGGCCCCTGGAGGTACACCAGCCCGAATTGAAGTTGCTGCTGGGCTCCCTTGTCACTCGTGCCAAACCCCTTGTAGCAACCGCCCTGCGGCTTGCGCGTGTCCGTGTCGGCCACCAGTGTTAGGGGTTTGTCGTCCGTCCCCATCCACAACTTGGCGTGCCCACAGCCGGTGCCCGTGTCATGCTCGAGGCGCACCACGAATCGGCGCCACACTCCGCCGAACTTGTTGACCGGGAGGCCGGTATCAAAACTTCCGATGCCGGGAGGCGCATCGGCCCCGGAATCCTCCAAGGCCAGGACGTGCTCCAGCGCTGCGCTGTAAGAGATCATCCACCATGCCGGCAAGAGCTTACCCGGAGAATTCGTGTACCGTGCAAGGAAGAACTTCTGCTGGCTGAGGCCGCCCCGCCCTCCTTTGATCACATTGCTGATGGAGGCTTGCGGTTCGAACTCCCACCAACTGGCTATCAACGGAGGCGCCGCTGCCGCCGGATTGCAGATCGTGGTAATGCCCGCACGACCCGTCGGCCCGGACCCGGTATCGCAGGTGTCCGGCCCAAAATACAGATCGACGCGATTTACCGCGGAACTTTTTGGACCACCCAATCCGGTCGCGGAACAAACCAGGGCACGAGTACCACTATGGGCCGTGACGACGTTGCCGTTCGCGGTCTTGCCGCCGGACTCCAAAACCTGGCATGCAGTCGGACAATTCAACCCTTCACCGCACGAAATGTGGTTGTTGGATAGGCCCGCGGGGAACCCGGCCTCAAAATCCGTGGAGAGATAGGTCACCGGCGTCCGGCTCTGCGGAGGACTGGTGCGACCGTCTTGGGCGAGCACAAGGCTGGAACAAGCCAGGAGAAACGGGACTGCGATTTGGAAGAGCCTATTCACGGTAAGCGGTCCGAGTCTGGACGACCCCAACCGGGCGTCAAGGCCGCGTCCCGGACGCCCGTTGATCCCACGCCGGGATGTTGGCTTTTCGGAACGACGATAATATCAAGCAATACAAATCTCTCTTTTGTCACATGAACTCACCCATAGCTGCTCCGACCCATGCTTCGCCGAGCTATTCGTATCCTATTCTAAGAGTGGCCATCCTCGCTGTCGCGCTCGCCTCGAGCATCGAGGGCGGGATGCGGGCGCGGCAGCTGGTGAGATCTGGGAGCGCGCGCTGACGGGGTCCCATTCCAGTCGAGCAGCGCGGTAAAGTCGCGAAGCACGCGGCTCTTGCGTTCTTCATTGGAGCGGAATCAGGGCTTCAGGAGAATGACGGACTCGGCGTTCCGGAGCGCAACCCGAGTCACTGGAGAACCATGCGTTCCGTCTGCCGATAGAGGAACCAGCGGCTGCCCGCCGGGTATTGTCACATCCACGGCACTTTTGTCTCCGAACTCCTTGTCGGACCATTCGAGTTTAGGATGTGCGATCACAAAAGCGTTCTGGAACTCGCGGACATAGATCTTGAATCCCTGCCCGGCCCCGTCCTTTCCGCTCTGGTAGACGTGCCTCAAACCGAGGGGCTTGCCCAGGTCGATCTCCTGCGCCGCGGTCCACCATGTCAGGAACGGCGCGTTCCATCCGTGCTGGTTGGTAAAGGTCAGATTGTCCGGGGGATCGGGCACGACCAGGTAATAGTTGGCCAGCATCGCAAGCTGGAATCGTTGCGACAGAGTGACCGAATTGCCCTGCGTATAACCTTGGGGAAAGACGTCAGGACTGGCGGGCGCATAATTCACGAAGATTCCGCTGGCCAGCAGCTTGTCAATGAAGTTCCATCTCGGCTCGGTTTCGATCGCCGGATAGTTCGCCCCCTCCAGTTGCGCTCCTCCCCCAGCAACGGCCATCCGGAAGTCATAGGAGGTACTGTACTGAGAGAGATTGACGATGAGCATTTTTCCCGCGGCCGCGCGCTCGGCTGCCATCAGGTTGACCATGGCGTCGAAATACCCGTCGCAGGCCTTCTTGGTGCCGTGATACTCCCGCGTGTGATGGGTCGGGCCGCATACATAGTCATCCATGCTGCCGGAAGCGTGCTCGTCGAGGAATATGCCGTCCCAGCCGCCGGCCGCAAGGCGCTTGAACCGGTCTTTCTCGTAAGTCACGCGACCCGGGTCTGCGGGATTGGGCACCCATCGCTTGGCACTGCTCCATTCGACGACCAGGCGGCAGCCGGCCGTGACCGGCTGGGGGGCGGGACAGAGCTTGTCGTCGTGCAGGAAGGCATCCTCCATGTTGTACTCGGGATGGCCGCGAAACCAGCGCCGCATGTCCGCGGAATAGGCCACTGTCAGACTGATCTGCGGGATCTCGTCGCCCTTCTGGAAGATCGTCATGTTCAGGGCGTAGTTGTACGCTTTGATCGCCGGATTCCTGCGCTTGTAGAGTTCCGGCGGCATCCCGATCTCGTGGTCCAGGTGATCGGCCAGCCACTCGCGTTCCAGGCGTTGCTGTTTCGCGTCCTTGATGAACTCGGTCCGGTAGTCCGCCGACATGGTGCGAATGTGCGGCCAGTGCGGTGAGGTACGGGAGTACCGCGACGGTGGCGCAGCCGCGATCATCGCGGCGGCCAGCCCGAGCAGAAGTATCTGTGGCACAGACTTCGCAGGCATACGGCACAAGCATAGCAGCGCCTCGGAACCCCGAGAATCACGTTCTTCTTTTCCCCGCGGCTAGACCGCGGCGACACGGGCCAGATAGAATGCTGGCGTTCGCACTCCATGAAGTCCCTGCAATCACCCCTGCGCCCCTTCACCGGCATCGATCGACCGCCACTAGGAGCTCGGTGACCAGCGACGCGGATGTGATGCCGGCCGCCGACATGACCGTGATCCGGGCCTCCAGCGCAGCGGAGGCTGCACGCTGGCAGGAGTATGTCGAGCGCCATCCGGAAGCGGTGAACTATCACCGCTGGGGATGGAAGCAGGTGGTGGAGGAGAGCTTCAAGTGGCCGACCTACTACCTGATGCTCCATCAGGCCGGCACTGTGCGCGGAATCCTGCCCCTGGTCTGGCAGAAAAGCTTTCTCTTCGGAAGCTTTCTCACTGCGCTCCCCTTCTTCAACTACGGCGGCATCCTGGCCGATGACCTGGAGTCGGAACAGCGGCTGTCGAGCGAAGCCATCGCGCTGGCCAAGCGGGTGGGTGCATCGCACATCGAATTGCGCCATCAGCGGCCACACGATCTCGGTCTCGTTGTCAAGCAGAGCAAGCTGACCCTTGTCCGAGAAGTCCAGCGGGAAGAAGACGCCATGTGGAAGTCTCTGGACAAGAAGGTGCGGGCGGACGTGAAGAAGTCGATGCAGTACGGCCTCAGCGCCGAGGTCCGCGGAGCCGACGCGCTCCCCGAGTTCTACGAGATCTTCGCCCAGAACATGCGCGACCTCGGGACACCCGTCTACGACCGCAGCTTTTTCAACAAGATTTTGGGTGAATTCCCCGGCGACACGTTCATCACCATCGTCCGCCACGCGGGAAAGGCGATCGCATCCTCCTTCTTGCTGGGGTATCGCGACACGCTGGAGGTGCCGTGGAGCGCGTCCCTTCGGGGATACCTGACCATGAAACCTAACATGCTGCTGTACTGGAAGAACCTGCGCGTCGCCGCCGAGAAGGGATACTCACGCTTCGACTTTGGACGCAGCTCCCCCGATTCCGGGACGCACCGCTTTAAGAAGCAGTGGGAACCGACGGAGGTCCCGTTGTACTGGCACTACTGGCTGGCGGGCGGTGGTGAACTGCCGGAACTGAATCCGCACAACCGGAAGTATCGGCTCGCCATCGCTGTCTGGCAGCGGCTGCCACTCGCTATCACAAAGGCGATCGGGCCAAGAATCGTGCGCTGCCTGCCGTAGAGACTCTTCCCGCAATTAGGTTGACAACGCCTCAGCCGGCAACGCCGAGTGCGGGTGCGAACCTTCGCTTTGGCGGTTCGGGCCCTGGGGCAGGTGCTCCTTTGCGGCTCAAGACTGAACTGTTAAGCCCCGCCGAAAGACTTAGAAGGATGAAGATATGGGGATAAAGTAGCACCGCGACAAAAGCGCCGCTCACCAGATATCCGATAAAACCCAATTCCAAGCCCGTTGCAAGACAGAATTCGAAACTGCTTTTGCCCGCCTTACCTTGTGCCGCCAAGATAGATTTGCGGGTCATTGCGTTGATCCGGAAGATCGCGAGAGCTATCAGAACCAAGAAAATGCACCCGAATGTTCCCCACTCAGAGATCGCTTCAATATACGTGCTATGCGGTACCCACGACACTCGCTCCGATAACCGCTCACCCCTGTTGAACCGGGCGCCGTAGACCGCGCCAAAATTCAACGGCCCAACTCCAAGGATTGGATTTTCTTTGTACATCTGGACTCCCGCTCGCCAGAGTTCCAGGCGCTGACTCGCGGTTCTGTCCCTCTCCGGGTCCAGCAAGCCGCTGTTCATCCGCCGCTTGGTGGCCTCCGGCATCACAAAGATGACGGCAGGCACCAGCAGCAGGAGCAGAAAGACTGCGATCAGCTTCTTCGGGCTTCTCAGCCAGGCGGCAATGGTGACGCCCGTGGCGCCCACGATGGCACCGCGGGAGCCGCAGAACATGATGGCCCCCAGGAACACCAGAGTACAGACAAGTAGGGCGAACCGCTTCCACCCCTTCACGTCGGAGAACAGAAGAGACATTGCAATCGGCCAAGCGACGCACATGGCTACGCCAAGGTCGGCCGCGTTCCCGAAGAATCCCGTCGCACCCGCTCCAAAACCCTCAGTCATCAGGGACATCTGGCTGCGGGGTGAATTTGCCATCGCTCCATGGTATGACCGGACCACGAATTGTCCCATCTTCAAACTAAATAGAAGATAAACGAATATGAACGCACGCAATCGCCAGGGAGTGCTAACACTCCGTGAAACCGCGAAGTAAATGACCAACCAATTGATGATAAGGAGAATGCAAGCAACAGCGGCTTCTGTGTCCGGAGCGAAGAGCCCTGACAACACACCAGCACCGAAAAAAGCAAGCAGCGACACCTCCGCGATTCGACGCCAACTAGACTGGACCAGCGTTTTCGTCTCCGGTGGAGAGTAGAGCAGCCCGACAAGCGCGATGATTATGCCGATCTTCCCAAGTTGAAGTGGCCCTAGGATCGGGTACATAGCCGGCAGGCGGGCGTACTCGACAACCTCATAGATGATGACCCCGGCGAAACCCGCTCCCCAGTGGGACTGGAAAGCACGTCGGACTCGGGATCCGGGAACAGTCCCTTCAGCCGGGGGAACGGCGGTCTTCTCCAACGGGGCCACTGAAGACATTCGATTCAGCCTAGTCGCGCAAGCATTGGCAGGATTTCTTTCCATGTTAACACCCCCGGACGGGGACTCGGGGGTGTGCAAATAATCCTCAGGCCGGCCGCGAAGCACGGTCGGAACGCTATGGATAGAACGTCGGCTCGATGAATCCGTCCGCCGCGGCCGCGTCGTCCACGTACACGGTCACCGTGCCGATCTGGGACTGCACATACACCGCGCCGTAGAGTGCGGACTCCTGCGCCGTGGGGATGTCGCTCCCCAACCCCGGGAGGAATGGCGTCTGGCCCTGCAACTGGCCGTTGACCCAGATCGTCGCTTGGCCCACGTGGTTCACGCCGTCGCGCACAAAGTGGGTCTCGATCTCGTACCAGACCCCCTCCTGCAGCACGATCTTGGTGGCGATGTTGGCGGCGCCATTGTCGATGCCGGAATCTTCCAGCGCCATCATCCTGTTGAGAGGCGTGCCTCCGGCTGACAGGCCCAGCGACACCATGAACCACGGATAGTGAGTAAGACCACCGCAGCAGAGGTCGTACCGGTTCAGCAGCAGCTTCATCTGGGCACTGTTGGGGCCGTTGATGACGTGCCCAATCGACCCCGGCGCAAAGTACAGGTACCAGCGCTGGTAGAACCCGTTGGGGTTGGCCAGCCCTGGGTTGGGCGGCTCTCCCGCATGGCTCCACAGGTACTGGAGTCGCGAGATCCCCGACGCCTGCCCCGCATCCACCTCGCACTTCACCGAGTGCGTACCGGAAACCGCTACGTCGGTGCTGATGACCGTGTTCAGACCGCTGCCGGAGAAGTGTCCCGCGGTCAGAGGATCGAAGACGCCAGCCTCGAAGGCGTTGTTAAAGTAAAACGTTGTCTCAGCCGGCTCGAAGTCGAAGGCGTTGTTCGCCGTGCCGTTCGTGGCGTCAGGATTCGTGACCGTCACGTTCACAAAGCCCGGCGCATGCGGTGGCGTCGTCACACGGATCTGTGTGGAAGTCAGCACTTGTGCGGTCGGGGCCTGGGTGGCGCCGAACTTCACCGTCAAACCGTTCTCGAACCCCGTGCCGTTGATGGTGAAGATCGTGCCCCCCGCGGTGGTGCCGACTTGCCGCGTCAGGTTCGTGATGGTCGGCGGCGGACCATAGATGAGCCCACCGGGCAGAGTGCCGGTCGAACTGTCGGGGTTGGTTGCGGTCACATCGACCGGTCCGCTCGCGTGTGCCGGCGTGATGGCGATGAGGGTGGTCGAGTTAACGAATGTGACCAGGGTCGCGGGTATGCCGCCGAAGGTGATCTTGGTCCCGTTCTGGAATAAGGTTCCGGTGATCGTGACCTGGGTCCCTCCCAGGATGGAAGCGGAGTTCGGGTTCAGCGAAATGATCGACAGGCCCAGGTAGGTGTACCCCGCCGGCAGCGTGCCCGTCGTCGCATCCGTGTTGGTGACCGTGACATCCACTGCCCCCACGGAACCAGGAGGGGTCGAAGCCGCGATCTGCGCACCCGAGTTGACCACGACTGAGGGCGCTGCCACGCCACCGAATGTGACCGTCGCCCCGTTGTTGAAATTTGCGCCCGAGATCAATACGCTGTCGCCGCCGGAGGTCCCGCCGAAGGAAGGACTTACGTTAGAGATTGTTGGATTCGAACCGCCGCCACCCTTGACCACGACGTATTGGAATGCGCCCATCAGGATGGCGTTCTGGCCGTCTGGATTCGTGACCTGCACATCAACGGTACTCGCATTTTGCGGCGGGGTGACTGCCGTTAACTTGGTGTTACTCACGAATGTCGTTGCCGCAGCCACTCCTTGGAAGCTTGCGAGCGCACCGGAGACAAAGTTGGCACCGGTGAGCGTGACCACGGTCCCTCCAGTCGCCGGACCAGTGTTCGGAGCGACACTGTTGAGAGCCGGTGCAGCGACATAGGTGAATGCAGACGCCAGCGTGGAACTGGTCGCGTCAGGATTCACTACCTTCACATTGACGGTCCCCGCCCCTGCGGGCGTCGTGGCCGTCAATTGAGTGGGACTGTTGAAGGTCACGGAGACGGCTTGCGTAGCGCCGAAGAACACCGTCGGCAAGGTCGGCACATTGGAGAATCCCGCGCCGGTGATGGTAACGATCGTGCCTCCTCCGCCAGGTCCGGTCGCCGGAGTGATGCTGCTGACAACGACGGCAGGCGTGTACGTATAGCCACCGGCAAGAGTCGCCGTTCCGCCGTCCGGGTTGATCACCGTCACATCGACCGGGACCGCGCTCGCCGCATGCGGAGGCGTCGTGACGGTCAAGGAGCCGGGGTTATTGAAAACGACCACTGGTGCGGTGATGCCGCCAAACAAGACCGTCACGCCGGGCTCAAAGTTGCTTCCCGTGATGGCGACGACAGTCCCGCCCGATGCCACGCCATTTGCGGGCACGAGCGGACTGTTGATGGTCACCGGCGGTACGTAGGTGAAAGCCGCCGTCGCAGTCGCAGTCTCGCCCGACGGGTTCTTGACCACAACATCCACGGCTCCGGCCGCCCCGGCGGGAGTAACAGCGGTGATCTCGTTTGATGTCACGACTGACACCGCCAACGCCGCCACACCGCCAAAGGTGACCGTGGCGTTCGGCTGGAAGCTGGTGCCGTTGATGATTACCGAGGTCTGACCCGCAACCGGCCCGGAGTTCGGCTGCAACGAGGAGATCGTCAGCGGAACGTACGAAAATGCCGCGGGAAGCGTGATCACTTGTCCGTCAGCATTGGTCACCACGACGTCGACCGCACCTGCGGCATGGTTGGGCGCGACCGCAGATATCTGGGAAGAACTGACGAAATTGACTTGGGTGGCCGCCACACCCCCAAACGACACCTTCGCGCCGTTCTGGAATCCCGTACCGTTCAAGGTGACCAGGGTGCCGGTTCCGCCGCTGTTCGGCGCCAGCCCCAAGATGGTCATGGTGCCCTGGTAGGTGTAGCCATTCGCCAGGGTAGCCGTCTGCCCGCCTTGCGTGACCTGCACATTCACGGCCCCGATTGCGTGGGCCGGCGTCGTTGCCTGAAGCTGGGTGCTGCTGATGAAACTCACGAATGGTGCAACCGTACCCCCGAAAAGTACGCTCGCCCCATTTTGGAATGCGACGCCATTGATGGTAACGAAATTCCCGCCCGTGGAAGGACCCGACGCCGGCGTCACCAAGCTCACCGTCAAAGCGGCCGTGTAGGTGTACGCACCGGCAAGCGTCTGGGTCTGCCCGTCTGGATTATTCACCCTCACATCCACGATGCCGGCTGGCCCGGGTGGCGTCGTGACCGTAATCTGCGTCGCCGTTGTGTTCACCACGGTTGCAGGCACGCCACCGAATAGAACGGTGGCGCCGGCCTGGAATGCCGAGCCACTAACCGTCGCAGTCGCCCCGCCGGCTACGGGTCCGCTATTTGGACTTATTCCGGTGACACTGAACGCCGGGGTGTAGGTGAAAGCCGAAGGAAGGCTGGCGGCAGTTCCCTGCGAGCTGACCTGGACTGCGACAACTCCCGTAGCATGGGCCGGCGTGACCGCGGTTGCGCTGGATGTGCTCTGGATGGTGACGGAGGTCGCCGCAGTGGTATCAATATTGACCGTCATGCCGGCCACGAACCCTGTGCCGGTCAAGTTGACAGTCGTCCCACCCGTTTGTGGGCCAGAAGAAGGAGCAATGGCGGTGAGAGTGATCCCGCTGGAGCCCTTTGTGACATCGCTTTGAGATTGCCCTGCACCGAATCCACATCCGCCCAAACTACTGAGGATAATGAGCAGAAACAGGGCAATCAGGAGGCGGCTCAAGATAAAGACGCGGTGCTGGGTACAATCCTCCGTACGCACGAATCGGGCCTCCTGCGCCTTACTACCGCATGCAACCGGGGGTGCGGCTAGATATTAGTGAATTTCGGGCCAGAGTTAAACAGGATTTGTGTATCGGGTAGTTACCTTCGGCTATTCCCCCGTGTTACCCGGCCGTGACCGGTGGCTAGCGCGCTTGCCCCCTTTTCTAACCAAATAGTAATGAAAAGAGCAAAGCAGCTACCCGGCGCCGACCCATGCGGCTGGCGACACCGAGTACGCGTGCCCGGCAGTATCAAGATTGCAACGTCACTGCGCGAACACTATGTCCACCCAGTAGTTGGTGGCGTTGTAGCTGTTGGCGGGGTACACGGTGCTGGCCCCGTACTTGTACACCCCGTTGCCGCCCACCGCCCCGCTCGCCGGCGCATGCAGCGGCGGATTGTCCGCCCCCGACGTGGCGAAGTACTTGCTGGTCAGGCTGTAGTGCCCCACGCTGGTGTGGTACGAGGCCACGTACACAGTGTTGGCGGTGATGGTCACCGGAGACGAGAAGGTCACCTGCTGCCATCCCGAGGCCGTCTCCCCGGTGAAGGTCGCCGTCGCCAGCAGATGCCCCTGGCTGTCCCACAGGCTTCCGATGTGCGTCCCCGTGTTCGCCGCCGCCTTGTAGAAGCGGATCCCCTGGATCGTGCCGCCTATGTCCGCCGTGAACTTCACTCCCAACTCCACCGAGGAATCCGCTCCCGCATCTACCACCGCCGGCGTCGCATTGCTCCAGATCGAGGACGCCGCGGCCGTTCCCGATTGCACCGTCAACGTCACCGTCGTGGTGTGCGTGATCCCCCCGCCCGTCCCCGTGATGGTCACCGTCGTCGTCCCCACCGCCGCCGATGCCGTGGCCGTGAAGGTCAGCGTCGACGTTCCCGAGCCCGGCGCCGCGATCGGGTTGGGCGCGAACGCCGCCGTCACCCCGCTGGGCAACGCCGACGTGCTCAGCATGATTCCTGCGTTGAAGCCGCCAGAGATCGTGGTCGTGATGGTCGAGGTCCCGGAACCCCCCTGCGCCACCGTCACCGAACTGGGCGCGGCCGAGACGGTGAAGTCCGGCTGAGTCACTGTCAGCTGCACCGTCGTGGTGTGCGTGATCCCCCCGCCCAACCCCGTGATGGTCACCGTCGTCGTCCCCACCGCCGCCGATGCACTGGCCGTGAAGGTCAGCGTCGACGTTCCCGAGCCCGGCGCCGCGATCGGGTTGGGCACGAACGCCGCCGTCACCCCGCTGGGCAACGCCGACGTACTCAGCGTGATCCCCGCGTTGAAGCCTCCGCTGATCGTGGTCGTGATGGTCGAGGTCCCACTGTTCCCCTGCGCCACCGTCACCGAACTGGGCGCGGCCGAGACGGTGAAGTCCGCAGTCGCCGTCGTCGCAAATACCACGTCCACCCAGTAGTTGCTCGCGTTGTAGCTGCTCTTCGGGAACACCGTGCTGGCCCCGTACTTGTACACCCCGTTGCCGCCCACCGTCCCGCTGGCCGGCGCATGCAGCGGCGGATTGTCCGCCCCCGACGTGGCGAAGTACTTGCTCGTCAGGCTGTAGTGCCCCACGCTGGTGTGGTACGAGGCCACGTACACGGTGTTGGCCGTGATCGTCACCGGAGCCGCGAAGTTCACCTGCTGCCATCCCGAGGCCGTCTCCCCGGTGAAGGTCGCCGTCGCCAGCAGGTGTCCCTGGCTGTCCCACAGGCTTCCCGTGTGCGTCCCCGTGTTCGCCGCCGCCTTGTAGAACCGGATCCCCTGAATCGTCCCGCCTACGTCCGCGGTGAACTTCACTCCCAACTCCACCGAGGAGTCGGCGCCCGCGTCGATCACGGCCGGCGTCGCATTGCTCCAGATGGCGTACAGCTGCTGCTGGGCCACGCCGTTCCCCAGGAGGGTGACTGTCGGCGAGCCCGTTGGCGCGTTGCTGCTGACGGTGAAAGTCCCGCTCCGGGGTCCGACCGCTGCCGGCGTGAACACGATCCGAATGGTGCAGCTTGCGTTGGGCGCGAGAGAAGTTCCGCAATCCGACGTCCAGGTGAACTCGGCTGTCGTTGAGATCCCAAAGATGAAAAGCGTTCCCGTTCCAACATTGGTGACCGTCACCGGCAGTGGCCCGCTCGGTACTCCCACCAGTTGGTTGCCGAAGTTCAGGCTGGCGGGGCTCAGTTGGATAGACGCAACAACTCCATTGCCGGACAAGGCGGCCGTTGGCGGCGCCCCGCTGAAATTCCCCGCCGCCGCCAGGGTCCCGGTGCGCAGGCCCGTGGTGCTCGGTGTGAACGTGACGCTCACGGGACAACTCGTCCCCGCGGGCATCTTGGCCGGGCAGGTCTGTGCTTCGGCGAAGTCTCCGCTGGCAGTGATTCCGGACAACAGCAAGCAGGTGCCGCCGCTACTCGTAAAGGTGACGATCATTGGCGCACTGGTGGTGTTGGTAAGCTGGTCGCCGAAATCGACGCTGGCAGGCGCGAAGGTCCCGCCTACCGTTTTCGTTAGTTCATACGCGCCCATGTCCACGGTTGCGACGCAGTCGTTGTTGCCGTCTGCGATCCGCGGATTCCCGTCCAGGTCCTTTGCCGGAAGGTTGCTCGCCCCGTTGTCGCCAGCGTCCAGTGCCGGCGAATTCGGCTGGAGATGAAAATTGCGAACGGCGCGGTTGACGAACAGAGGATCCACTGAGATGTTGCCGTTCGTTCCGCTGACGTCGGTGCACATGCCAGCATAGTTCGCACCATTCGTGTTAATAACGTCGTTCGACAAGAACGTAGGAACGACACCATCGCTCGTCAGAGTGCAATAGATCGCCGCCTGGTTCACACTCGTGTAGACAAGATTGTTTGCCAGCAGAACTGAAGCACCTCCGTCGTACCTCAAGACATGAACATCCGCCGTGACAAATGGCCATGTATTACTGGTGGATTGATTATCGACGATCGTATTGTTGAGGAAGACTGGTCCCTGAGGTCCGATGTCTGTGCTGACATAGATTCCACCGCCTTTTCCGCCCGCCGAATTGGCCGCGATGACGTTGTTCACCACCAGCGGATGTCCGTAGTTCACTACTAATCCGCCGCCATCACCATACACGCTGTTGGCCAGGATCTTGTTTCCGGAGATCAACGGGCTTGCCGCGTCCACTTCAATCCCCCCACCGAAGGCGCCTTGGTTGTACGAGACCATGTTCTCCACGATCTGAGCTTCCGATGGAGCATTAATCTGGATTCCTGCACCAAAGGCACCGGTGTCGATGTTGTTGGTCACGGTGTTCCCGCGGATCACAGGTGAACCGCAGCAGATCTGAATTCCCACTCCCCTGTATGCTCTGTTTCCGATGATCACATTGTTGGTGACCGTCGGTGACGCATACTTGATTGTGATTCCTCCACCGCCAAAGCTCACGTACCCATTGCCATTCGTGATTGTGAACCCGTTTAGCGTCGACGCGGTGCTCTCGCCGGTCTTGAACGTCACCACTGTTTCCTGGCCGCCGCCGTCGATGGTGGTCACCGCCGGTCCCCCGGAGCTGGTCACCGTGATTGCCTTCCCCTTGAAATTGACGTTTTCCTGGTAGGTACCGGGTGCGACCAGGACGGTGTCCCCGTTTTGTGCAGCGTCAATCCCTTTCTGGATGGTGGGCTGACCCGAGGGAACGTAGATGGTGTTCTGCGCCGGCGCGCCAATGGCTGCCAATGAAAGCAGGATCAGGGCCGCAAGAGCTCGTCCCAGGATCGACATAATGGGACCTCCGAGGGCGTTGCTGGCTGCGTCGTAAGATTTCGCTCACAAGTATGCGCGAGCCTACTTCGAGGGCGCTGATTTCGAGCGAATCTGTTCTGGAATCGGAACACGGGTGAATGAATCACGAACCAACGATTCTTGCAGTGAGCATGGTCACGGGATGCCGTGACCGAGGCCGAAGAGCATCTTATGGGCAGGACATGGCGACGTATCTGATCACAGGCATCGCGGGAGTCATAGGTTTATCCCTGGCGCAGCGCTGGTCGCGAAGGGCGAAACGGTGCGCGGCATCGAAAATTTCTCCACTGGCAAACCGGAGAGCATCAGCTCGATCCGCGACCGCACCGGTTTCCGCAAGGCCGACCTGCTGGACCTGGGGCGGTGCGGGATGCCTGCCGAGGCGTGGATTACGTGCCGCACGAGGCAGCGCAGCCCGCAAGGTCATTTTGCAGGAGGGGTAAGGCGGGACGAAAAGGGTGTGGCGAAACCTCAGGATTCCGTCACAGCGAGGCCTGCTGTCACAGACCGAGACTCCGTATGAGTGACTGGTAACGCGGATCGCCGTGGAGGGAATCGAGACGCGGATCTATCTTGAGCAGAACCATGCAGTCCGAGCGAGCATCATAGGCTTTTTGGAACCACTCGAAAGCCCTATCTTTTTGTCCAAGGGATACGTATACGATTGCCACCTCGTAGGCGCATGAGTAACGGCTCTTCATTTGCTCCTCGATGTCGCCTAAAGCTTTGTTTGCCTCCGTTTTCCGGCCAGCGACGGCATAGACGCCAGCACGGAACGACGCGATCAGCGGGCTGTCGTCTAGCCGGTGTGCGGTATCCGCTTCGACGATGGCCTCGGGAAATCGCCCCTTCTGTGCATAGGCCAATGCCAAAGAGGAGTGTGCAAACGCAAGGTTTGGTTCCGTTTCGATCGCCTTGCGCCCGTTTGCAATAGCTAAATCGTACCTACGCGCCATGAACGGCCAGAACGATCTATCCGCCAAGATGCCGAGGGAGAAGGGGTCGAGCTCGTAAGCGCGCTGCAACTCCGCCAACGCCTCCTCAGTCCGGCCCGTCGCTGTAAGGTAAGTGCCATAAAGGTCATGGGCGTTCGCATTGTTAGGATTGAGTTCAATGGCCCGCTTCGCCTCTCGCTCTGTCGACAACCAGTCCCAGTCATAGAAAAAGTAGACGTTCCCCAGGGATGTGTGTGCTTCGGACAGAGACTCGTCCAGGTCCAAAGCCTTCAAGGCTGCTGCCTTTGATTTCGGCATAGCGTCCCGGGGAGGCCAATAAAAAGTTGAAAGAGCAACGTAGCAGTCGGCCAAGCCGGAATAGGCCAGAGCGGAGGTGGGGTCCTTGGCTATGGCCCGCTGGAAGTACTCAATCGCCGTGTGCAGATCCTTGTCGGTCCCCTTGTTGAGATGATAGAGACCCTGGAGATAGGCATCGTGGACCTCGGGATCGACCGGGCGGCGGTTGGCAAGTCGGCTCGTCTCTTGAGGCGTCAGCTTGATACGGACTTGCTGGGCAACGTCGCGAGCTACCTGTTGCTGCAAGTCCAAAATGTCGTGCAGGTCACGATCGTAGCTCTCTGCCCAAAGATGTTTGTCGGCGGCTGCCTGAATGAGCTGGGCTGTAATCCGCACGCGATTCCCCGAACGCAGCACCGAGCCTTCCAGCACGGCATCCACGTTTAGTTCACGTGCGATCTCCGGAAGAGGCTTGCGAACGCTCTTGTATTGCATGACCGAGGTTCTGGAGATAACCCGCAAGGCACCAATATGGGCGAGTTCCGTGGTCAACTCCTCCGTCATTCCGTCAGCAAAGTAGTCCTGTGCGGGGTCACCGGAAAGGTTGGTCAGCGGCAGTACCGCCAGCGACTCGATATGTTCTGGCCTTGCTGCATTGGACAGCCGATCTCGCCAGTGACTCGGGTTCGTCGCCGATAGCAGCACCACAAGGGCGATAAGCACCGCGGCCGCAACGATCAGGGGAATCCGCCGACTGGCCTGCGACTTCGCACCGACCCGTCCCGTGGGTAATGACGCCGAGAGTCCCAGCCGACGCATGTCCACTTCTAGCTCGCGAGCCGACTGGTAGCGGTTTTCCGGGGCCTTCTCCAAGCACTTCATGATGATGCGTTCCAGCTCAGGCGAAACTCGCGCATTGACCGCCCGCGGAGAGACTGGTATCTGATGAAGGATAGAGTCGGTCAGCCGCGAGCTTTGTGTTTCCGTGAAAGGTCGCTGGCCGGTGGCCATTTCGTAGAGCACAGTCCCGAAGGCGTGGATGTCCGTGCGCCCATCGACTGCCTCGCTCAGCAACTGCTCGGGCGCCATGTAGGGCAGCGTTCCGCTCAATGCCTGGCTCTGGATTAGACTCTCGGTCGCTGCAGTCGGGCTGGCAGGCAGAAAGAGTTTGGCCAGACCGAAATCGAGGATTTTTAGACGACCGTCGGGCGTAACCCGCAGGTTGCCGGGCTTTAGGTCTCGGTGCACTACTCCGTGGGCGTGCGCTGCCGCCAGCCCCTCGACCATTTGTGTTGCCAAGCGAAGAATTTCCTTTTCCGATAGGGGACCCGCGGCCAGTTTTTCGTCCAGCGTTGCTCCCGGAATGAGCTCCATAACCAGGAAGTCCACACCCTCCTGGGAGTCAAAATCATAGATCGTGGCAATATTGGGATGGTTGAGCTTGGAGACAGTCAGCGCTTCTTTACGGAAACGCTTTCGGGCTGGCTCGTCGTTAACCGCGCCGGGTGGCAAAAGCTTGATTGCGACATCGCGGTCCAGGCGCTCGTCGTGGGCACGGAAGACCACGCCCATCCCGCCCGCTCCAATCCGCTCCAGCACGCGATAGTGGCCGAGCGTCCCTCCGACGTTGGGTTCGGGAGCCTCCACAAGCTGCTGCATGTTAGGCTGCGATTGCAGTCGAGTCAACGCGAACTGCAACAGCCAGGCGATAGGCTACCGCGGCGCCGTCAAAACCCGGTTTTCGCTCACCACTCGGGATGCTCCCCGGTGAGATGCCGCCGGGGGCATGACAACGAACAGTTCAACCTCGCTTTTCGGGCGTTTTGGCCCCTACCGGCGCCCCTGATACCGCTTCCCAACACCCGATGTTTCGGTATGCTGGTCGGCAGGTGCACGCCTCTCACAAGCCGCTGGGGATCACGCTGCTGCTGGTCGCCGCGGCTGCGCTCGCTCTTCTCGTGCCCTTCATGATCTTCGGCAACGCCTCCGGACACGACTTCGAATTCCATCTCGCCTCCTGGATGGACGTCGTGCACCAGTGGCACCAGCGCGTGCTCTACCCGCGCTGGGCCGAGCTGGCCAACTGGGGCTACGGCGAGCCGCGATTCGTCTTCTACCCGCCACTCTCCTGGATGCTGGGCGCGGCGCTCTCTCTGCTGCTGCCCTGGCCCATGGTCCCGGGGGCGTTCTTCTGGATCTGCATGGTGCTGGCCGGAGCCTGCATGTTCCGCCTGGCCCGCGAGTGGCTGCCCCCGGACGATGCCGGATTTGCCGCGCTCCTGTACGCCGTGAATCCCTACCACCAGCTCCATATTTACTGGCGCAGCGATTTCGCCGAACTGCTGGCCAGCGCCATTTTCCCCCTGGTGGTGTTGTACGCGATCCGCGCCGGCCAGGGAGAGCGGCGCGCCGTGCTGCCTCTGGCCGCTGTCGTCGCCGCCGCTTGGCTGATGAATGCCCCCGCCGCCGTGGTCTCGACCTACACCGTCGCCCTTTTGCTCGCCGTCACTGCACTCCAGCGCCGCTCCTGGCGCGGGATCCCCCTCGGCGCCTGCGCCCTCCTGCTCGGATTCGCGCTGGCGACGTTTTATATCCTGCCCGCCGCCTACGAGCAGCGCTGGGTCAACATCGTCGAGGCCCTCGCTTCCGGCCTGCGGCCGCAGGACAACTTCCTCTTCACCTGGACCAGCGATCCGGAGCACACCTATTTCAATTTCCGCGTGTCCAAGATCGCGGTCGCCGAGATGCTGGTCGCCGCCCTCGCCCTCTTCGCCGGTCGCAAGCTGCGCGAGCGCCGCGACGCCTGGTGGCCGCTCATTACCCTGCTGGGCGCCTCGGCTCTTTTGATGCTCCGCATCACCACGCTTGCCTGGCGCTTCCTTCCCGAGCTCCACTTCGTGCAGTTCCCCTGGCGCTGGCTTTTCGCCTTCAATGCTGTGTTGGCGGTGCTCTTGGCCGCCGCTGTGGCGCGTCGCGGACGCGCGTTCTTTTGGGCCGGCTCCGTCCTCGCCCTCGCCCTCTGCGCCGTTCTGCTCGCGCATCACGCCTGGTGGGACTCCGACGGCGCCAACGATCTCTACCAGTCCATCCTCGTCCAGGGCAAAGGCTACTTCGGCGCCGACGAGTACGGCACGCGCGGCTCCGATCACTACGACCTCGACCCGAAAGTCGCCAACGTTGCCGTCGAGCCCGTGGACGGCGTCGCGCCCCACGCTTTGCTTCACCTGGAACGCTGGCGCGCCGAGCGCAAAGTCTTCACCGTCCACGCCCAGCAGCCCGTCATGGTCGCCTTGCGCCTGATGACCTACCCCGCCTGGCGCGTCACCGTCAACGGCCGCCCCGCCGAGGCGCAAGCGCGGCCCAACACCAGCCAGATGCTCATTCGACTTCCCGCCGGCGCCAGCCGCGTCGAACTCCGCTTCACCCGTACCCCCGACCGGCTCTGGGGCGGCGTGATCTCGGCCCTCGCCGCCGCCCTCTGGCTCCTGCTCGCGCTGCTCCAGTGCCGCACAGAAGAGGGCCCATACCCTCTTCCGGCCGATTAGTGCTAACCTGTGTTACTTCCTGCGCACTTTTATGGCCCCATCCGCCACAGCAACCTCGATCCGGCCCCTGCCCGAGGTCGTCTTCGTGCAGGGTGGCGAGCAGCGCACCATCAAGCTCGACCGCACCCCTTTCACCGTCGGCCGTAAGACCGACAAGGACCTGGTCATCGCCGATCCCCGCATCTCGCGCGACCATGCCGAGATTCAGCTCCATGGGGAAGACTTCATCCTGGTCGATGTCGGCAGCCGCCACGGGACCTACGTCAACGGCGCCAAGGTCGAACGCCAGAAGCTTGCCCCCAATGATCGCGTCGAGTTCGGCGCCCGCGGCGGCCCCTACCTGGTCTTCTCTCCCACCGCTGCCACCACCAGCACCGCCCGCGAGTTCCTCAGCCAGATCTCCGGCATCTCCATGCCCTCGGGCACCGCCACCTCCGATCTGGAGAAGCTGACCCTGTTTCTCGACGCCGCGCGCAAGCTCAACACCACCGGCGTCCTGGAAGAGATTCTGGTCACTCTGATCGAGGCCACATTGCGCCTGACCGGCGCCGAGCGCGGCTACGTCTTCCTGCGCGAGCCCGATGGCAAGCTGGCCCTCGCCGTCGGCCGTAACAGCAAGGGCGAGCCCCTGCTGGATGACACCACCGTCTCCCGTTCCATCATCGAAGAGGCAGCAGCCTCGGCCTCCGCCTACCACGTCACCGACACCACCAAGACCGCTGAGATCGCCACCCGCAAGAGCGTCATCGCCTACGACCTGCGCACCGTGATCTGCATTCCCTTCCGCAAGCATTCGGTGCAGGGAAAAGCCGGAGGCAAGCCCGCGCCCACCGCCGGGGTCACCGGCGTCCTTTATATGGACAGTCGCTACGCCTCCCGCGACCTCTCCATCGTCAGCAAGGACATCCTGAACGCGATCGCGACCGAAGCCGCCGCGCTGGTCGAGAACGCCCGCCTGGTCCAGGCCGAGGAAGCCGCCCGCCGCTACCAGCAGGAGCTCACCATCGCCGCCTCCATCCAGCAGCGGCTCATGGCGGTCACCATCCCGGAATTGCCCTTCGCTCAGATCCAGGCCACGAACGTGGCCTGCAAAGATATTGGAGGGGATTTCTACGACGTCGTGCCCACCGACAACGGCGTCGCCGTGGTCATCACCGACGTCTGCGGGAAGGGAGTTTCCGCTGCGCTGCTGGCTTCCATCCTCCAGGGAATGATCTACACCAACCTCACCGCCGCCGTCCCCCTGGAGCGTCTGGCACAGACCACGAATGACTTTTTGGTCCAGAAGGCCCTGGGCGAGAAGTACGCCACCGTCTTCATCGCCCACATTTCCCGCGACGGCGAACTGGTCTTCGTGAATTGCGGCCACGTGCAGCCTGTCCTCGTCTCCAACGGGAAAGTGGAGCGCATGAAGGAATCCAACGTGCCGCTCGGACTGCTTCCCGGCGCTACCTATCAGTGCGGTCGGCGCAAGCTGGTCCCGGGCGACCGCCTGGTGCTGTTCACCGACGGCGTCACCGAGGCCGAGAACGGCCAGGGCGAGTTTTTCGGCGACGAGCGCCTCGAGGCCGCCGCCGCCCAACCCAATCCCTTCGAAGCCATCTTTACCGACGTGCGCAGCTTCTGCGCCGGCGTCCCCTTCAGCGACGACTGCACCGTCTTTGAACTCACCTACCGCGGCTAGTCGGGAACGACTCTTGGTTGGCGTCATCCTGAGCGAGGCGCGGTGGTCTTTGCCGCGCCGAGTCGAAGGACCCCTGCCCAAAGCAGGTCTTCAGGATTGTCATCCTGAGCTCGGTGTCGGCGGGCGGAGCCTCTCGATCTCCGAAGCAATGCGCTTTCTTGCGGATGTTGTTACTTCGAGGGAGTGGTCGGAAGCGCCACGTCATAGCTGGCATGGCAGTTGCTGGCTGGATCGTGCGAGACCGTCGTCACCGCAAGGTCCTTGCGGATGTCGAACACCAGCGGCGGCTTCTTGACATTTTGCGGGATTCCGGCCACCCGCGCCTTTCCCTCGGAGTTCGTCCCCACCTCGAGGTCGACCTTGTGCACCAGCCCATAGCGCACCAGCACGTGGATCTTGGCGTTGTACACCGGCTTTCGCTCCGCGGTCACGGTGAAGTCCACCCAGCAGGCGCCGGCGCCGCCATCCACCTTTGGGACCTCCGGCTTCTCCTGCGCCGCCGCCAGCCAGACGGCGCCCATCACCGCTGCCCAGATCGCAAACCTTCGCATACGTGCCGCCAACTATAGCGGAATCATCAAGGGGATGGAACGTGGAAGGAGTCGTAGAGTGCCGCTGTCTTCATCCCGGCGATCCCGACGATTTCATTGGGGCGGGCGGTGGGGATCGAACCCACGACAGCCGGAGCCACAGTCCGGTGTTCTACCGCTGAACTACGCCCGCCGTAGAAGATGCTTCGATTATAACAGTCGCGGACAGGTGACCGATCAACGCTCTCAACCCGTGGCCGAGGTGTTTTCCTCGCTGATGGTCAACTGAAGGTGAACTTTGCTGCTGCTGTAGAAAGCGAAGCTGACAAACCTTCGTTTGGCGGTCTTGCGGATGGAGCAGATGCCCATCACCAGCTCGCCATCCTTCTGCATCGTTTCCCAGTCGAGATCGCTGGGCTCGACCGTGTCCTGGGGATGGGTATGGATGGTCCCCAGGATCTCAAATCTGCTCTCGTCCTCGCCCTCGGTCATCGGGTTCATGTCATCATCGGTGTACACGTTGCCGTTCTTGGCGACGTGCTCCAGATCGCGGAAGGCAAAGATGCGCGCCTGAGGCCCGGAGATCCGCCCCACCACTTGCTCGAAGATCTCCTGGGGATAGACCTTCAGCGCCCGGCGCTTGAAGGAATCGAGCACCTTGCGGTCGACCACGACTTCGGCAAGCTCTTCCATCGGGCCAATACAGTACAGCAATCGAGGCCGGGAACAAATTCCGATGCGCCACCGCAGCCAGCCCGCGACCAGGCTGGCGGATGGGGAAGGCGCCGCCGCTCACCCCGCCATTCGCCCGGTCAGTAGGGCGTGGGCCCAGTCGTGGCGGCCCAGCGCGGCCGCCTGCTTCGCCGCAGACTCGTGGTCGTACGGAACCCGCACGAACGAAACGTACCACCCCGCCTCTCCCTGGCGCAGGATGGCGTAGGAGGCGTGGGGCGAGTAGGTCTCCATCCGGTGGCGCACGGGCGCGTCGTCGGCGTACGCCGGGAGCCCGACGCTGCCCGGGTTCGCGATCATCTGTCCGTTCGCGAGCCGCACCAGGCGCGGGATGTGGGTGTGCCCGCAGAGCACGACGGGATGCGTGACCCCGCCGAGGTCGCGCAGCACGTCCTGCTCAGCGCGGACCAGAGGCCGGCCGCTGCTGACGTCCTCCAGCAGGTAAGTGGTGTCGCTGGCCGGCGTGCCGTGGCAGAGGAAGACGCCGGAGTCCAACTCCGCCGTCCTGGGGAGCTGCCGCAACCACGCGATGGGTTCGGGCCCGAGATCTTTGACCGTGTACGCGAGCGTGGGGTTCGCGGCCAGGTCGGGCTCGGCCGCTGCGTAGATCTCGCGGTCCTGGTTGCCCTGGACAGTCCTCGCGGCCTTCTCGCGCATCAAGAGATCATAGGTGGGGCGCGGCTGGAGCGGGCCGTACAATACGTCGCCCAGATTGAGGATGGTTTCCAGGCCGCGCCGATGCACGTCCTCCAGCACCGCCTCGAGCGCCCAGGCATTGGCGTGGATGTCGGCCAGCACGGCGAAGCGCGTCATAAGCGGCGTGATTATAGGCTAGTGCGCGCCACCCCGCTGCCGGCGTAAGCTCGGAATCGTGAAAGGAGTGGAGATCATGCTGAGAGCGAAATCCTGGTTGTTGCTACTCGCGGTTGTAACCATCTGCTTCCCCGCGTCCGCACAGACCTCCGCGCAAAAGCGGGGCCCGTCGCAAAAGGCGACGGAACGCATTCAGAAGGCGGTACGCCACGAACTCCTCATGCTTCCCTGGTTCGGCGTCTTCGACAACCTGGCATTCAAGGTGGATGGCTACGACGTCACCCTGCTGGGGCAGGTCACCCAGCCATCGCTGAAGGCGGATGCCGAGGCCGCGGTGAAGAAGGTGGAGGGAGTCGAAAAGGTTGATAACAAGATCGAAGTCCTGCCGGCCTCCTCCTCGGACGATCGGCTACGACGCCGCCTCTATCGCGCCATCTACGGATACGACATTTTGAAACGCTACGAGCTGGACCCCGACAAGCCCATCCGCATCATCGTGAAAAGTGGGCACGTGACTCTGGAAGGATACGTGGACAACCAGGCGGACAAGATCATCGCCGGCAGCCGGGCCAGGGGTGTGTCCGGGACGTACTCGGTGACCAATAACCTCGCGGTCCCGAAGTAAGTCAGCAAGGTCTCGGCGTGATGAGAGAAGAGGGGCGCCGTGAGGCGCCCTTCTTTCCCGCGGAAAAGTCTTTTTTCGCAATTCGGGTTGGGTTATCTTGACCGGCACGCCACCGGCAATTTTCCTGCAATTGCGGCCCCGGATTTGATCGAAGGAGCGCTTCCATGATGCCGCGTACCCGATCCCTCGCCGTCTTCGCACTTCTGGTCCTCCCGGCTTCGGCCCTGAGTGGTCAAACCGCCGCCAAGCCGGCCCCGAAGACCATGGCCGGCGCGCCCATGCCCGCTTGGACGCAGATCGAGGCCCAAGTGCGCCATTGGTGGGCCGACACCTATCCCAAGGAGACCGTCAAGAAGGTGGAGAAGATCGGAGAGCCGGCCTTCAACGCGGAGCCCGGCAAGACCGAGACCATGACCTCCACCTCCAGCGAGTTCGATTGGAGCGACTGGAGCTTCCACGACACCTCCTGGTCCACCACCATCAAGGGACGCGAGGGCAGCTACCTGCGCCAGATGGTCAACGTGACCGTGGAGCGGCCGAACAAGACGCAGGCGAAGTTCCACGTCGCCGCTCTCTACAAACTCACGGGGAAAGCGTGGCAGTTCGCCGAACTGCCGGTGGGACAGGTCGAAGAGCTGGCCGCTGCCGGATCGCCCGCGCAACCCTCCGACGCGGACATGGCGAAGATCTTCACCGCCGGTTGGAGCAATGCACGCCCCGACTTCAAGGTGCTCGGGGTCAAGATCGCCGCTAAGGAGTTCCACCAGAGCCAGGGCCGCTTCTGGCTGACCTGCAAGATCGCGGTCACGGTGGAGGGCAGCGCGAAGAGTTCCGCCAAGTACAAAGGCAAGAGGTTCGTCTGCAAGCCGGCGGACTACAACTCCGTGCTCAAGTGGGACCCGGCGAAATCAGCCTGGACGCCGGACGAGAGCATGATCCAGAACATCAACGAAGACGCCTGGTGCGAGGCGGAATAAAGCAGCCGGCAGCCATCACCCGCCAGCGCTACGACGTGGGGAAGGTTCGCCTGGGCCACCCGCCTGGAAGCTGTGGTGTAGACTTTCAAATCGCTTGGTACGAAGCATCGGGCAGGTCATGCCCTGGGGGCGGCGGTGCGCTTTTTGCTTAAGGCATCACTGAACCGGCTGCGTGGCGCGAAGATCCTCGATCCGGACGTTGAACGGGCGGAGCAGGTCTTCCTGGCGCCGCCATTCACGCCGGAGATCGCCGCTGCGGTGAGCCTCATTTCTACACGCCTGCCGATCCGCGCCGACGAGCGCTCTCGTTTGCTTTGCCAGACGACAGCCAATGCGATGTCCGAGCGGGAATACGAAGCGCTGGCCCCGCTTTTCGGGCAGATGCCGAAGCCACAGCGCGTCCTGGAGATTGGGCCAGGGATCGGACGCTCGGTCGTTCATTTCAGTAAAAGAGGCGTTTGGGGAGAGCACGCCGAAGTGCATCTTTACGATGCCAACGGCGCGGAAACCAAGTACAAGGGGAAGCATTATGATCGCCCGCCGCAATGGCCTGATGTGTCGTCGTTCTGCGGCAATCTACCTCTGCTGCGATGTTTCTTGGACTACAACCACATGGCGAATTGCCGGATTTTCGATGCAGCAGCGCTGCCGCTTCGTCAGTTGCCCGGACCTTACGAGCTGATCTACGCCTTCTTCAGCATCGGCTTCCATTGGTCGTTGGAGTTCTATTTGGATGACCTCGACCCACTGCTGGGCAAACGCAGTGTCCTGGTGTGCACGCTGAACAAGCATTTCCGGCCCTTTGCGAGACTGCGGGAATTCTCGACGCGCATCCTGTACTGCCGCGAGATCAAGAAGAATGCTGCGCCACTGCGGCTGCTGGCGTTGGGCAAGGGCGATCTGCCCGAGGTCGGTGTCACGCTCGCGGAGGCATTTCCCCGCTCCAAGCTGTGAGCGCGCAAGCAAGAGGGACCCGGCGAAATCAGCCTGGGCGCCGGATGAGAGCATGATCCAGAACATCAACGAAGACGCGTGGTGCGAGGCGGAGTAGAGCAGTCGGCAGTTGTCTGTTGTCAGCCATCACCCGTCAGTGCTCCGACGTGGGGAAGGGTCGCCCGGGCTGCCCGCCCCTGCTCAGCAAATTCGCCTTTTCAGAAGAAGAAATTCTTCAGCCGATAATCTTTCGGTAATAGGTGGACCCGACCAGCGTTGGTTTGACCTGCGCTTGCAGTCTCTCAGGCCCAGCCGCGCCGCGATGAGTGTCAACTCACGGCCCTAAGATGTTGAGAGTAGCAGTCCGCGAACCCTTGTCTGCGCCTTTCGTGATTCTGCCAGGGAAAACTACTTGCTTCCTGTCGTCTATGGACATAGATGATACGCAGGGCTTAGCCAGATTGCGCCAAGCGGAGGCAACCGTGTCGGGACGAAAGGCCCTTGACGCGAGCCGACGCAAACATCCGGGTTTGTTAAGCATGTGCACTACTGTTTCCCTTAGCTCCTTCATTTGAGGCGGAGATATGTATGGGTGGCGCCACACCAATGTCGCATTGTTCCAGTGACGATTGGTACGATCAATGATGCCATACGTGGAATCTAGCTCGTCCCACAATCGTGTCTTCGGATGAGGCGTTATGACCCCGACCGTAGCTATTTCATAGCTGTACCTACTAAGGCGCCTTGCGTCTTCGGTGGTTTCATCAGCCGTCATGTTTGGGAAGCCAAGCTGGTAGTAAAGCATTCGCGCCAGATATGGCATCGCACTGGTGCGACAGGTAAACTCAATGACCTCCTCCACCTTTTGGCGTTTGTTCAGCGCGTTGAGAGTATTCTGATTCATGGATTCCACACCGATTGCCACCATGCGCAGGCCACGCTTGTGCCATTCATCGACGTTGCGCAGCGCGATCTCCACACGTGTCTGAGCCCACCAGTTGAAGCCGTATCGCGCAAATAGTTCTGTGATTTTGTCGGTAGACTTCTGAAACGCTCCAAACGTCTCATCAAGTGCAACGACGTAACTGATTCCCAGCTTCTTGTAGTAACAGAGGACTCGCTCAATGCTTTCTATATTGACCGGGTAGCATTCGTTATTAAACACCGTGGTTTGGCAGTATGTACATTTGAATGGACAAGCGAAGTGCGTGTAGAGAACCCCGACCGTGAACAGACGTAATCCGTAAGGTGCAAGAGAGACGTTGCACAACATCGCAGGATGTTGAATCTCGTCTTTAGGAACGCGGTACCCGAAAACCTGGGCGATGTCGTCCTCCGCAGGCCCTACAAAGACACGATCCACTAGGCTAGGTACCCTGTCATCAAGGGCTCCGTAGTTGCCTGCCCATAGTTCGTGGACGCCCTGACGTCGTGCTTCGTCCGCCATTTTCTTAATCTCGTCAAGCTCTATGTTGTGGAAGCTAAACCCGACAACATCCCACCCCTCCTTCAGCTTGGCGACGTACTCGTTCCACAGAGGAAACTCAAGGATTTCAACCTCGGGTACATTCTGCTTGATAAAGCGAAGGCCGGGACTGAATCTGCGAGGAGTGCTTATCTTTGGGAAATCGCAGATTCCCTCGTCGGCGACGTCAAAGTAATCGGCGGGGAACCGCTGATAGGTCGTACACAATAGCACTCTTGGATTGGTTGAAAGACTCTTCATGAAACACCGCCTCTCTCTCAAGGACTCAGCGGGATCAAGTCTTAGGCGCCGTTCGGGGCGTCAACAAACGCGCACGCGCGATCAGAATCACTCGCGCAGTCATGACTGTTGTTCTACCGGAGAAGAATGAGAACCTCCGATACCGCCAAGCTCAAGCTGAGGGGAATTCTTATACCTCCAGCACCTCGGAGTGAACACAAACTGGATTCTGTTCCGAAAACAGAACAAGGGGAAAATGGGCGGGTGGCCCGGCCTACCCCGAATGCTGAGGGTGGCCCGTCCTAGCCCGGGTGTGGCTAGGGCGGGGAGGAGTTACTGCGTACTGGGTACCGAGTACTGAGTACTTCTTGCCAAGCCCCTCAAAATCTGGAGTGGCGCGTAAGTCGCTCGAAACAATCACGAAATAAACACGATTGTTTACTTCACTACAGTAACGTTTCTACCCATCTGGGCAGCCATCGGTGAACCACCGGGGATGGGTAACTGGTTGGTACTTTTTCACGAACAGGGAACAAAGCCAAATTTTTTGGCTTGGTGAAATTGGCTATGGCTATGTTAGACTCAGTCTGCGAGGTAATCCGATGATCGAACTCTCGGAGATTCTCCGGCTCAAGGCAGAGGTTGCCGAAGACCTCCGCGCTCTCGAACGCGTGGAACGGCTGCTGCGCAGGAAATCGGGAAACGTTTCGAGTACGAGTGCATCTGCTGAAGTGTCCCCGCACAATATCGCGCAGCGACTTCCGACGAGGACGGGAAAGAAGCCGGAACGCGGGCAGTTGAAGCGGCAGGTAATCTCCGCGATAAGGGAAGCAGGCCCAGCGGGCATGCGTCCCAAAGACGTGGTCGCCTACGTCAGGGGGAAGGGCTACACGTTCAGGGATGACGTGGTCGCCGCGTCAGTGGTGAGCACCGCGATCCGGCGCTTGTTCAGGGATGGTGCGCTAGAGCAGAAGGAGGGCAAGTATCACTGGAAATAAATAAGGGCCGCTTTCGCGGCCCAAGGCTGCGGGCCTAGCATAGTGCGCCGGGGGGCTTTCCATCCTATCCGGCGAGGGCGCAAGTCCCTCTAGGTCCACTCGGTTCCCCGATCGCCGTAGGTTACAGCCTACGGCAATTTACCCGGGGTGGAAGGAGGTGGCACCATGAAGTATACGTTCATGGTGATCCAGGTCGGCGACCTCTTGGTCGTTCTGATCTGGATATAACACCACGGCTCCCGTCTGTCTTTTCGAGGGCGGGAGCCCTTCCTATTTACCCTAATAGTTTAATGCAAAGCGGCTTAGGAAAAAAGCGGATTATTTACTTTACTGGTTCCAGCCATTTGCTATATCTAGCCATAACCAAACCGCTTAGGCCGTAAGTGTTTCAAATTTAAGGGTCGGAGCAGTAATCATATGCCGCAAAGTATCAAGAAATAAGTCTTGATTTTTTCGCCTGTTAAACCTGAAACACATCTCATTCAGGTAGGCCGACAAGTGCTTTGCGCTGACGCGATGCCACGTTCCCACGATGCCGCGCTTCAAGAGCGAGGGCGGGGAGGTTTTACTGCGTACTGGGAACCGAGTACTGAGCACTGCTTGTCAAGCCCCTCAAAATCCGGAGTGGCGTGTAAGTGGCTGGAAACAATCACGAAATAAATTTGTGGATAATGTCGGATTCACCCCCTCCGATTTGTCATACTGGAAGTAGAGGGTAGAGATTTTTCTGAGTACCGAGTACTGAGTACTGCGTACTTCTTGTCAAGCCCCTCAAAATCTAGCCCCTAGCTACTAGCTACTAATCCCTGCCATGCCTCGTCGGACTCGCGCGCCCGCTCCCGGCGCAGGCCCAACCTCTGCCACCTTGCCCCTGCACCGCGGCCACGTCGCCGAGGCCGCCTTCCTCCACCGCGCCATGCAACTCGGGTTTGTCGTGTGCAAGCCCTACGGCGACTCCGAACCCTTCGATTTCGTCGTCGTCCACGGCCGCAAGCTCTCTCGCGTGCAAGTGAAGTCCACTGCCGCAGCCGAGGCTCGCGGCTACCAGCTTTCCGCCGCTCATCGCTGGGAACACGTTGCCTATTCCCGGCGGGAGATTGATTTCATCGCTGCCTACATCGCTCGCCGAAGGATTTGGTACATCATCCCCGTCAACGCTTTGGGGGGAGTCACTAACTTCCGCCTCGTTCCCGGCTCACGCCGCCCCTTGGAAAAGTTCCGCAATGCCTGGCGCCTGCTCCGCTGACCGGATCGTTCACCCCGGTGAGGACGATGTGGCTGCGGCCGGGCAGCGGCCTGCGCTTCGAAAGTTTCCGGGAAGGGTGGGACCTGCTGCAAGAGAGAATATGACAGCGCGACGGATCGCCGCGCCCAGAGCTATGGCGGTGCACTGGTATAGGGGGGCGAGTGGACCCGATGCGATCCCGGGTTCCTGAACTCAGATTTTCTCTGTGCGGCCCGCGGTGACCGTACCGCCGGCAAACCAGCGATCAGGAACCGGAAATCACAACCCTATCCCGATCAGGCGGCCTTGCCGCTGGCGATCTTGAACACGCCCGACGTCTCCAGGTAGTAATGCTCGATGCGCTCCTCCTCCAGGAAGGGCTTCAGATCGAGCAGCGGAGCACGAGTCTTGTAGAACTCCGCGGAATCGGACTTCGTGTTCCAGACCGCGACCACGATCGCGCGGTTCGGATTCTCATCCGAGATGAACGTGAGCAGGTCCACGAAGCCGGTCTGGTTCTTGTAAGCGCCGGCCAGTTGGCGTGCGGCTTCCAGGAACTGGTCCTTCTTTTCCGGCTTGAGTGTGCAGTTCAACATACGTGTGAACATAGGCTTTTCCTCCACTGAGTGTGACTGTCACCGCGGCCAGGCCGGCAGGGCCGGGCGGCGGAACAGGTGTTGGTTGGGTTCAGCAAGTGACGTAGGGACGAACCAAGCCGAATGATCTTCGCGGGCGGAGTGAACATGTCGGGCCCCCAGGTACGATGCCACGTTTCTATTCCAGCGAGAGATCCGTGGCGATGACTTATGTCACGCTGCCTCATCGGCAGGAAGAGGGACAGGTGGCCCAGGTGATGCGGGGAGAATGGTACACCTTTTCTTCTTTCAAAGTCGGGTTCCGAGATGCCGACGAACCACATTATTGGTGGCGCGCCGGGCTTGGAGGGCGCGATCCCGGGCTCGTAGTCGAATGAGCAATTCTGAACAGTCAGCCAGCTACCGCGCCCGTACCCTAAACGCCGTACCGGCGACTGCGTGTATACTCCCGACCGCTTGGGGGTCCAAGATTGGATATGCCGGTCAGAAGACGGAGAACCACGTATTCAGGAAGCGTTGCATGTCGTGACAGGGAGGAATCGATGGATATACGAAGAAATTTCACAAGACTTGGAAGAGCAATGGTCACTGCGGTAACAATCACTGTCCTTGCATTGTTCATTGCGGTGCCACAGTCGCAGGCGGACGAGCGGGGAAAGTGCCAACAGCGAATTGAAAAGGCTGAAAACAGACTGCACGACGCCGTCCGTAGGCATGGCCCGTCCAGCCGGCAGGCGAACGACAGGCGACGTGATCTAAACGCTGAGCGCGAGCGTTGCTGGAAGCTGCATCACGCATGGTGGGGTGTCCGTGACCGTCAATGGCACACCGAGCGCGATTGGGATCGTTATGACAATGACCAGGGCCGTGATCATGACCGGGACCGTCGCTGAACCGTGATTCGGTTCGGGTGGCTGCCGGTACGGGTGGCCCAGGTGATGCGGGGAGTTTGGCACAACTTGTTTTTCAGGGTGGGTTGCCTTCACCCCTCTGCCATTTGCCTGGGCCGCCCGCCTCATTGTCCCCGCTTGGCATCGATCTGGCGCGATGCGTAGTAGCCCTCGCGCGCTTGCACCGTGAGGTCCGTCCTCCTGGTAGTCACGAGGATGTGGCGGTACTCGGAGCTGCTGTCGGCAGCTCGATCCGGCGTGTAGCCGAGATTGTACTGGTTGCGCAGCTCGTCCTGGATCTGCCGGTAGATCTGATCGATCGGCTCTTTCTTGGATACCACGAACATGCGCCCGCCCGTCTCGCGCGACAGGCGTTCCAGTACTTTCTTGCCGTCGGCTGATGATCTGTCTGTAGGTCGCGGCTGAGGGCTGCCACCGCCGGGATAGCCTCCCCCGCCGCCTGGCCAGCCTCCGCCGCGGCGGCGGCCACCGCCCCAAGGTCCGCTCACGCCAGAGTGGCGGTCGCCGCCCTCCTGGCCTTCGAAGTAGACGGAGTAAACCATGGTGTCGGCACGCTGCGCGCTTTCGATGGCACGGTCGAGAGACATCTTGCTGCCGTGGTCCACACCGTCGGTGAGCACGATGATGGCTTTGCGCCCTGGCTGCTTTCGCATGAGTTCATCGGAGGCAAGGAAGATCGAATCGTAGAGCAGGGTGCCGCCGCCGGGTCCGCCGCCATGCGAACCGCGTCCCGAGCCGCCCCCCGGATACCCGCCACCTCGCTGCCGGTCGTCGTAGCTCGGCTCCTGAAGCAGTTGCAGCGCGGAAACCACTTTCTGGCGCGAAGACGTCAGGTCCTGGAGCAACTCCACTTCGTGATCGAAGTGGATGAGGAATGCCGAATCCGTCCCCTCTCGCAACACGTCGTTGGCAAACGCAGCGCTGGCTTTCTTTTCCTGACCGAGGACGTGCGACTGGCTCCGGCTGGTATCGACCAGCAACCCCAGCGAAAGGGCCAGGTCGGTTTCACGCGTGAAATATCGGATCACCTGCGGTTGTCCGTCTTCATCGAGGATGAAGTCGTCCTGGGTGAGCGTATTGACGATGTTGCCGTGCTGGTCGCGCACCGTCGCCAGCACGTTCACCACTTTTACGTTCACGGAGATCGTGGGCGCCTGCTGCGCCATCAGCGTCCCGGCGGCAAGCGTCAAGGCGAACAGAAAAATCCAGTGTTGCGGAGACCGCGGTGTCCGGGGAATGGCTTCCATGGATTTACCTTCTGGGAAGAACTGGGAACTTAAACCCAGGTTGCGGCAAGTTGTCGCGATGCTGCGGGCGGATGGCCCAGGTGATGCGGGGAGAATGGTACACCTTCTTTTTTCAGAGTGGGTTGTCCCTCAGCTCTTTGTCTGGGCCACCCACCAGCGCCCCGATTTGGGCCGCGGATGTTTGATTACTGCGGCTGCGGCACCGGCTTGATCAGTTCGGCGTCGATGGTGATGGTGATCTCGTCGCCCACCGCCGCCGGCGCGCCGCTCACGCCGAAGTCCTTGCGATTGATCCTTGTGGTGGCCAAAGCGCCCATGTGCCGATTCCCGCGAGGGTCTTTGATCGGCTCGGTGGGGCCATCCACGTCCAGCACGACCTCTTTGGTCACGCCGTGGATGGTCAGGTCGCCGGTGATCTTCAGTTTGCCCGGGCCGGCGGCCTCGGTGCGCTTGGACTTGAAGGTCAGGGTGGGATATTTCTCCACGTCTAAGAAGTTGGCGCTGCGCAGGTCCTGGTCGCGGGGCTCGACGCGGGTGTCCACCGAGGCGGCGTCGATGGTCACGTCGATCATGGTCTTGGCCGGGTCCTTCGGGTCGTAGGTCACCGTGCCAGTGGTCTTGGTGAACTGCCCGCGGACGGTCGAGATCGCCAGGTGGCGGACGGCGAACTGCGAGGCCGTATGGTTGGGGTCGATCTTCCAGGTTTCCACCTGGGCGGAAGCGGAAGCGGCAAACGCGAGCGCCGCGACCAGAGTCAGCAATAGACGGCGGATCATCGATCTGTACTCCTGGTGGTAATCGAATAGATGAGCCGGACCATGCGCGGGCTGCTCAGAATCTCAAAAAAAGCGGCGGCGGCGAGGTCTGACCGGACCGTCTCGTCAGGACGCTCTCTCGGCGTGTTTCGCCGGAGGAGCGGTTTCGGGCGCTCGGTTCAGGTAGAGAGCGGCGCCGTTGCGCAGGATGGCGGCGATGCTTTCGTTGCGGTCGCGCGAGGCGCGCTCCAGTTCCGCCATCTCGCTGGGCAGCAGTCGGAGGAAGAAAAGCTTGCTGCGGCGCTGCGATTCCGGTTTGCGTGGCCTTCCCATAGGTTCTCCACAGAAAATCGGTTTCATACAATTCTACTCGCCAAGTCAAACCGGATTGACTCGTTTCAGGGCAAGGCGAATTTACACGATTCTGCGCGACCGGCGGGAACTGAAAAAGCCGGGCGGTGACGCCCGGCCTGAAAGATTTTTCCTGCTTCTACGCTCTTCCCACGCCGACGTAGTGGAAGCCCATGGCCTTCATGCGCTGGCCGTCGAGCAGGTTCTTGGTGTCCAGCAGGACGGGGCGCTTGAGCAGGCGCTTGATCTTGTCGAAGTCGAGGGCGCGGAACTCGGGCCAGCCGGTGCCCACCACCAGGGCCTCGGCGCCTTCGGCGGCGTGGTAGGGCGAATCGCAATAGCGGACGCTGCCGTTCAGCTCGAGCTTGGCGTCGGGCAGCGCCACCGGGTCGTAGGCGCGGACATGCGCGCCCTGGGCGAGCAGGCGGCGCGCCAGCAGGATGGACGAGGAGGCCGCGACCGAGTTGGTGTTGGGCTTGAAGGCCAGTCCGAGGAGGCCGACTTCCTTGCCCATCACCGTCTCCATCATGATCTGCAGCTTGCCGAGGATGCGGTCGGAGAGCGAGTGGTTCACCTCGCGCGCGGCGCTGAGGATCTTCAGCGAGATGCCCTTGCCGCTGGCCAACTGGGCGAGCGATTCCATGTCGTGCTCGGCAAAGGGGCCGCCGAATCCGGCGCCGGGCTGGAGGCAGCGGGGCGCGATCTTCTTGTCCAGGCCGAGAGCGAGCGCCAGGTCGACGGCGTCGGCGCTGACGTGCTCGCACAGGCCGGCCAGCTCGTTGATGAAGGAGATCTTGGTGGCGACGAAGGCGGTGGAGGCCTCGCGCACCAGCTCCGCGGTCTCGTGGTTGGTGACGATGACGGGGACGCCGCGCATGGCCAGCGGGCGGTAGATCTGCTTGATCAGGGCCACGGCCTGCGGCGAAGAGGTCCCCAGCACGATGCGGTCGGGCCAGTTGAAGTCCTCGACGGCGCAGCCATCGGTGACGAAGATGGGATGCGAAACCACGGTCAGGGCGACGCCGGCGGCCTTGAGTTTCTGCTCGACGCGGGCCGCGGTGCCCACCGGCACTGGGGTGACGATCACCAGGGTGGCGTTCTTGCCCGCCAGGCGGGCCAGCTTCAACGCCGCCTCCTCGATGTAGAAATGGGAATCTTCCGCCATGAAGATGGCCTGCGCCTTGGAGGCGAAGGAAGCGATGTCGGTGGAGTAGATCAAGCGCCCGGCACGCACGTTGCGGCGCACCACGTCCTGGAGGTTCTTCTCGAAGAAGGGGATGTTGCCCTGCGCGATGCCGTTGATGCGGCCCATGTTCTCGTCGAAGCAGGTGACGGGGGTCCCGAAATCGGCCAGACAGGCGGACACGACGGTCCCCAGGTATCCCGAGCCATAGACACCGATATGCATGTTGGATCCTTTCCGCCAGAGGGGGGTCGGGGAATTCGATACCGACGCCTTCCGCAACCTTGTTTCTACCGCTTCGCAATGTTCATCGGCAACGCCGAAGAGGGACATGTACGGGCGGGAGGACAGGGGACGAAGGTAATGGAAGAGATTGGGGAATTTGGCGACTGGAAGAGATTGGGTAATTTGGTAATTGGGTAATCGGGGAATTGAAAACCGGAGGAATACCTTGGCCGTTCAATTACCTGATTTCCCGATTCCCCGATTTCTCAATCACCTGACTTTGGTGAGCTGGGCGCCGAGAGGGACGGGGGTGATGTCGCGCCAGCCATTCTCGTCGGTATTGCGGACAAAGGTGATCTCGTCCACGAGGACGCGGCGCGGGCCGCGGTAGCGTGCCCAGTGCTCGCGGGCGACGTCGAAGATCTCTTCTGCGCGCCGGGGGTCATCGACCTTGGCCAGGGTGAGGTGGGGGATGTAGGGCCACTGCTCGGGGCCGCCCAGGGCGCCCTGGTGGAGCAGGTCGTGCAGCTCCCGCATGCGGTATGCGCCGTAGGAGATGCGCAGGAACACGGTGGGGGTGGTGGGCAGGAAACTGGCGACTTCGCCCACGGTGACCTCGAAGGGCTCGACCTTGTTGCAGAGGTCGCGGAGCAGGCGGCGGGCGTCTTCTTCCGCCCCTTGGAGCTCCCGCGGGGGCAGGATGCTGAAATGCGATCCGAGATGGACGTGCTCGGGATGGACCTCGCGGCGGAGGTCCTCAACAAAGCGGCCGAGGTCATTGCGGACATACGCCACGACGGCGTGTTGCGAGGGCATACCGTCCCGCATTATAAGCCGCAGGGAGGGCCGGTAGGGGGGCCAGGGAAGGGCCTCCGGCACTCTTTGGTAACATGCTCGCCTGCGCCGGGGCGGCGCAAGGCATCGGCTACAATGGGAAGCAGTCGGGGCGTAGCGCAGCCTGGTAGCGCACCTGCCTTGGGCGCAGGGGGTCACAGGTTCAAATCCTGTCGCCCCGACCACTGTTTTCTGAGGTCCTTCGTCGCTGCGCTCCTCAGGATCTCGGCAGCGGGCTCCCGCTTCGCTCACGCCCGCTAAGCGCCTCGAGTTCAAATCCTGTCGCCCCGACCAATCTTTAGGAATCAACCGGGGATGCGCAGAGGCAGAATCACGCCCACCCAACGAAAACCGCGTTGGGTGGGAGACCCTCATCACGGAGGGGTGTAACATTCTGGCGTTGGCTGGGCCACCCGGCCCGCGTGAATCTGGTAGCCCACCCTTTGCGGCCAAAAGCGTGCCGCAAAGGATGGGGCACCCTCAGGTTTTCATCTGTGAGTGAGCGAGAAACTCGATGCGAAGGGTGGGCCACCCGCCAATTCAGAGTTGCTTCAGGAAGTTGGCAGTCTTTCGGGTCTTATTGACGAGATAACGACCAACAATCGCTTCGGCGTGGCTGACCTCAGCCAGGTAAAGCCCTCGTTCGATGAAACAACGCCTGCCGCTAAAGGTGTTGCAAAAGACCAATTCGTAACAATAAATTCGCAGGGAGCATTCTTTAACTCGAACAGTTCCTCAGGTGGTAAGTTCTCCGTGGATTTTGGAAAATATCTGGGAGGGCAAGTAGGTGCGAAAGCGTTTATCCTACTTCACGAGCTCGGCCACTTAACCGGCGCGCTGGTTCCAGACTTCACCGGCGATGCAAAGAAAGATCAGAAGGCCGAGGATAGGAATGACAAAGCAATTGACGCTAACTGCAAGGACAGCTTGAAGGCAATCACCAAATGACGAGGGGGACAATGATGCGACTATCCGCTCTGATTTTTTTCTGGGTGTCCCTGCTGACTGCTACGTCGCAGGCTCAGCTCCGACCCGTCTACATCGAGTCTCCCCGGTATCCCGAAATCGCAAGGATGGCGCAGATCGAAGGGAAGGTGGAGGCGCGAATAACCATTGCTGCCGACGGCACCGTGCCGATGGTTGAGACACACAGCGGGGATGCGATTCTGCGCAAGGAGGTAGAGGGAAACATTCGACGGTGGAGATTCGCCCCCCCCACGGAATCCCAAGAGTTGACGCAAACCATCGAGTTCATCTTTGAGCTGGAAGAACCTCGTCGCGAACATGCGTGCGCCCGTGTCAGCTTCAGCCTGCCCGCTCGCGTCAGGATTGTTTCTAATCCGCCAACAATCGACACTTACAAGACCCCGGCGAAGTCAAGGTGATCCCCGGAAAGGTCCCGCACATCCGCTGGAAGCCCAACTGCTCTTTGCTCAATTGCGTACTTACGCGTTGATCTGTTCGGATGTACGGAATCATGCCCGCGACCCCTTCCTCTTCGGATTCCTTGAGAAATCGCCAGCGTGCCATTAACGCAGGGCCGGTTCCGACATTCCGAAGCCGAAATGGAACTGCCGCATGAACGTGAAGCTGCGAATCCAGGAACTCCTCATCGGTCGGCTGGGATGTTTTTCTCATCAATGTGATCACCGGTTCCCTAACTTTCAGCAAAGCTCTGGGAACATCGCTAGCGCTTCTTGACGGGGACCTTAAGCTGCATCGAAACATCGTAGAGTTCAACGATGTGGGCGGGTGGCCCACGTGGGGGCCTGGCGAGCGGCTTCCCGCTCTTTTGGGGACGGCGTCAGGCCGCTGCCCACACGAAAGTTCTAAAATCGTCCACTAGGGCCGACCACTGTTTTCTGAGGTCCTTCGTCGCTGCGCTCCTCAGGATCTCGGCAGCGGGCTCCCGCTTCGCTCACGCCCGCTAAGCGCCTCAAGTTCAAGTCCGGCCGTCCCGACCATTCATTAGAAATCAACCGCTGATGCGCAGAGGCAGAATCACGCCCACCCAACGAAAACCGCGTTGGGTGGGGCACCCCCATCATGGAGAGGTGTAACATTCTGGCGTTGTCTGGGCCACCCGCCAGGACTGCTTCAGATTCCCAAGCTCGGTGGAGGAGGTGTTGTTGGGGTTGGTGCCGGGGCGAGCCGCGCGTTTCAGGGGATTGCTAACCGTTTAGGCTTCTACGGATCTATCTCGGCTACGGTGTACTCAGATAGTCATGGGAATCTAGCTCTGGGGATTTCTCCGAGCGCTGGGCGTGCCACAGGTGCTGGGTTCCTTGTTGGCGGGCAGTTCTCAACCGCCCCATGGGCACCTACGGTTTGGGACATGAGAGGGCCGTCTGGGGCGGGCTCTCTTGGTGGCGGAGACGGTCTGGCTGGATCTTGGGAGATTTCTAGCAATGGCGGCGGTTCGTCGACATTAACAGTTGGAGCTGGGGCTGGAGGATGGGCTGCTACCGTAGGGGCTGGGCCAACCATAATGATAACCCTGGCTTGCGGGGACTGAAAGAACTGGGCTTTGCCATGATGAACAGACTTAACCAGGGCGATCCTTTCATTCAGTTGATATTTCGCTCGATTGCAGTGGCGGCTGCATTCGTCTTTGTTGCTGCCTGTACACTTGAAATTGTTGCTCCAGAGCTGCGTCGTCCTCTTTTTGTGCCGTTTGGCGTGGCATTTTTCTGTGGCACACTTGCGTTCTTGGTCGAAAGAGCGCGGAAGCACTACGTGCTCGCAGTCCTTGGGTTTTTGGCAGCTGTGGCGTTGTTTCCTGGGCTGGCTTGGATCTTGCTCGTGTTGTTCCATGTTGCATATCAGGCAACAGCAGCGGATTTCATCACTCTGATACCACAGGCCGTTGTCGGGCCAAGCTTCTTTTTCTTGGTTCGCAAACGCTTTGAAGGCAGGAGCAGGTCGGTCCTGCCCGAGAAATAGGCTGTGGTAGTTTGATCGACAGTTCCCGCAAACAATGGGCGGGCGGGTGGCCCTCGATAAGAGCGAAGGCGTTGTCAAGAGCACACGTATGTGGCGCGGTGCGTGAGCACCGCAGGGCTCGTCCGTGAAGACATCTGGCAGATTCCACGTTACGAATCACCCTGCGGTTGTTCGCTCGGGCGGGGGTGTTCATCACAGTTGAACCGGAATCTGGTATAGGTCAGGCATCTCAAGCGCGAGGAGAGTTCTAAAATCGTCCTCTAGGGCCGACCATTCATTTCTTTAGAAATCAACCGCTGATGCGCAGAGGCAGAATCACGCCCACCCAACGAAAACCGCGTTGGGTGGGGCACCCCCATCATGGAGAGGTGTAACATTCTGGCGTTGTCTGGGCCACCCGCCCGCGGGGAGATACCGAAGGCACTCTGGAGATACCTCTTCCGCTATCCGGAGTCTGCCCGCCGAACACGGTTGAGACGCCATGACTGTATCAGCCATCAGGCTTGTTGGGCTATTAACGCTGCTGGGTTTGGTTTCTCTCGCACCACCCGGAGTCCCCCTAACCCCTGTGGAAATGTATGAATGGCCTCGGGTTGCTCCATCCAAAGCGACATTCCACGTCCGCGACGTAAGTCGTATGAAGGTCGATCTAGACTTACGCTCAGTGAGTGGCTCTCTGCTTTACAGTTTCCGCTGTCGCTCCGGTGAGAGCGGCGACGCGGAGTTCGACTTCTCTGGAGATTTTCAGTGCTGGCTCAGGTCGTTGACCCCAGACGACGTTTACATCGATCTGTTTACCTACGAACCTCTTGGCAATCTAGGTATCGAGAGCAGAGCGCGATTCTTTTCGGAAGAACTGTTAGGTAGGTGTGCTGACTACCCTGAATACGGTCGGATCAGAACATTTCGGGTTCGCGGCATGGTAGTCAGGCTCGCGCTGAGCCATGTGAGATTCGTTCTCGGCCGTCGGTACGGAAGGGGGAAACGCATTCCCCTCGTTCACAGCTTTGATCTCGAAGTCGGAGTTGTTCCAGACGACCGCATTCTCTCCGCAATCGACGAGGACGTTCCTTTTGCGCCGCCACCTTTCAAGAAAAACAGTGGCGAAGAAGGTGGTACTGTCTCTCTCAATTGTGACAAAGTTGACCGTCGGCACGTACCTGGAGTCAGCATCGCGGACAAGGTGAATAGGTACGGTCTCGCGCCGCCCTACCCGCGGGTCGCGCCTGCGGAGTTTTCTGTAGTACTTCCGAAGAAGGGCTCAAGGTCAGAGAATCCTTCTGATTTTTCTCTTACCCTAAGAGATGACGCCGGCAACCCTGCATATGACCTGGCTTGTTCTGTCTACACCATTCCATACGGAGGCGGGTTCACCATCATAAGGTCTGGCATCGATTGTAAGCTTTTCACCACACCGACGACGGTTGACCTATTGGAGGACAGCAGAGACCCATATAGCCGAATGCCCAGGGCGATCATCTTGCCCATGCAACTCTACGGCAAGTGTTCCGCCTATCCGGACTGGGGTGCGCGGCGCACATTTAGCCTGCGAGGTTTCAGGTTAATTATGGAGTTCAGAGACATCGTGTTCGCGGAGGGCGCTACCCGGGATGATTTTTGGCTCAAGCGCGGCATCAATCAGGTGACCATGACAGTCAAGATTGAACCTGACCCCTCCGCAACGACGCCTGTTGCCGCACCCTCGCATTATGCGGACTGGGGCTTCGTACCTGGGAGACAACCTTGCGAGCGGGTTCTGATTAACCCTGAGGTCTCCCATTTGCAATGAGGTGGGTGTAGGCACCGGAAGGAGCCTGGCCATCAGGCGGGTGGCCCGGGTAAACCGGGGGTGCCCCAGACGAGCTGTTTTTGCTCGTCTGGGTGGCGTCAAGCTCCTTCCCACACGAAAGTTCTAAAATCGTCCTCTAGGGCCGACCATTCTTTTCTTTAGAAATCAACCGCTGATGCGCAGAGGCAGAATCACGCCCACCCAACGAAAACCGCGTTGGGTGGGGCACCCCCATCATGGAGAGGTGTAACATTCCGGCGTTGTCTGGGCCACCCGCCCGTTCCGGGACATTGTGTTTCGATCACCCACGTTCCCTTTTCTCGGTCGCCGCACGGAAGAGTATGGTCTGTCCGACCGCCAGTCGACCGATGCGAGTGACCGCGCCGTAGATTCCCGCGTTGTTCTGGTTTGCACGGACGACGGCTTTCATCACTTCTGTCGCGGTACTTGCTGAGTCGGGATCAAGGTTCACCATCGAGCAGCGCTCGTCGCGCATCGTGACGTTGATGGCGGAAGCATCGTCCCCCTCGCCGAATGAGAGCACACCGCCCAGCCATCCGTCCTCCGAGAAGGGATCCGGTCGCAGTAAACGAACCACAACATTCGGGCGAAATCGTCGGGTGTCAAGGCCCCGCCCTGCGAGTCGCCCGATCTCGCGCACCGTATCAGAGGCGATCACGGAGACGCATGCTTCATCGAAGATGCCATGCCTCAACTGCATCATCTCGACGGGAGCCCCGTACCGGCGTCCGACCTCCTTGGCCAAGTCCTCCCCGAAGACAGGCATCTCCACGCCATCCGGCGTGCGAATATGCGTAGGAAGGTCTCCCTGAGCACCGTCTTCACGGCGCTGCGGAGCAAACCGGACGAGGTCGGGAAGCTTGCTTGCTGTGAGCCATGGCATTCCGCTGCGGTCTTGAATCCGCCGGAATGCCAGGCGTCTGTCGCCCTCGAGGCCGTACCAGCCCAGGTTGGCGACCTCGAGTCGTTCTCCAGCCATGGACTTCACGGGATACCGGAAGATCGCCTCCACATGTCCGATTTCTATGAGCATGCTCGATCCGAGTCCGCCCAACAGATAGAGTTGTTCCCGTAAGCGCAGCGACGAGGATGGGAGTGCATGTTGGAAGCTGGTGCGCCTACGGAAATAGCCTGTTGGACTAAGCCGCGGGTTTCGCCGCGTATGGAGATTGTACGGCGGGTGGTCCGCCCTTTCGTCGAGATGATACTCGGCATCCACGAAAATCCCGAGGGTGCCCTTGCTTTGCGGCCCGGGGTGTGGACGCAGAGGGTGGGAAAGACGAACAACGAATCAAGAAGTAAGTTGTAGCGTGTGGATCCTTCGGACTTCGTCCTCAGGATCTCGCCTGCGGGCTCCCGCTCGCCCAGGCGCGCTCACGCCCGCAGATCGGCTCGAGTTCTAAAACGTCCTCTAGGGCCGACCATTCTTTAGAAATCAACCGCCGATGCGCAGAGGCAGAAGCACGCCCACCCAACGAAAACCGCGTTAGGCGGGGCACCCCCAATCATGGCGAGGTGTAACATTCCGGCGTTGTCTGGGCCACCCGCCATTGCTCCTTCCATCGTTGTCCTCATGTCTTGTGATTTCTACGCCCCGGCGACTTCAGCGCCTCGTGCTTCGGCTTGAAGGGGGCAATGCCGTTCATCGAAGCCCTTGACCATCAGCCACACCGCCAGAGCCACGTAGGCCGGAGCCAATGGCATGGCCAACCGCGTTTCGGGCGAATACCCCAAAAGGCCCCGCAATGTGACCCCAGTGATCTGAAGCATGCTCGCGACCAGCCCAAACGCAGCGAGCACGCGCGGAACGAGCCTGAAGCGGTACAACACACTGTAGAGCAGGAAGATCCAACTAACTGCGACAAGCAGCGACGTGTAATGTGCCCACTTCCGGGCTGACCCGACCACGCCGGCCAGCACCTGAAAAAGGTCGAGTTTCGCAGCATCTGCCTTTGCGTATTCCTGGCTCAAAGACAGTATGGACAGCAAGGCGCCATTGTCGACGGCCTGTAGCGCAAAAGCCGCCACGGCAAGAGCCAGGAGCCAAAGCGCCATTGCAGAGCTGTACCGGCGAAAGACCGGCCATGCCGTGATGGCGATGCCGATCGCAACCGCGCCGCCCACGAACAAGAGAAACACAGCCGCGCGTACCTGAACAGGACTCCCCGCCGCGCCTGCCAGGAAACCTGCCGGCCTTCTGACTCGGTCCAGCAACACGAACGGGACTATAAGTCCGGCGGCGAAGTGCACGAGCAACAGCACGCCGACAATCCGGCCGATGCTCGTTGCTGATCTGATCCGCGGTGACGTTTCCGCAGTCCGTTCCATCATCAATGTTGTGCTCATGGTCGTTTCTCCCACTGCGAAGAACTGGAACCAAGGGTGATGTGCTCAGATCGGTCCCTGAGAGCGGCGCAGGCGGACTGCTGCGACCAGGAAGACCGCGGTGAGCGCCAGGCCGAACCAGAAGTCGGGGCTGGCCAGGAACTGCATGGGCGTCGGCGTGAGGGCGGCGATGGTCATTGGGGTGTCATGAGCCGGCATGGCGGCCGGGCCGCCCGCGAAGCGGTATGCGAGCCAGTGGCCGAAGTGCGCCGTGTTGAAGGCGATCTTCTCGACCAGCCCCACAGCCAGCAGCGGCAACGTAGCCCACAGCAACGGTGCGCGCTTCGACCAGGCGGAGCACAGCAGCAGCCAGCCCCAGAACGGCGCGTACGAGAACCCATGTCCCACGACGAGGTGGTAGAACAGGATCCACGACATCTGCCCGAAGGACAGGTGGGACCATACGCTAAGTCCGGTTCCCATCAGCCTGGCGCCGGCCAGCAACAGCATGTCCACCTGCGTCGCCACTGTGACCACGAACGTCAGCAGCGGCAGGACGACCAACGGAATGCTCGCCTTGGCGAGCACGGTGGTCAGGTCGGAGACAGGCAGGGACTTCCAGAACAGGACGCTGCGATCGCGACGCTCGCCGTACAGCGCGTCGAGACAATAGAAGATTCCGACGACGATGGTGGTGAACATCAGCAGCAGCGCGGCAAAGGTGTACGGCTGCTCGATGCGCTCGTGCTGCTGCATGGCGTCGAGCGCCGAGGCCGCCCGCAGCTTGTCCGGCAGGTGCACCAGGCCGAACGCGAAACCCACCAGGATCAGCGCCGCGACCGCGAGCGGCGCGAGGTAGAGGTAACGGTTCTCCCACAACTCGCGCCGTACGGACCAGTACAGCAGCCGCATCGGCGGGATCTCGGCGCTGGTCTGCGCGCTCACCGGCACTTCCCCCATGGCAGTGGTGTTCATTGCGATGCTCCTTGTGCCTGGCCGCCGACCACCGCGACGAACAGATCGGCGATGCTCGGCGTGCGGACGTCGCCAAGCGCGGCGAGCCGCTGCCGGTCGGCGCCATCGAAGAGCATGACGCTGCGACCCAGCACCTGGCGCTCGTGCATGGGCTTGAGAGCCCGTGCCGCGGCCACCTGCTCGGGATTCACCAACACTTCCAGGTAGCGCGACTCGACCTCCTCCATGCTGCGGTCGAAGACGATGCGGCCGCGGTCGATGAACATGAGATCCGTGAGCACGTGCTCGACCTCCTCGACCTGGTGGGTCGCGACGACGATGGTGCGGTTGCCGTCGAAGTAGTCGTTGAGCAGGGAATCGTAGAACTGCTTGCGGAAGAGGATGTCGAGGCCGAGCGTCGGCTCGTCCAGGACCAGCAATCTCGCGTCAATCGCCATGACCAGAGCGAGGTGCAGTTGGGTCACCATGCCCTTCGACAGCTCTCGGACTTTGCTGGCGCGCTTGATGGTGGTCTTCGCAAGAAAACCTTCCGCCTTCGCACGATCGAATCGCGGATGCACGCCGGCGACGTAATCGAGCGCCTGCGAGACCCGTATCCAGCGCGGCAGCACCGCGACGTCGGCGATGAAGCAGACATCGCGCACCAGCTGATCGCGCTCGCTCCACGGGTCGCGCCCGAGCACCCGCAGCTCACCCTGGTAGGCAGTGAGGCCGAGCATCGCGTTGAGCGCGGTGGTCTTGCCGGCGCCGTTGGGGCCGATGAGCCCGAGGATGCGGCCCTCTTCGACACGCAGATCGACGCCGTCCAGCGCGACCGTTGTGCCGTAGGCCTTGCGCAGACCGCGAGCTTCTATGCATGCCATGGCTTCAGCGCTCCTCCTCTTTCTTAGCTTTCGACTTGGGCTGCTGGCTTGGGGCGCCGTCCAGCAGTTCTTCCGCGGTCAGGCCGAGCCGCTGAATGGTTTCTTGGATCCGGGGCCATTCTTCCGCGAGGAACTTCTGGCGCTCGCTCTGGAGCAGCAGGTTGCGCGCGCCGGCATTGATGAACATGCCGCGGCCGCGCCGGGACTCGACTAGGCCCTCATCCACCAGTTGCTGATAGCCCTTGAGGACCGTGAGCGGATTCACCCGATATTCCGCCGCGACATTGCGCACCGAGGGAAGCGGGTCGCCTTCCTTCAGCACGCCGTCCAGGATCATCGCCACCACGCGGTCGCGCAGCTGGCGGTAGATCGGCTGACTGTCGTTCCATTCACGGTCCATCCAGGTTTCCAGATCGTCCTTGCGAGAGATCGCCTTCCGTCACTTCTTGCGCTGCAAGTCGAAGTGCGCCTGGATCGGGTCGTCCTTCATCATGAAGGTCCAGTCCTCGGTGTGATGGTTCTCGTCAATGATGGTGAAGACGGCATGGTGCATGTGGTATTGCGGGTTGCCGGCGATATCGAGAAACTCGAATTCCACCTTCTTGCCGTCCGGCGACATCTTGCCCGTCATTCGAGGCCGGTTTCCGGCGTCGCAATAGTGCGTCAGGAGCATGCGATCGCTATCCAGGTAAAACATGGTGATGGGATTGTCGGGGATTCCCGCAACGGTCAAGTCATGCATCAGCGCGTTCCCCCGGGAAGTCACCCGAAGCAAGATCTGCGCGGGCTTGCCTTGGACCTCGACGGCCGGCGGGGAGGTTGTCACGGGTCCTTCCCAGGAACCCGCCAGAGTTTTCATGGTTGCGAAGGACTTCTGCGCCTCGGACGGCACAGGAGCCACGGAGGACTTTTGCGCGTCGGACGGCGCAACAGGCTTTTGCGCGCCGGACTGCGCGAAAGCCACGGTGGAAAGCGACATCAGAACAACGGACAGCACAAAACGAAGGGATCTCATGTTTCATTCTCCTCAACAAATTCACTTCTTTTGCTCTCGGGTAGGGGTCATTCGCTGGCGTACTCAGTTGCGAACCGATCAGCTCAAATGAACCCCCACACGTCATGCACTGTTATAGTTAACTATAACACTAGTTAGCTTGTCAAGAAGTTTCTTGAGCTTTTCCTTGTCTGCCGCTATCCGCATTAGGACAAAGGGCTCTCGTGGCCAGTTGGCGCAAACAGCATTTCACTTAATCGGGAGTTCTAAAATCGTCCTCTAGGGCCGCCCATGGATTAGCTGTCTATCGTCCGCTTCGCGCCTCTCAGGATCTATGGAGCCTGTACAATGCCGAATCTCGATGAGCAACTCCGCTACTGAGCAGCATCCGCTGCGTCCTGGTCCATAAGTCAGCAGACGGGAGGGTCTTTAATTACCGGGGTACTCTTGTCCAAGACCTTAGGTTCATAAGAGAATAACGCGATGGTTTCGAGCAGGTTCGGAAGGTCAACCGAAACTTTCCAGCCGGCGATGGTGTGATGGTGTGAGGAGTGTGGAATTAATGATTGAGCGAATCGGTACGTTCGATAACCGGGCTCAGGACGCAGGTGGGGGAACAAAACAGGCAACAGAGTGCCCTGACCACGGTAGTGGCAATGGCTGCCATTCGATCCCACAGTCTTCCCGCAGGCTAAAGCGACGCAAGAATCCAACTATCATCACGAGGGGGGGGCTTGTATCGGCCAGGCTGGCCGTGGTTGTAGGAATCCTTCTCGTCCTTGTTCCTGCCGGCGGGATTGGTGGATCACCGACGAATCATGTCCCGCTGCACGCGAGCACGGATTGGAGCCACCGGCACATGGTTTTCTCTGCGCCGGCCAATGATTACCAAGCCTGGCAACTCCTGCAGGTATCGCGGTACCGAGAGCAGGTGATCAAGCGCCAGGCTGCGGCCATGCAACCTGCCGCGGTCGCACAGCAACAGCCTGCGGCGGCGCCAGCGCCCAATCTCAACCAAAACCGAGGGCGCAAGTCTTCGATGAAACGAGACTGGGGCGTATCGCTGGGCGCGAACGGCGAGTCCGGTGTGGGGATGTTTCCAGCGAAGTTCAGCTTTGACATCAACGCCGCACCCAGCTGCGCGAACGATTACGTGGCCTACACCACCAGCCTTACCGGCGGACAGGCAGCGGTGAAAGCGAGCCGGGCGGGAACCTTCACGGGCCAGCCGACTAACGGCCAAACCGTCACCATCGGCGGCACACTGGTCTTGACCGCGAGCTCCACCTTGAACACTGGCACTAACTTCCTGATCAGCCTTATTGGCACGACGGTGACGGCCGCCAACCTGGCGGCGGCCATCACTCGGAACGGCGCCGGAGTGGGCGTGACGGGCAGCTCGGCCGCCGCAGTGGTGACCGTCACTGCCACCACCGCAGGCGCCAAAGGCAACAGCATCACGCTCGCCGAGGGTCTGACCAACTTCACCTGGGCAGGCGCCACCCTCGCCGGTGGCTTAGACGCGACCGGAAGCATCATCGCGTTCAACCAGCTCTATTCCACGCAGGGCGCCGCCGGAGGCCTGTGCAACCAGAATGGCCCCTCGGTCATGTGGTTTTACAATACCAACCCCGCCGGGGACAACACCGGCACGACGCTGACCTCGCCCGTGCTTTCCCTGGACGGCAGCATGGTGGCGTACGTGGAGTCGAGGACGAACGCCAACGGCGGTTCGATCCTGCACATCCTGAAGTGGAAGTCCGGCCAAGGCAGCGCGTCCGGGGCAGTGGCGCCGGACCAGATCGTAGCGTCGTGGGGCGCGTGCACAGCGGGCAACTCCTGCATCGTCAACCTCACATTCAACGGCGCGCAGCCGGACACGAACTCTTCCCCCTTCTACGATTATGCTCACGACGTTCTCTACGTCGGCGACAACAATGGCCGGCTGCATAAGTTCACCCCGATCTTCAGCGGCACTCCCGCGGAAGTGGTCACGGGGTGGCCGATCACGGTGAATGCCGGGGCCATTCTCACCGGGCCGGTGTTCGACTCGACCTCGGGAAATATCTTTATGGGCGATAGTACGGGGCGGGCTAGCTACGTCCGGGAGGTGGGCAGCAGCGTCGGTGCTTGCGGCGCCGGCAGTCCGCCGTGCCTGGGTGGGACGAACCTGTCACCGGGCGGCAGCATGGTCGATCCGCCCGTCGTCGATCCCACCACGGGACGGGTGCTCTGGTTCAATGGCTTCACCGATGGCACCGCTACCAGCACGATCACGGGGCAGCTGATCCAGACCACTACGGCGCTGGGTGGGAAGGTGGCGATCTCGTTCACATCGACTGGCCCGATTGTCTACAACATGCATAGCGGCGCCTTCGATGACAAGTACCTGAACAGTTCGCCGGGCTCGATCACCGGCTTCTTTTATTTGTGCGCGAGAGAACCGGCACATATCGACCGCCAAGCCCTGTACCGCGTCGGTTTCAACGTCTTTGGCCAAATGAACGCCACTACCAATGCCGGCCCTCTGGAGCTGATCACCAGTAGCGGATCCGGAGGCGCGTGTTCGCCCATCACGGAGATCAAGAACGGAGCTACGGACCGCATCTTCCTCAGCATCGGCGGCAGCGGCGCCCTGACCGGATGCGCAACCGCGTGCATCTACTCGTTCGACATCACCAGCACATTTCCGGCGAACGCCGCAGCGGCGTTCACGCTGCCCGCCCCGGCAGCCCAGAACACCGGGGCCACCAGCGGGTTCGTGGTCGATAACGTGAGTGGGTCGGGTCAGGCGTCCAACATCTACTTCACGAACATCGCGAATTCCACGGCCGGAAACTCTTGTAATGGAACCAGCGGCGTGGGCTGTGGCGTGAAGCTGACGCAATCCGGACTGAATTAGCCCTGGGCGACGGGCCCTAGTAGCTCGCACCCCCCTACAACCGGCCGAAGCCACACGTTCTCTGACCAGCGAACCGGCGGGCCACCCGCCCGTCAGACAGCCCGATGGGATTGAGGGGTGCAAGCTCCCTCCTGCGGCGCCCCCTTCTGTCCCGAAGCTCCCTTGGCGCGCGCCGCTTTGATGGAGCGCGATGGGAAGCCGCCGATCCGCGGCTGCGCCGTGCCGAGGCATGAGTCGTTCGCTTCTGAGGTGTTTTGCAAGGTATCTGACTCCCCGGGAGGATCGCATTGACCTACGGCTGATACCAGTTGTGGAAATCGAGGAGCCCTGCCTGCCAGGACATCGCAGCGCAACAGCGAATTCAGCGGGCAGGACGGATCCCGGTTGCCGGCCGCGCAAGATTTTAAAGCATATTGTGATACGAATATAGTCGTATACAATCGTTAAACAGCGCCCCTGATTGCGCTTGACACTCCATCCGCGTTTCGCCAGTATGACTGTACATCATGGGGCGGTCGTGTGCAGTCTTTCGTAACACCCCACAAGGTCGACATCAGTAGCAGCGACATTCCTTTAAGAAGGGGGCTTTGATGAGAAGCACTCTGGTAGTCACAGCCTTGATCCTCCTGTGCGCGGCGACAGGCTTCGCCCAGGAGTACAAGGCGGACCTTTTCGGCGGGTACTCCTACCTGCGTTCCGACCCGGGCTTCAGTCTGCCCGCGGGGAACGCCAGCGGCTGGGAAGGCGCCTTCACTTATAACTGGAACAATTGGTTGGCGCTGAAGGCCGACGTCTCCGGCCACTACTGCTGCGACCAGACCATGCACAACTTCCTGTTCGGGCCGCAGATCAACCTGGGGCATGGGAAGTTGAAGCCGTACCTGCACGGGTTGGTGGGCGTCAGCCACGGCACCTCGACCGGAGGCTTCTCCGACACGGTGCTGGGGTTCGCGCTGGGGGGCGGGATCGACGTCAAGTGGACAGAGCGGTTGTCGGTGCGCATCGTGCAAGCCGATTACCTGGGGACGCGTTACGCCGACGCGACGCAGAACAACTTCCGCCTGTCGGCGGGCTTGGTGTACCGCTTCGGCAAGAAATAGCAAGTGGACTGAAACAGCAGGGCCAAACCGCAGGACCTGACAGAGGATTGGACATGAACAAGCAAAAACTGATGGTTCTAGTAGCTTTCTCTTGCCTGCTTGGAGTCGCGGTCATCATCGGGTGCACGACCGTGGGCCAGGGGTTCCTGATCCCGGCCGGCGGCGTGGAGGCGAAGTTCGCCTTCGTGGTCAACGGCAGCGCCGACGGTAGCGCCACTCCCACCATCAATGTCTACAAGGTGGATCCCACCACGGGCGCGCTGACGCAGGTGGTAACGGCATTCGACGCGGGCCTAGCCTCCAGCTCCAGCGCCGGAGTGGCTACGGTTTTCATCGACGCCGACCCGACCAGCCGGTTCATCTACGTGCCGCTGCCGGAGCAGGGCAAGATCGCCGTGTTCAGCGTGGACCAGTCGTCTGGCGCGCTGGCCGCCGTCCCAGGGTCGCCGTTCGCCAGTACTGCGGGCAATCCTTACTCGGCGAAGTTGAACCCCGCAGGAACCGTCCTGTACGTGACGAACTACAACGACAACACGATCTCCACCTTTTCCGTGGACAGCGCCGGCAAGCTGACGCAAATCCCACCTGACCTGCCCCTGTCCAGCGACCCACACCTGGTGGTGATGGACCCGAAGGGACGCTTCCTGTATGTGCCGAACGAAAACGGCCAGTTCAACGGCTTCACGATCAGCCCCAGTAACGGCGCCTTGACGGCGATGAACAACGGTATTCCATTCGACGCCGACAACTACAGCACCGGCGGGACAGTGGACGCCAGCGGACAATTCTTGCTGGTTGCCAACAAGTACGCCTGCGATCCGGGCACCGTCTCGGTGTACAAGATCGACCAGAACAGCGGCGTCCCCACGGAAGTGACCGGAGAAGGATCGCCCTTCGCGACTACCACAGGGGCTAACGACTGCGGTCCTTACACAGTAGTGGAGTTCATGGTTGGGGGGCAGGCTTATGTTGCCGCGAACAACTACAACGGCACCTCCAATGTCGCTGTGTTCAGCCTCGATACCACGAGTGGGAAGCTTAAGGCGGTCGGCGGGTCGCCGTTCGTGTTCAATAACTGGCAGTGGCTCCACTACATCGCGGTCGATCCGTCGGGTAAGTTCGGTTACGCCGTCGATTTCGGGACCGATTGTTGTGATACTGGTCCTTCGACCATCACCGGCGTCACCATCGACTCGAACGGGAACCTCACGCAGATCCCGGGGTCACCGTTCTCAAACGGGACGAACGCGCCAACGCAGATCATCATCACCCACTGAGCTGTTTTGCGAAAAGACCAACGGCACCGCCGCATGCGGTGCCGTTTTCTTTTGTCGTGCGGCCTGCGCAAACTGTGATCTGGCCGGGGCGGTTTCGCCTCCAGGTCACGCAACGTCATTTCTGGTCTTTTTCTCTGCGCTCGGTTTCCTGCCCGGTGATGATCACCCAACTTCTGGCTTCCTTGGTCAGGATGTACTTCAGGCGGGTGCGCAGCGGGCGACCGAGCCGGGTGGTGGCGCCGGGAGGCAACGACTTGTAGTTCGTTATCTCTGCATCGATATCGCAGACCACGACTCTCGGGCGCACGAAGCGGATCTCGCGGATCTCGTACCTAAGGTGCGCGCCCTTGAAATGCGTGCGGAACATCTGCTGAAGCCGATCCCGGAACGGGTTGCGGCCGCTGATGACGGTACCCGCCAGGTCCGTGAACTGCATCGCATCGATGAAGTCGACCACGTAGCCCGCGGCGTCCCGGTCGTTCCAGGCTTTCTCCTGCGCTTTCATCTCGGCGGTAATAAGATTGATGTCCCCGGGCGTGCCTCTGAACGATCGCATCTTGCCGGGCTGCGTCGAATGTGGCTGCTGTTGGTGTTGCTGCTGGGGAGGGGCTTGGGCCACGACACTGGTAGCGAGGAGCAGGAGAAAGGTGACTGTTCGCATGACGAACGACACTACCACACGGATGGTGCCGCGTGACCTGCGATCTAGAGAGCGGGACGCGGGCTCGTGGCGCTCACTAGCTCAAGCGTAGATGATGGTTCCCACGTGCTCCCCGTTCGCCGCCGGCGGCTCGCTGACCCAGGTCGGTCCGCAGGTCATCGAGACCAGCAGCAAGGGTTTGCCACCACCGCCGCACACCCCGCCCTAGCCGAACCCGGGCTAGGACGGGGCACCCCAAGGCTCCCCTGTGATCTCAGCGCCGGGCGCCGGCCGCCACCGGTGCGGGAAAGACGTCATAGATATAGTCGTGGGCGTCCAAGGCGATCTTGTCCAGGGCGCCTGATTGGACGCGCTTGGCGATCTCCTCGCGGGGGAGATCGAAGAGCGTCTCCAGGATCTGGGTGCGCTGCTTCGGGTTGGCCTGGCCCACCTCGAAGAGCACGCGGGCGCTGTGCTGGATGTAGCGGGGCGAAAGCAATTGGCGTTTCAGCAGCTCCATGATGACGGGAGCTTTGGAACGGTCGAAGCGGCCGGGATCGCCGCGGCGATCCAGCTCGGCGAAGAACTCCGCGGTCCATTGGTTGTGGTGGTCCCACACCTTCTGGAAAAGCTCGTGGGTGAAGCGGGTGCCGGCCTTGATCTCGGCGGCGTTGGCAGCTAGTTCGACCCCATCCTCGGTGAGCGCGGAGCGCTTGAGATGGCCGTCCTTGGTGATGGCGGCCTGGTGCTGGACAAGGGTCCAGAGCCAGGACACGTTGATGCGGTAGGTGGCGAGGTCGTTCATGAAGCGCAGCTTGAGCTCGTAGTCGTCGATGGCGGCCGCGAAGTTGCCGTTGAGGATCTGGAAGCCGTAGTTCGCCGCCATGTAGAAAGAGTGCTGGATGTGCTCGATAGTGACCTCACCCTTGGGCACGCTGTAGATGGCGTCCCAGAGTTCCTGGGTAAAGAGTTTCTCCGGGGTGTCGAGCGTGCTCTTGGTGATGACCTGGGGAGTAATCTGACCCTTCGCATCCAATAAGCCACGGGATTTCAGCAGGCTCCGCTCCGCATCACTGAGACCACTGGCGACTGTGGGCAGCGGTTTGCCATTCACGTCCACGGTCTCTTGCGGGGCATCGAGGATGGCCTGGAGGTGGGCCACGGGTGCGCGCAAGGGAGCATTGCCGGCGGCGACGTAGGCGGTTTCCGGGCTGGCGACCCAGCTCTGGCGGTAGGCATCGTAGAGCCGTCCCTTCACGCGACCGGCAAGGATGTCGTCCAAGGTCGGGTGTTGCCCTGCGGGCAGAGGCTGCTCGGGCACGAACATGAGGCCGAGGATGCGCTCGCGGAGCTTGTCGATGACCATGGCGCGGAGAGCCAGCGGGTTGTATCGCGCGCGGCCATAGGGATCGCTGGGTTGATAGATCATGACCGCCGCCATGCCGCCGATGGGGGCGGCCTGGCTGAGCTCGCCGTTCTTCATGCCGGCCATGAGCATCATCAGGGCGTTGTAGCGCTGATAGGCGATCATGGTGGGGGTGGCCATGCCGACGGTCTGCGGATCGGGAAAGACGCCCTTGGCGTCGTCCTTCCACATCTCGATGATGCTGCCCAAGTAGTCCCAGCGGCCGACGTTCGTCCCCAGGAGGCGACGGCGCAAGACCCAGGCAATGGCGGGCAAGAAGCGTCCCGCATTTCCCTCCTCGTAGAGCACCTTGATCTTGATGGTGCCGGCGGGGACGCCGATGATGCCTTCCAGCCGCGACAGGAGCTTCTCCAGGATGAGGGCTTCCTGAGGCGTCTGATGTTTCGGGATGTAGAAGTAGACGCCGGTGCCGGCGCGGGTGAGAGATTCGTAGTTGTTGAGGGTCCAGAGGACAGCAATGGCGATCAGGCCGGACACCGGTTGATCGTCGACCCGGATGTGATCAAATCGCACGTGCATACCGGCCGGGCGACAAAACCGGGTGGGCCACTGCGAAGACGGCTTGTTGATCTTGTACGTCCGTTTGTTGCCTTTCTTCACCACCTCATAGGGGCGGCCGTCCCATTGACCTTCCAGGATCTCCTTGGCGTTCTGCAAGGCGGCAAAAATCCCCACCGGCTGATCCTTGGGCGTGCCATCGGGCTGGAAGTGGGGCGGGGAGGCGTCTTCCCAGTCGGGCATGTTCACGGGCGCCGGGCTATTCAAGGCGTTGAAGGCCATGTCGAGGGGATGCCACGGCCCGGTGAGCTCCAAGCCGGGATTGGTCAGGGGGTGGGCGTCCTTGGGGATGGGCACCTGGTCGTTGAGCCGCCAGCGCCACTCGCTGTCCCGGCCCAGAAAATTGTCAATCAGGCCTTGGACGATCTGGCGAAAGGTCCAAGACTTCCCAGTGATGGGATCCTCAAACCTCTCGTCCCACTTCGGCCAGGCATACTTCTTGGTGACCGGCGCGGGGGACTCCAGTAACGTCCGACGTGCGGTCAGGCCGGCAGCGATCTCGGGACCCAGCTCTCGGGTGAGCGTGGCGATCGTCTGTTCGACGCTGACTTCTCGACCGTTCACCCGCTTGGCACCGAAGAGGTCTGGAAACTTCTGGAGAACGTCCTGACGGATCATGGGCTGGGCCTCCTCACATGTTTCGCACGAGCGTGCAGGCGAATAGAGCACTATTGCAGGTGGGGCGTCAAGCCGTAGCTACGGGTGGGCCCGGGCGTGGAAGATTCTGCGGTGTATACTTTGCCGCCTCCCATCCTGGCGCCCAGACGGAAAATTGCAGATGGTGGAAAGGGATCGCCCAGCGGACGTCCTCATCATGTACCGAATTCTGGCACTCATTGTGTGGCTGGCAGCGAGCGCGGCCGGGCAATGGCAGCCGCAGGAAAGCAACACCAAGGAATCGCTGCGCGGGATCAGTGTCGTCGACGAAAGCATCGCGTGGGCAAGCGGCACCCACGGGACCTACCTCCTCACCGTCGACGGCGGACAAACCTGGAAGCCGGGGCAGGTTCCGGGAGCGGAAGGGCTCGACTTCCGCGATGTGCATGGGTTCGGGTTCTCGGCCTTTCTACTGGCCGCGGGGCCGGGCGAGCGATCGCGGATCTACAAGACCAACGATCGCGGCAATCACTGGGAACTCCAGTTCACCAACCATGATCCCAAGGGCTTCTTCGACTGCATGGCATTCTGGGACGAGAAGCACGGCATCGCCGTCGGCGACCCGGTGGACGGAAGATTCCAGATCATCACCACCGAAGATGGCGGCAAGACATGGAAATATGTGGACCGGCGCAGAATACCGGAGGCGATCGAGGGCGAGGGCGCATTCGCGGCCAGCGGAACCTGCATCGCGACCGAGGGACAGAAGAATGCCTGGTTCGTGACCGGCGGAGCGGCGGCGCGGGTGTTCCGATCGAGCAACCGGGGCAGAAGCTGGAAGGTGAGCGAGACACCGATCCAGCACGGGATTCCGTCTGCCGGCATCTTTTCGGTGGCGTTCCGCGATGCGCGTCATGGGGTGATCGCCGGGGGAGACTACAGTCGTTCCGATGCGGGGGGCGCAAACCTGGCCACGACGGATGATGGCGGCAAGACCTGGAAACCGGCGAAGGTGGCGGAGCAGGAGTATTTCTCGGGAATCGCATACGTGACGGAAGGCGGCGGGCTGGCGGCGGTCGGATCCAGCGGGAGCGCGTTCTCCGAGGACGGACTGAAGAGCTGGAAGTCCTTCCTGCCGGAGGGGTTCAACGCTGTGGCTGGCGCTCCCTTGTCGGGGGTGGCGTGGGCGGCCGGCGCAAACGGCAAGATCGCCAAAGCCGTGCTCGGGTATTGCGGAGCTCACTGCGAGAGCCGCAAGGAACGGTGATCGCTGGCATCCGAGGCGTGGCAAATCAGGCGAAAAATGGCATACTCCGCCGAGCAATACAGGAAAACGAATGGCTGAACCCGCAGTCGCGCGCAGCAACGCGTCCCAAGCTCCCCAATCGCAGCCAGCGGGAGAAGGTGGCACTGTGCGGCGGACCCAGGATCTGGCGGGCGACTTCTGGGGCGGTCTGGCAGCGATGCTGGTGGCGCTGCCGTCGGCCATTGCTTTCGGCGTGACCATTCTCGCGCCGCTGGGCAGCAGCTACGCGGCGCAGGGTGCGATCGCGGGCATCCTGGGGACGTTCGCGCTGGGGATGGTGGCACCGACGTTCGGGGGGACCCGGCGGCTGATCACGGCGCCGTGCGCACCGGCGACGGCGGTGATGTCGGCGCTGGCCATCGTACTCACGCAACGAGGCGTTGGCCCGGAGCCGGCGCTGCTCATGCTGGCCGTGGTGGCATTGCTGTGCGGCGTGATGGAGATCGCCTTCGGCGTGATCGGGCTGGGGAAGCTGATCAAGTACATGCCTTACCCGGTGGTCAGCGGTTACCTGAGCGGCGTCGGGCTGGTGATCATCCTCAGCCAAGTGCCGAAATACCTGGGGACGCCGAAGTCGCTCGGGTTCTGGGAGGCGGTGGGCTCGCCGGGGCATTGGAAGTGGGAAGGCATGATCGTGGGCGCGGTCACCGTCGCGGTGATGGTGTTGGCGCCGAAGGTGACCAAGGCGGTGCCGGCGGCGATCCTGGGGCTGCTGGCGGGCATGGGCGCATATTTTGCGCTGGGGCTCGCGGACAAGTCCATGCTGGCGCTGGCGGGCAACAAGCTGGTGATCGGGCCACTGGCTGGGTCCAATGTCGGTTTCGTCGAAGCCATCGTGGGCCGCTGGAAGGCGGTGAGCGCGCTGCACGGCCTGGACATGAATCTGCTGTTCTCAACAGCGCTGACGCTGGCGGTGCTGCTCTCGATCGACACGCTGAAGACCAGCGTGGTGCTGGACGCGTTGACGCGCAGCCGCCACAACTCGAACAAGGAATTGATCGGGCAGGGGCTGGGAAACCTGGCGTCGGTGGCGATCGGAGGCGTGCCGGGATCGGGGCAGATGGGGGCAACGCTGGTCAACATGTCCAGCGGCGGGCAGACGCGGAGGTCGGGGGTCATCGAAGGAGCGCTGGCGCTGCTCGCGTTCCTCATCCTGGGTAGGCTGATCGCCTGGGTGCCGATTGCGGCACTGGCCGGGATCCTGATCGTGGTGGGCGTGCGGATGTTCGACCGCAACAGCCTGCACCTGCTGAAGTCGCGCTCGACCATCCTGGACTTCGGGGTGATCGCGACGGTGGTGGTGGTGGCGGAGACGGTGAGCCTGATCGCGGCGTCGGGCGTGGGCATCGGACTGGCCATCATGCTGTTCATCCGGCAGCAGGTGGGGGGCGCGGTGGTGCGGCGGAAGGTCAATGGGAACGAAAGGTTCTCCAAGCAGATGCGGCTGCCGCAGGAGATGGCGATCCTGGAGAAGCGCGGCGACCGTACCGTCATCTTCGAACTGCAAGGCAGCCTGTTCTTCGGCACGACCGACCAGCTCTACACCGAACTCGAGCCGGAACTGAAGAAACGGACATACGTGGTGCTGGACATGCGGCGGGTGCAGTCGGTGGATTTCACCGCCGCCCACATGCTGGAGCAGATCGAAGACATGTTGGCGGACCGGGGCGGGGTGCTGATCTTCAGCCACATGCCGAACGAAGTGCCGAGCGGCCAGGACATGGAACGGTACTTCGATACCGTCGGACTGGTCCGTGCGGAGCGGCACGCGAAGATCTTCGCCCACCTGGACGAGGCTCTAGAGTGGATCGAGGACCGGATCCTGGAAGAGGAGCGGATGGAGCGCGAGCAGGAGAAACTGCTGGATCTGCGGGAGATCGAACTGTTCCGGCAGCGCAAAGAAGAGACGTTGGCGGCGTTCGAGTCGTGCACGGTGAACAAGTCGTACAAGGCGGGGGAAAAGATCTTTTCCATGGGCGACGCGGGCGACGAACTATTCCTGATCCGGCGGGGAACGGTGCGCATCCTGATGCCGCTGGGAGCCAAGTCGGGACACCACCTGGCGACGTTCGGGCGGGGAGATTTCTTCGGCGAAATGTCGTTCCTGGACCGAGCACCGCGGTCGGCGGATGCGGTGTCGCATACCGACACCGAACTCTACGTCATCACAAGAAAACGCTTCGACGAACTTACCGTGGACCACCGGATGCTGGCGCTGAACATGATGGAGGGCATCGCGACAGCGCTGGCGTCGCGCCTGCGCCGCACCGACGTGGAGCTGCGCTCCTACCAGGAAAACTGATCGCACCAGGCGGAAGCGAGGCGCCGGAGGTGAGACGGCGCCCCGCTTGGGTTGTCTGAAAGGTGGGTTGCGCCGAGATTGCCACACTGTCGTGAATGCAGGGTTACGCGCCCGTGAATTGTCGGTGAATCACAGAGCAGAAGTGGGCAGATCGTGACCGCTGGAGTCGGGGCATGCGGCCGAGAGAAGGGAGAAGCGCCCCACACTCGCACAGCTTCATCCCGGCGTACCGGGAACTGAATACGGGCCGGACTTAGCTCCGCCGCCGGAAGAAGTTGGGCACGGCCCTGCCGGCGACCAAAATGAAATCGTACTGCTTCAAAGCCTCGAGATCGCGGGTCTCAGCCAGATGAAAGAGCTTGTCCACGAGGCGGTCCACGTCGGCCGGCGGCATGTTCTTGGTGGCGGCCCAGAATTTCGGCGGGTTCAGCCAGATACGATCATCACTGCGAGATGTGTTCATGTCCACGTCCATCATCGTCGGGCTGGTGAGTTGGACAACTGCAGAAGCGGCAGCCAGAGTAATGATAGCTCTGTCGCGCCGCGAGGCAACCGCCAGCGGCAGAAATTAACATTCCTTTAACATTGCTTGACGGCCGAGACTATGCACCATTGCTGGTGCTTTGAGCTGCGCTCCCGATCGCACGTGCGGTCCCGATCCTCGATTTCACGGGGCTGTAACGCTCTCTTAACCTGGGAAGAGTAAGCTCCGGACCGTGCGGCAAGCTGTAGCAGCAAATTCCAATGCACCGGCGATGCGCCACCGGGGGCGAGAACGGACGTATTCGACCGCCGAGCTGACGCAGATCATTCTGCACGCATGCCTGGTGGCGAGAGACGCAGCCTTCAATGTCGGCAATCTGCTATCGAGCTCATCGGGGATGGCGGTGCTGGCGGTCAAAGAGTGCGAGTACGACCTCGACAGCTACGAGCGCCTCATCGACGAGGAAATCCCGGCGGCGATCACACAGGTGGACGAGATACAGGCGCGACAACTGCTGTCCTGTCTGAAGTTCATCACCGATCTGGAGCGCATTGGAGACTTGATGCTGTGGGTGGCACAATGCGCCCAGCGGTTTCATCCCAAGCTGGAGCGCAGAGATACAGCACCGCTGCTCAAGATGGGGCTTACGCTGGAACAAATGTTGGACACAACGCATACGGCATTTGTCAGCCGGGACGCGGTGCTGGCCCAATCCGTCATCAAGGCGGACCGCCAGATCGATGAAGTGCGGCAGGCCCTGTTCCGGAAGCACCTGCAACAAACCGCCCGCCAGAACCCCACCCGAACCATCAACCTGCTGCTGATGGCTCAGGCCTTCGAGCGCGCAGGAGACCATGCGAAGAACCTGGGTGAAGAGCTGGTCCACCTGTTCGAGGGCCATAGCATGCGCCATGCATCGACCGAGGATAAGAAGCGAGGCAGAAACCTGAGCGAGCTGTGAGCGCTGGAGGCGGACTGCGCCGGATAAACGGCGTACGATAAGCCGATGAGCGCGTACGCATTCTTTCCCGACATCACCAAGCAGGCGACCATTCCCGAGAAGGGGATCCTAAGCCGCACGCTGCACCAGGACGAAAAGCTGAAGATCATCCTGTTCGGCTTCGCGCAGGGAGAAGAGTTGTCGGAACATACGGCGCAGGTGCCGGCGGTACTGCACTTCCTCGAAGGCCGAGCGCAGCTCAAGCTGGGCGACGATGTGATGAGCGCGAGCGCGGGCTCGCTGGCGCACATGCCGGCGAAGCTGACCCACGCCATCAAGGCGGAGACGCCGGTGCTGATGCTGCTCTACATGCTGAAGTAGGCAGCAGCCATTCCCTTCGATCTTCAGTGAAGGGAAGCGACTTTCGCCTTCACCTTGGCCAGCAACTGGGACGGCAGATCGGAGTAGCCCTCCTGCAGGGCAAGCTGCTGGCCATCGGAGTACACCCAGTTCAAGAAATCCGCCAGAGCCGCAGCACGCCGGGCATCGGGGGAGCTGGTGCGCAGGTACAGCCAGGTGAAGCTGGTGATGGGGAATGAGTCGGCGCCCGGCGCATTGGTCAAGGAGGCGGCAAACTTGTCCCACGAGGGCGCCTCGACCGCGCGGCAGGCATTGGTGATGGTTTCCGACGAAGCTTTGACGAAGTGTCCCGCCGGGTTGAGCACGAGGCCGAACGGGATGCCCGCCTTGATGGCGTATTGAGCTTCCACAAAGCCGATCGAGCCGGGCTCGCTCTTCACCTTGTCGGCCATGTCGGAGCTGCGCTCGGCGGGGACGCCGACCGGCCACCGGGGAGAGGGGCTGATCCCTATCTCCGCGTGGAATTTGGGGCTGGTCTTGGACAGGAACTCGGAGAAGACGTAATTGGTGCCCTTGCCGCCAGGCCGGTAAATCACCTTGATGGGCAGATCCGGCAGGGACACGCCCGGGTTCAGCTTGGCGATCTGCGGCGCATTCCAGGTCTTCACGGTACCAAGAAAAATCTCGGCCAGTAGTTCGCCGGAGAAACGAAGCTCTTTCTGAGTTCCGGGCAAGTGATAGATGGGCACGATGCCGATCAACACAGAGGGCAATTCCAGCAGATTTTCTTCACTGCGCTCCTTGGCGGTGAGCGCCACTTCGCCGGCGCCGAAGTCGCCGACACCGTGGGAGATCTGTTTTATGCCTTCGCTGGTGCCGATGGGAAGATAGCGCATCTGGAACCCCGGCTTGCGCTTGTTATAGGCATCCGTCCACTTGGCGTAGAGGGGCGCAGGGACACTGGAACCGGAGCCGACCAGAACGACGGCTTCTTGCGCCGAACCCAAGCGGGGGAGTGCGGCGAGGGAGAGAAATACTGCAACAGAAAGTAGCAAGGTTTTTTTCATGGCTTGCCTCGAAATAATGGCCGCAATCTTAAGTCGCCTTGCGGGATAGTCAAGATAAGAATCGTATCGCTGGCGCCGGCAGTCGTGATGCGCAGGCGCGGATTCAGCGCGCGGCGATGAGAGGGACGGCGATGAGCGCGGCGGTCATGCCCGCGGTCTGGATCCGCGTGATGCGTTCTTTCAGAAGCAGGCGAGCGAGCAGCACGGTGACCGCGGGGTAGAGAGAGGACAAGACGGCGGCGACATCGAGCCGCCCGCGCTGGCTGGCGAGGATGAAGAAGAAATTGCCGAAGGTGTCGAGCAGGCCGGCGGCAAGGACCACAGGGAGCACACCAACGCCGGGCAGCGAGCCACGCTGGGCGATGAGGATGATCGCGGCCAGAATCAGAGAGGTGGCGAGGGCAGCGGCCAGCGGCCAGTAGGTCGCTTCCGCGCTGGCCTGGCGCATGAAGACCAAGAAGCTACCGAATCCCAAGCCGGCGAAGAGCGCGAGGCCAAGTCCCTGGGGGCGGATCTTGCCTTCCGGGCGCGAGATGAACCAGAGAGCGATCAGGGCCAGCACCAGGCCGCATATCTGAAGCATATGGGGGAGCCCTTCGGTCAGGGCGGCCACGACGACCGGCAGCGCCGCCGAGAGGACAGAGGTCACGGGAGCGGCAATGCCCATCTTGCCGATGGCCAGGGCGCGGTAAAGAGCGGGCAGCGCGAGTCCTCCGACGAATCCGGCGGCGCAGGCCCACAGCAGGGCGCGGGTGGAGGGCAAGTGCTCGTGCGTGATCCAGGCGAGCGCCAGCATCAATGTAAGGCCGCAGGCACGAGCGACGGTCAGCACACCGAACACCTGGGCGCGCTTGCTGGCGATGCCGCCGCTGAAGTCCGCGGTGCCGAACGCGGCGGCGGAGGCAAGACCGAAGGCGGCGGAAGCGAACCCCGAAGGAACGATCATGTGTTAGCGGCGTGGAACCACGTAGAGCAGCACGGCGATGTAGTGGCACACGCTGCCGATCAAGACAAAGACGTGCCAGATCGCATGGTGATGGGGAATGCGCTTGCTGGCGAAGAAGATTATGCCCCCCGTATAGGCGATGCCGCCGGCGAAGAGCCAAGCGATGGCCCCCGGTGGAACCCGCTCGAGCAGGGGCTTGGTGGCGATGACGACCATCCACCCCATGAGCACGTAGATGACGACCCCGACGATGGCGAAGCGGCGGATGAAAATCGCCTTCCACGCGATACCGACGACGGTCAATCCCCAAACCAGGCTGAACAACGTCCAACCCCATCCGCCGCCGAGCTGCACCAGGGTGAACGGCGTGTACGTTCCGGCGATCAGCAGGTAGATCGCGCTGTGGTCAATGATGCGCAGGACATGCTTGACCCTCGGGCCGCGCACGCTGTGATAGATGGTCGAGGCGGCGTACATGAAAACCAGCGTCGAACCATAGATGGAGCAGGTAACGATGTGGCGGGCCGTGCCGTGAAGGGAGGCCAGCACGACGAGGACGACCGTCCCGGCGGTCGCCAGCAGCAGGCCAATGCCGTGTGTGATCGAATTTGCGAGTTCTTCGTAGGGCGAGCTGTCGTGCATAGTGGCGAGTACCAGTCGCTCCGGGTACTCAGTGTCAGTTCTCGAAGGAACAGGAGCCAGGCCCGCCGGGATGGCCGCAGGAACCGCAAGGCGAGGGCGCAGAATCGAATGAAGGCGCGCTCTGGGTCTTGCCTCCGGCCACAGCGAAGACAGAAAGTTGCTGCTCCAGCTTCTTGCCGTGGCACGACGGGCACTCGGCCTGGTTCGATCCCATGACGATGGCTTCGAATCTCTTGCCGCAACCCTTGCAGAGATACTCGAAAATAGGCATAAGACAGTAGATAGTAGCTGGTAGCCAGTAGCAAGTCAGGAGCCGGCTCGGCCGCTCCTTAGAATTTGATACCAGCAATATGGGCCGGGAGGCAAAATAAATCGGATGAACGTGGCGGACGAATTCGTTCCCCGGACGGGGATGCGGAGCGGACACCTGCAGACGCTGGTGACGACGTACCTGCCGCGCGAAAACCGGCTGCCCACGGGCGAAGACCGCCTGTTCAGGGTCGAGCCGGACGTACAGGTTCTCTGCCACTGCCACTGGAAGCCGGAGCGGGAGTGCCGGCTGACCATGGTGATCGTGCACGGGCTGGAGGGCTCGGCGGAGTCGCAGTACGTGATCGGCAACGCGAACAAGGCGTGGGCCGCGGGATGGAACGTGGTCCGGATGAACATCCGCAACTGCGGCGGGACCGAGAAGCTGTCGGCGACGCTTTATCATTCGGGGCTGTCGGCGGACGTGCGCGCGATCGTGCATGCGCTGATCGCGGAAGACAAGCTGGAAGGGGTGGCGCTGGTGGGCTACTCGATGGGGGGAAACCAGGTGCTGAAGGCGGCGGGCGAGTGGGGAAGCGAAGCTCCGCCGCAGCTCAAGGCGGTGGCGGCCGTTTCACCCGGGATGGACCTGGACGCCTGCGCCACGCTGCTGCACGAATGGCAGAACCGCATCTACGAATGGCACTTCCTCTCCTCGTTGAAGAAACGCATGCGGTACAAGGCGCAATTGTTTCCGGGGAGGTTCGACGTCTCGCGGCTGCGCGGGTTGCGCAGCATCCGAGACTTCGACGACCGGGTGACGGCGCACTACTGCGGCTTCACCGGCGCCGCCGACTACTACTACCGGGCGAGCGCAGCGCGGGTGATCGAACGGGTCGCTGTTCCCACGCTCATCATCCATGCGCTCGACGATCCGTTCATCACCATCACGCCGGAGAGCAAGGCGAAGATCCTGGCGAATCCGAACATTTGCTACGTCGAGACCAGGCACGGCGGCCATTGCGGCTTTCTGGCGGCGGCGAGGAATGGGTACGACGGCAGGTGGGCGGAGCTAAGAATACAGGAGTTCCTGAAGGAATTGCCGTAATCGCCGTGAGCGCCGAATTTGCCAAAATCAAGCGTTCGCGGCGGTAGAATTCGCTCGCTATGCAGGTGGATTGGGCAGTGGAATTGGGGTCGGAAGACGACCGGCTGGAGATGCCGTGGGCGTCGCCGGACGGAAGCACGCGCTATTACGACCTGAAGCGCCAACCCGAACTCCTGCTCAACATCGAAGAAGCCCACCACAATCAGGAACTGGGCGAGTTCCTGGCGAGCACGAACTCGAATCATTCCGTGCTGGAGACCGCGAAGTGCGATACCTGGCTGACCAACGATCTGAACGAGGAAGAAGCGGTGTACCAGGCGGAGTGGAAGTTCGGTTCGTACGTGGACCTGCTGTTCAGCGCCGAAGAACGGCGCCACTCCTTTCCAGACCATGAGCGCTTCGCCGACGCGGCGGGCAAACTGCTGAAGCGAGCGCCGGAAATGTCGGCGGCGGCGGAGTTCATCGTGCGGCGGTGCACCTACCACATGGGCGCGGACGCCAAAGACGGGTTCTATGTCACTTTCTACCTGTACGGGTATGGGTCGGACGAGGACGAGGCGCGTCAGCGATGGGGGATCGCGATGAAGCTGGTGGAGAACGCGCTGCTGCAGCTCTCGGCGGCGGAGAGAAGAGCGGCGCAGTAAGCAAGCGCAGACGCGCAGAAACCCAGAAACCAAGTCAGATCGAAGAAGTCAGATTGCAGAAGTGAACCCTGTGACTCCACTTCTGCAATCTTCGTTCTTACTTCTTCGTTGCCGTTGGCTCCAGGGGCGTCTGTGGCTGTCTTCTCCATGCGAAAATAGAGGGCGGCAATGATCCAATTCTCCGGGGCCGGGAAGCGCTACGGCCACAAACTCCTGTTCGAAAACCTGGACTGGCTGATCACGCCGCAGGATCGCGTCGGCATCGTGGGCGCCAACGGCACGGGGAAATCCACGCTGCTGAAGATCCTCGGCGGCCTGGAGACGCTGGACGATGGCGCGCTCACGGCGGCCAAGGGGATCACCCACGGCTATCTGCCGCAGGATGGGCTTACGCTCTCCGGGCGCAGCGTATTCGCGGAGTGCATGTCGGTGTTCTCCGAGCTGAGCGCGATGGAAGAGGAGATGGAGGCGCTGACACGGCAAATGTCGGAGCTGGACCACGAAGGCGCCGAATACGCACAGGTGGCGGACCGCTTCCAGCGATTGGAGGGCGAGTTCCGGACGCGCGACGGCTACGCCATCGAGGCCCAGGTAGGCGCGGTGCTGACCGGGCTTGGGTTCCGCAAGGAAGACTGGACGCGGCTGACCGATGAGTTCTCGGGCGGGTGGCAGATGCGCATCGCGCTGGCCAAGCTCCTGCTGCAAAAGCCGAACCTGTTGCTGCTCGATGAGCCCACGAACCATCTGGATCTGGAGACGCGCAACTGGCTCGAGGAGTACCTGCACGATTACCCACACGCCTACGTGCTCATCTCGCACGACCGATACTTCCTCGACGTCACGGTCGGCAAGATCGTCGAGATCTGGAACAAGCGGGTGCACTTCTATCCCGGCAACTACGACAAGTACCTGGCACAGAAGACGCAGAGGCTGGAGTCGCTGGAAGCGGCGTATCGCAACCAGCGGGCGCGCATCGAGCAGCTGGAGGCGTTCATCAACCGCTTCCGCTACCAGGCGACCAAGGCCAAGCAGGTGCAGAGCCGCATCAAGGAGCTGGAGAAGATCGAGCGCGTCGAGGTGCCGCCGGGGGAGAAGACCATCCACTTCAAGTTCCCGCAGCCCAAGCCGAGCGGAAGGCTGGTGGCGGAGTTCAAGAGGGTTGCCAAGAGCTACGGCGCGAAGAACGTGTTCCGTGACACCAGCTTCATGGTAGAGCGCGGCGACCGCATCGCGCTGGTGGGGCCGAACGGAGCGGGGAAGTCCACCCTCATAAAGCTGCTTGCTGGGATCGAGCCGCCGAGCGGAGGGGAGTACCGGCTGGGGCACAACGTCGAGGCGGACTATTTCGCGCAGGACCAGTACAAGGAACTCGACCCCGAGCGGCGTGTGCTTGACGACATCTGGGAGCAGGCGCCACACCACACGCAGACGGACCTGCGCAGCCTGCTGGGGTGTTTCCTGTTCACCGAGGACGACGTCTTCAAGCGCATCGGGGTGCTGTCGGGCGGCGAGCGCAATCGCTATGCACTCGCTCGAATGCTGCTGCATCCGGCGAACTTCCTGCTGTTGGACGAGCCGACGAACCACCTGGATCTGCGGGCGAAGGACGTGCTCTTGGAAGCACTGGAGAGATATTCGGGGACGGTGGTGTTCGTGTCGCACGACCGCTACTTCATCGACAAGCTGGCGACCAAGGTGTTCGAGATCGGCGGGGGAGAAGTCGGCGTGTATCCGGGAAACTACGAAGACTACCGCTGGCGGAAGGAGCGGGACGCCGTAGGGCAGGCGCCCCCGCCTGTCATCCTGGAGGCGAAAAATGACGGCGGACAGCCGAGGGCGGCTGTCCCACACTCGGCGAAGCGCATCAACCCCATCAAGCGACGGCAGATGCAGGGGCGATGCGCCGAGTTGGAGGAGCTGATCGGGCGCGCGGAGCAGGGGATCCGCGAGTGCGAGAAGGCGCTGGAGTCTTTCGTCAGCGCAGAGGAGACGGCGCGGCAAACGGAGCTGCTGAAGCAACGCCGGGCGGACCTTAATGCGCTGATGGCAGAGTGGGAAGAGGTGTCGGGGGTACTGGAAGCGGAATCGTAAGGTCTAGACGCCGACCCCGGCGGCGCGGGCGGCGAGACGCTCGCGGGCGTGCCGGGCGGCCTCGCGCACTATCGGGTCCGGAGCGGAGATGCAAGCATCCAGGTGCTGCGCCAGCGATACCAGCCCCAGGCTGCCGATGGCGCGGGCGCCGCAGGCGCGCAGCCAGGGATCATCACTGGTGATGAGAAGCGCTACCGCGGTCTCCTGGTCGGGTACGCCGGCATGCACGATGCGATCCGCGAGCTTGACGCGCTCGTCCAAAGACACTTCGCTGTCCAGCAGGGGAACCAGGATCTTCCGCAGTTGCGGCTTCAGGATGTTGTCCAGGAATTCCATCGCGTTGTCGTGGACGATGTGATCGCTCGACTGCAGGCCAAAATAGGCGCTGTGCAGGTCGTGCCGAGGATAGAGCAGCCCGAGCAGGCGAAAGATGCGCTCACGCTCGTGATCCAAGGACTTGCGCATCGCGTCAAGCGCTGAGTCGTCGAGCTCGGCGGCGAGGCGATGGAGCACCTGGTGCGAGCGATAGTGGCCCAGGACCTCAGCGGCAAGGATGCTCTCGATGGTTGGTTCGTCGATGTTCACGTTCGGCCGCTGCTGGCGGAGCTTATTGAGCGCCGAGATCACGTGGAAGCGCACGGTCGCGTCGCGCTCCAGCAGGTTTTCGACGAGAACATGCGCGGCTTCGTCGCTGCCGATCTTCAGCAGAACCTCGGGAAGCTCCTGGCGAACGCTGGCGGGGATGGAGGGGTCGCTCAGGTAGTCTCGGATATTGCCAACCGCGGTATTGCCGTAGGATGCGAGCGCGTCAGCGGCATCATTCCCGACGACCGGGTCCGTCAAATGACCCACCAGTTCCGGGACGAAGCGGCGATTGCGCAGCTTGGCCGCGGAACGGAACACCTCACGGAGGACATCGTGGTCGGAATCCCCAAGCAACGCCTGTAGCTGCGGCTCAAAGTGAAGGGGCAGCTCGCCCAGCAGGCGGGCGGCTTCGCGTCGCGCCGGGCGGGTCTCTGCGCCGTGGCTGGCGATCATCCCGTCGAGGATCCCTTGCACCGCCTCCAAGCTCTGGTTTGGACCGGGGCGCGCCAGGAACGCGGCCACGCCGGAGCGGATGGAGAACTCGGGGAATTCGCCAAGCTCCTGGATAGTGGTGAGAGGATCGATATCGGAGTGACGCGAGAGGAAGAGCAAAGCTTCGGTGCGGACGCCAAGGTCGGGGTCGCGCAGCAGCTCGCGAACGCGTGGAATGACCGACGTGTCCGCGGCCGCGTGCAGCAGCGCCAGAGCCTTGTAACGGACCTGGGCGGCAGGGTGGCCGAGGAGCTTGCGCACCGCCGGGTGGATGTTGTGCTCACCTTCCACGCTGAGCAGGTCGAGGCCGTACAGCACGTCCTGAGGATCGGAGGAGGCGAGCTTGGCCTCGATGATGTCGCTCGTCGAACGGTCAAGGACGGGAGCGGCCGCGCGCTCGGTATCGAGGCGGTGCTGCTGGATGCTATCGCGCAAGGTGATCACGTACTCGCGGCGGGCGACGATGGCGGCTGCCAACCATGCCGAGATCAGCACCATTGACACCCAGCTCATGCTGCGCGCCGATATGTGCAGAGTGGAAGCGCAGATCAATACCGCGATACCGGCGAGTCCATCGCCGGAGCGCCAGATCACGGTATCGATGAACGACTTCACCTGCATCTTCAGGCGCGGGGCGACGGGAAGATAAAGAAGCTCGACCGTGGACTTGTCGATGGAGTAGCGCAAGACCTGGTCGGTGCTCTTCAGGACCAGCACCGAGAACAACGTGCCCATCACCAGCACCCCGGCGCTGCTGGCTAGTAAGGCGAGCGGCACCAGCATCAGGGCCAGACCGATGCCGAAGCGGCGCAGCAAGCGTGTGGTAAGGAAGAGCTGGAACACGAAGCACAACAAGCCAGCGTAGAAATTGAAATCCGCGAAGAAGACGGCGAGCTGATCCTTGTGCACCAGAAACTGCTTGGCGATGGCCTTGAATTGCCAGCCGGTCATGGTGGTCGCGTAGGACGAAAGAAAGATCAGTGTTGCCACCGAGCGCAGGTATTTGGCGCCCCAAACCAGGCGAAGGCTCTCCATGAAATTGGGAGTGGCCTTTTGGCCGCCTAGGTAGGTTGCGGCGCCGAGGGTCTTCTCACGGAGGTGCTGGCGCTGGATCAAGACCACCATCCCGGCGGAGAGCGCGACGAAGATGGCCATGCCGAGGAGCAGGGCCTCTGTCCCGAAGACCCGCACGACAGCCTTGCAGAAAAATCCGGCGAAGATCCATCCCGCGATGCCGCCACTGCCCAGCAACCCGAATACGCGCTTGGCCTCGCGCGTGGTGAGGACGTAGTTGGCCAGCGTCCACACCTGCGCCGGCGCCAGCACGCCGAAGATCCCGGCCCAGACGTAGAAAACCGGGAAAAGCCAGGGCCAGTGGAAGTACTTCACGAGAATCCAGAACAGCACGCTGTGCAGGGAGAAGAACAGCAGGCTGGCGACCAGCAGCCGGGGCAGGTCCATGTGCCTGCCGATGCGAACATATCCGGCAACGACGAACCCGACCAGCACCGCGACGGAGATGTCCACGTAGGGAAGCTGGTCGGCGCGGAAGCGGTCAAGGAAAAGGGCGTCGCGCGCGATCTTCGCGACCACGTAGGTGGTGATCACGAGAAATAGATGGACGAAGAGCAGCCCGCCCCGGGCAAGATCCCCTTCACGCAGGTTCAGAACACGTTGCAGTAATCGGGCCATGGGGACGAGGGCCTACTTTGCCGGGACTACCTCCGCCGTAGCATCCGTGTACGAGTAGAGGACATTGTTCTCCCCATTCTCCCGGATCAGCTTTTCGGCGTAGGCCACCAGCTTCTGCCACCGCTTGAACAGTGAGTCGATCTCCTCTATGCGCAGGAAGGCCTTGAGATTTTCACGTAGCTCAGGCTCGCTCATCGATTGCAGATTCTGCCACAGACGGTAGGAAGCTGGGCAGGGATTCTGTCGGCGATGCAGGGCAATGTCAAGCCGGGAACCGGGATCAGCGACTGACGACGGGCAGAAAAAAGCCCAGGTACCCCTTTCGGAAATGCCTGGGCTGCTTGTGGTTACTTTTCGGCGCGCAGCGACTTGGGATCGGACAGGTTCTTCGGTGAATGCCGGTTGAGGGTGGAAACCAAGGCGCTGCCGCCGGCAGGTACGCCCGTGCCGCCACGCACGATCTCGCGCGCCGTCAGCTTGCGGCCGTAGATCTTCCGGTTCGCGCTGTTGTCCTGGCGCAGAGTCGAGCCTTCCAGCGAGATTCCCGCGAAGAGTCCGCGCGAGCGCGAGTAAGAGAGGATCTCCGCGCGCATGAAAGCGTCGGTGGCGGCGGTGGCGTCGCGGCCCTTGGGTCCAGCGGCAGCGGAAGCGTCCGCACCCAGCTTGACCTTGCTCTTCAGCAGCGACTCGACGCCGTGCGCATTCATTACGAGCAGCACGAAGTCAGTCGCCTGGCCGCCGAGCTGGAGGCCGATATTGGCGCCCTCCAGGGCGTACATAGCCGGCGCACTCCAGGGACCGGTGAAGGCTGCGCCGGTGCGGCAACTCATCGCGCCGCGCCCGTAGCTTCCGCCAACTCCGATCGCGAACTTCAGGGTGGAGGGGATCACCACCACGCACTCGGCCTTGTTCAGAAGGTCGGGCGGAATGGCGTCGGGGATGTCCAGCACTTCCTGCAAAACCTCACCGGAGGCCTTCAGGCGCTCTTGTTCCTTCTCGCTCTTGTCCTTGGCGAACGCACTCGGAATGAGCAGGACAAGAACAGTGATCACAGTCAAAGTTTTCTTCATCATGATTGTCATTAGACAGCTCCGGACTGGATATGGTTGTGTGATTCGGTTCACTGGGCAAGTGCCTGTGGGACACAGGGGGAACGCGAAATCGGCCGTAACCCTGTTGGCCCATGGACAACTTTTGGGCATGGGCCGAAATAAGCAGTTTAGAATGTAAGGAATAGATGGAAACGGGCGCGTAGCTCAATCGGATAGAGCACCGGCCTTCTAAGCCGGGGGTTGCTGGTTCAAGTCCAGCCGCGCCTACCAGAAAAACAGTACTCAGTACTCAGTACCCAGTACTCAGTGAACTCCCGCCGCTGCACGCCTCACGATTAAGTCGGTCGCACCTGTTGTGGCGCTACCCGCTTCAGCCTTGCAGGGCTTTGGCGACTGTCTGGCTCTGTTCAGCGGATCTCGCCGCCGATGAATTCGACGCCAATGGTACGTTCGCGACGGGAGCGGATGATGACCTCCAGCGTGTGGGTCACGTCGCTCTTGGGCTCGATGATCTCGATGCGCAGGCGGCGCCCCGCCGGCATCTGCTCCGCGACCAGGTTCGAGGCGGCCGCGATCTGCATGCCTCCGCCCCCCACGCTGCGGACCTTGCCCAGCGTCTGCCCGGATTCGTCCACGGCGTAGGCGTCGTCGGAGAGGTCAAGGCGCGGGAATTTGCGGCGTTCTTTGGACATGAGAGTTCACTCGCAGCGTAATGCAGACGAGCACACTAAAGAAACAGTTTCCGGCGCTGGTGTGCGACTGTGTGCGGCTTCAGATCCTTCGCGGCTGCGCCGCTCAGGATGACCGCGGCGGGCTCCCGCTCGTTTTTGGGACGCGCTCACGCCCGCCAACCGCGGTCACTTGCCCAGGACCAGCTTGGCGATAGTCTGGAGCTGCATGTTGCTGGTGCCCTCGTAGATCTTGCCGATCTTCGAGTCGCGGAAGTACTTCTCGACCGGGTAGTCCTTGGTGAAGCCGTATCCGCCGTAGATCTCGACGGCGAGTGAAGTGACCCGTTCGGCGACCTGCGAGGAGTACAGCTTGGTCATGGCCGCTTCCTTCACGAAATTCATGCCGGTGTCTTTCATGCGGGCGGAGTTATACACCATCATGCGGGCGGCCTCGATCTCGGTGGCGGCCTGGGCAAGCTGGAACTGCACACCCTGGAATTCGGCAATCGCTTTGCCGAACTGCTTGCGCTCCTGGGCGTACTTGGCGGCAGCTTCCCAGGCGCCGCGGGCCACGCCCAGCATCTGGGCGCCGATGCCGATGCGGCCTTCGTTCAGGGTCTCGATGGCGATCTTGTAGCCCTTGCCCACCTCGCCCAGCACGTTGTTCTTCGGCACCTTGCAGTCTTCGAGGATCAGCTCGCAGGTGGAGGAAGCGCGGATGCCCAACTTGTCTTCCTTCTTGCCGACGGTGAAGCCGGAGAAGTCCTTGTCGACCAGGAAGGCGGTGATGCCCTTGTAGCCGGCGGCGGGATCGACAGTGGCGAAGATGATGAACAGGCCGGCTTCCTTGGCGTTGGTGATCCACAGCTTGCGGCCGTTGAGGACGTAGTCGCTTCCCTTGAGCTCCGCCTTGGTGGTGAGAGCGAAGGCGTCCGAGCCGGAACCGGCCTCACTCAGCGCGTAAGCGCCGACGGTTTCGGCGGACAACTTAGGCAGGTAGCGCTTCTTCTGCTCGTCTGTGGCCCAACGCAGGATGGCGTTGTTGACCAGGGTGTTCTGCACGTCCACCACCACCCCGGCGGACGCGTCCACACGGGAGAGCTCTTCGACGGCGAGGATGGCTTCGAAGAACTTGCCGCCGCCCCCGCCGAACTGTTCGGGGATCTCGATGCCCATCAGGCCGAGCTGGAAGAACTGCTCGATGAGGCCGTGGTCGAAGACGCCCTTCTCGTCCATCTCGCGGGAAAGGGGGCGGATCTTCTCGTCGGCGAATTGCCGCACGTTGTCACGGAACAGAACCTCGTCTTCGGTGAGCGCGACCAGGGGAGCAGGGCCGAGTTCCTTTTGAACGCTGACATCAGGCATATGAATCCCTCGGTATGAAGTGCGAAACAGAGGATTGTAGCACCGGTAATTTGCGATTTCCGACCGTGCAGAGAAAAGACTCACACAAAGGAGACGAAGGAAAACAAAGCAAGACACGAAGTGAAGAACAAAAACTACTTGCGGCGGTAAACGACGCGCAGGTTGTCGTCTTCGAGGATGCGGTGGATCTGATTGCGCGCGTGCACGGCCCAGGGGCCGGAGGTGTCCAGCTTCACGTAGCTGCGCCAATGGGGCAGGGCGCGGCGCGGCTGCTTCAGCTTCTCGTAAGCGAGGGCCAGGTTGTAGTGCGCGTCGGCGTAGGTGGGGGCGAGCACCAGCGCCTGCTTGTAGGAGCGGATGGCTTCCTGGAGGCGCCCGGTCTCGTCGAGCACGTTGCCCAGATCGAAGTAGGCCAGGGCGTACTTGGAGTCCGCCTCGACGGCGTTGCGGTAGTGCGCCTCGGCCTGGGCGTAGTTCTGACGGTTGTAGTAGAGCGTACCCAGGTTGATGTGGGCGGCGGCGTGCCCAGGATCGAGTTCGATGGCCTGCTGGTAGGCTTCGATGGCCTCGAGCTGTGCCCCGGGGTCCTCCTCGAGCGCGATACCCTTGGCGAACCATTCGACCGCGGTCTCGGCCGTGCGCATGGCCCTGACCTTGGTGGGCACGACGGCGCGGCGGTTGAAATCCATGACGAACTGGCCGGACATGGGCTCGACCGCGGTACCCTCATGGCGGAAGGCCACGCGCCCCCGGGTGGAGAAGGTGCCAGCCTCCAGCAGGGGGTTTTCCATGCCGCTGACTGCCTTCTGCATAGCCTCAAGGGACTCGCGAATCACCCCCGGGCGCACGCGCTTGGCGCTCAGGTCTCGGAGTTTCTTCAGTTGGAGGAGCTCGAAAAACGAATAGTCTTCGCCGGGCGCGATCAGACCGGCTTTTTCCCATCCGGCCAGTTGGCGCGCCGACATGCGCAGGATCCGCAGTACGTCCGCTCTTGCGTATCGGGTCACTGTATGCGGTTGTGTTCCAACAAGATGCATTATGCGAAGGGTGCCTGAGGATTAGCAAGTGGAAAAATTGTGGATAAGTAACCAGTAACCAGAGCCGAATTACAAGCCTGGGTACGTAGCGAGGCGGATGCGTTCAAAAGAAGTACTCAGTACTCGGTACGCAGCACTCTGTGACGCCGCAGAGGGGCCGACTTTACGGTAATTGGACGAGGAATTAGAATCATCGAAGTAGAGGCGCAGCTGGTCTCCTCCTTCCGCCGGGCCGACGTAGCTCAGTTGGTAGAGCAGTCGATTCGTAATCGACAGGTCATCGGTTCAAGTCCGATCGTCGGCTCCAGTCCTTTCGCCGGAACCCCTCGAGCCGCTTGTTCCGGGTGTGGTTTTCTTGCACACTAGGCGCGCTCTCGGGTCCGCCGTGTGAGGAGCAGGTCGGAGGATCTCCGGGCCCGGATGCGGCAAGAGACATGACCCAGGTAGGCACCGAAGCGGAAAACCCGACGCCTGTAGCTGCGCCCCAGCCGCCGGCCGGAACAAAGCGGTTCCTGAGCGTTCTGCGCGGACTTTCCTGGAAGGCTAAAATCGCACTCCCGCTGGTGCTGGTGGGCATCGGATTCGTGGTGTACATCACGGGCAGGTCGGCCACCTTGCGCGTGACCTGCCAGCACAACCTGCGCTCCGGAGAACTCAGGGCCTGGGCGGATGACCAACTGGTGTATTCCGGTAAATTGAGCGGCGCGGCGAAGAAAAAGTTTGGACTGTTCCCCAGCAAGAACCCGGGAAGCTTCTCGCAGACGTTGAAGGTGCCGGACGGGCATCACAATCTCCGCATCCAGGTAGTGGGCGACAGTTATGACCAATCGCGCACCATCCCCGTGGACTTCAGCCCCGACACGCAGTCTACGGTCGCCGTCAGCGCGCTCAGCCGGAATCTGCAAGTGAATTGGAAGGACACGCACTTCGCGCCTTTGAGCGCGGACACGCCCTGGTACGTGCGATACGCCAAGGCGCTATTCATCACCATCTTCGGTTCGATCATCTCGGCGGTGATGGGAATGGTGGTGCAGGAGATCCTGACGAAGCTGCGCCAGCCGGCACGAAGCTAAGCGAAGAATCCAGCGAAAACGAAAAGACCGCCCTGGCAATGGGCGGCCTTTTCTCTTAGGGAGAATAGTTCCAACGAAAGCATTACGTCAGAACTCGATGGCGAAATCTTATGAGCCGGATAAATGGGGTGTCAAGGAATTTTTCGAGAATAAGCACTATTGTTTTCAACAACTTGCAAAATCAGCAAACTCTTGGAAAAAGTGACAAAAAGTGGCCAAAACGCATCTGCGGCATGATAAAAGCTTCGGAATCAAAGACTTGTGGGTCTCTACTGGCGCAGGTTCAGGCGGATGATCTCGACATCCTCGGGGCGATCGAACACGCGACCGGGGAATAGCCGCTTGAGAATGACGCGCACCCCTCCGAACATCACACCGAGCACGAGCGCGAAGAGCAGCAGGATCCCGATGAGCACGAAGATGTTCACGATGAGGTTGCCGATGTTGTCCCGCTTGCTGAGCGAGGTGGCTTCGTTCCAGGTGACGTCGGCTTCGTAGTTGACGGCGGCGAGAAGAGACTTCGCTTCCTTGGGAGAAATGTCACCGCTCACCAGCGCGAGCAGTGGCCCGGTGCGCTTGAGATTGAGATCCGGCGATGGCGATGCGCCGGAGGGATGAGTGAGAGCGCCTTTCGCCGCCTCCATGGCGCGCAGGCGCTCGCCGGCGATGGCAGGTGTGGGATACGAGATGATGGTCAGCGTAGCAACGCCCTGCGAGGTGGAATACTTCCCGAGCACGACCTCGGCGCCGCGTGCGAACTCCACCAGTTGAGCCGGCAGCGGCGCGCCGACCGCATCCAGGCCTACCGGTCCGAGCACATACTTCGCGGAATGGCGGATGAAGGACTGCCTCGGCAGATAGAGCGGCAAGGTCGGCGGCTTGGTGGACTCACCGGGAGGCAGGGGCAGCCCCTTGGCTAGCTCGCGCAGTTCGGCAGCCGACATCGCGGTCACGCGGTCGAAGACAGCATCCACCAGGATGTTGCCACGGTAGAACAGCACGTGGGTGTTCTCCGAGGCGCCCTGGTCACCGATGGTCTCGGTCTGCATGTCACCGCGCTTGTAAAACGTGAACGCGCCATAGGCGCCGGAGGCGTCGTTGAAGCGGGCGGCCTTGACCCTAAGCTTGCGGCCGGGGGAGGTGTAGGTGGCGGCTTCGAAGTCGGTGAAGCCGTATTCCTTCATCAGGGCGCCGTTCGCCGGGTCGGCCTGCGCGGGATCGGTGCCGGCGTGCGGAATGGTTTTTTGCCAACCGGCAAAGATATCGGGGAGGATCGGTGCAGGCTTGTCGGCAGCCAGGGCGGAAAGAGCCAGCGCTATTACAAGGGCGACGGTGGCAAGCAGGCGGTTCATCGAGACAACAGAGCTCCTGTCTATTAGACAGCGGAGCCTTACCGATAGATTCTACGCTGTCCTTTGAGGGTAGGGGTCCCTTCGGCTTCGCTCAGGGCAGGCTCTTCGACTCGGCGCGCTGACGCCGGGCGCGCCTCGCTCAGGATGACAGGTGCAAATGGTCGGTCAGGAACACAAAACGCTTACTGACCGGAGTCTTTGCCCAGCTTGGCGGCAACCTTGACGCCGCTGAGGCCGCTGACGTACTTGGCCATGCCGCGGTAGAGCGACTCGGCGATCTTCTGCCGCCAATCCGGGGTCATGAGCTTCTTCTCGTCGTTGGGATTGCTGACGAAGGAGATCTCGGCCAGGATGGAGGGCATGTTGGCGCCGATCAGCACGATAAAAGGTGCCTTCTTCACGCCCCGATTGCGCATGTTCGAGTTCTTGGAGGAAAGGCCGGTCGCCAAGGATTTCTGCACGTCGGAGGCGAACTCACGCGATTCCTCGATCTTCTCTTTCAGCGCGATCTTCTTCACCAGGTCCTGAAGTTCGTGGATGGATTTTTCGGAGACTGCGTTCTCGCGCGCCGCTACCTCCAGCGCATCGGCTGAAGAGGTGAAATTCAGGTAGTAGGTCTCGACGCCGCGCGCCGAGGCGTCGCGGCTCGAATTGGCGTGGATGGAGATAAACAGGTCCGCCTCTTCCTTGTTGGCGATGGCGGTGCGGGTCTCCAGCGGCACGAAGGTGTCATCGTCGCGGGTGTAAACCACGTCGGCCCCCATGCGGTTCTCCAGCAACTTGCCCAGGCGTAGGGCGACGTCGAGCACCAGGTCCTTCTCCTCGAGTCCCTTCGGGCCGATGGTGCCGGTATCGTGGCCGCCGTGGCCGGCATCGACCACGATGCGGCCGATCTTCAGTCCCAGGGCGCGGATGAGCGAGCGTTCCCCGTTGGCCGTGGGCTGGGCCTCGCGCGCATTGGGGTCCTTGGCGACTTCGCTCTTCTTGAGGCGCTTGCCTTGGGAGCGCGGCGCCACGGCCTCAAACGTGGGCGCCGAGGTGGGTTTCGCCGTGTCTTTGACCGTGGGCTCCGCTTTGGCGATATCGGTAGCGCCCGCATCCTTCTCGGGATTGATCGCTGGTTCTTTGGGCTTTTCTTTGACCTGGACTTGGGGAGCGGGTTCCACGGGCTTCGGCTTTCCCGTGGCGGTGGACGGGGCTGGAGCCGGTGCAGGCAATGGAGCAGGCAGTTCCACTTTCCTGGCTTCAGTCTTCGCAGCGGGCAGTTCCGACTTCTTGGCCTCCGACTTGGCTTCGACCGGCGCGGATTTCGCCGCTTCTTTCACCGCCGGCTTCGCCTCGGTCTTCGCTTCCGACTTTGGCGCTTCCGCCTTGGCCATTGCTTTTGGCGGCTGCTTGCCGTGGATGTCGATGACCAGGCGGTAGGGATTGGGCAGCAGGAAGGCGGAATACTCGGCGAGCTCATCCACCTCCAGCACCACGCGAGTAATGCCGCGCTGGTAGGGCGCGACGCGGATCTTCTTGAGGAAGCCGTCCTCGACATCGAAGGTCTTGCCGATCAGCTCGGAGGACAGCTTGGTGTCGTGCAGGTCGAAGAAGATGCGGTCGGGATTGGCTACCCGCCCGGCTTCGTACTTGACCTCCTGTTCGAGGTCGATGGCGACGCGGGTGTAGTCGGGCGTGGACCAGTGACGCACGCCGGTGACGAGAGGCAAGCCTCCGCGGGTCTTCGCTGAGGCGGGCTTGTCTTCGTCGCTGGCCGAGGCCTGCTCGACGCTCTCCTCGGGCACGGGCTGCGCTGGTTTCTTCTTGGGCGGCGCGGGCAGCTGTTTCTTCGCGTTCTTGGCCGACGAATCGATCTCCTGGATCTCGGCGCGCGCCTGATCCGCCAGGCGGCTGCCCGGATAGTGCTTCAGGAATTCCTGGAAGCTCGCCTTGGCCTGGGCGGCGTCATCGAGGTCCTGGTGATAGATCTGGCCGATGGTGAACAGGGCCTGGACGCGGTACTTGCTGCCGGGATACTCGCGGCGCAAAAACTCGTACTGGGCGATGGCAGACTTGAAGGATTTCTGGTCGTCGAAGGCGCGGCCGGATTCCGCCAGGAGCTCGGCCACGGCAACCACGCTGGCGTCGGCCTTATTGGAGTTCGGAGCTACGTAATAGACCTTGCGGTAGGCGTCGGTGACGCGCTGGTAGTCGCGGCGGGTGCGCAGCGCGCTGGGCTTGCCGTTGAGGGCCTCGCGCAGGCGCTCGGCGGTCTCGAACTGGGTGCGCGCGAGCTGCTTCTTCTGCTTGACACTCATCGCCCAGCCGGGCAGGGCAAGCGCGAGCAGCAGCAGGACGGCCAGCCCGCGCGAGACCAGTCGCATTGGACCTACTGTCACAGTTCAGCGCTTCGAATCGCCAATAACCGAGCCAAACTCTCTTGCGGACAACCGAGCGCGGCTGTCCTGCAGCCCCTACTCGTTCGTGATCACCAGCACGCCGTCGGCCCCCCGGTACATCCGGATGGGCGCCGAGGCGGGGCCGGTCAGAAACTGGCCGTCCCCCGCTCCGTACAGGGTCTTGATCCTGCGGACGTAGTTCCTGGTCTCGGCGTACGGAGGCACGCCGTTGCTGCGGTCCACCGCCCCGGCGCCGGCGTTATAGGCTGCCAGCGAACGAGTGAGGTCGCCGTTGTAGATGTCCAGGAGCTGCCGCAGATGGCGGACGCCGCCGTCCACGTTCTGTTGCGGGTCGTACGGATTGTTCACGTTGAGCTTGCGGGCAGTACCCGGCATGAGCTGCATGAGTCCCATCGCTCCCTTGCGCGATCGCGCGCTGGGATTGAAGTTCGACTCCACTTTGATGACGGCGCGGACCAGATTGACGTCCACGTTGTTGCGTGCGGCCGCGTCGGCGATGATCCGGTCCAGTTCCGCGGAGCTGATGGCGCGCGTGCCGATCAGTTCGCGATTGTCGGGGCTGATGTCCTGGTCGGTGAAAGGTTGCTGGGAGTCGCGGCTGGGCGCGGAGCCGAGGAACTTTTGCACCTCGGCGGCGGCGGAGCGGGCGGCGCGCATGGCCGATGGCGTAGGCGGCGGAACCCGCTTCCAGCGCTTCTCCGAGCGACTCCAGTACACCAGCACGCTGGCGCGGCGCGGTTGCGGGGAGGGCGTCGCCGTCGGCGCATCCACGTAGATGACGTGGCCATTCTCGGTGACGGCGACAATGCCGTCGGAGGCCCCAGCCGGGTACGATGCAGCCAGAATGAGTGCAACCATCACCGCAGAGACCGGGACGCCGCCCAGCTTGCGGGCGCCTGACGCGGGCTGTGACAAGTGTTTGCTCATCAAGCAGTCTCGTGCGGCGGCACAAAACACCCGCGCCGCCAGACCCGATCCTGACGGAAAAGTCCTGAGTGGCTGGATTATATGACGGACAGACATAGGGAGCAATCGGATAGTTATAGGGAATCGTGGGAGTGACCCGCGGTGATCTCCGGTCAAAAACCAAGAAAACAGGCAAGTTTCCGTAGGTCGGTTACGGAAGGCCACGGCAGTTCGCCGGACTCACTGATTCTGCAGCGCTTTCTTCAGAATCGCCATCTGGCCGGCGTGGTAGAGGTCGTGCTGGATCACACCCTGGAGCATGAACTCGATGGTGTACTTGGCGCCGGGGACGATCTCGGTGAGACGCGACTCGGGCAGCCGGTCCACGGCAGCATTGAGTTCGGCGTGAACGTGGCGCAGGGTCGCGAGGTCGTGCTCCCACGCAGCCGCGCTCTTGTCGCTGATCGGTGGGTAGTCCTGGGCTGGGCTGGGATCGTAGGCTTCTCCCTTCAGCCGGCGCACGACCACCGACTGCCATGTGGTCACGTGCAGCACCAGCTCCCAGATGCTGTGGGCGTTGGGAATAGGCCTGGCCGCAGCCTGTTTGGCGCTGACGCCTTTGAGGATCTCCATCATTGCAGGGCCATGCCAGGCGTCGCCTTCGAAGCTACGGCGCAGGTTGTCCTGGATGGTCGGCAGTGCGGGCACTTCGTCCTCCTGACGGCTGCCAGAATATACTAGCCAGACTGCATGCCTGAAACCCCCGACCAACTGATGCCCGACGCGGTGATGCTACGCGGGTTCTGGTATCCGGCGCTGCGCAGCGAGCAGGTGTACGGAAGCCGCATGCGCACGGCCATGCTGCTGGGGATCCCGCTGGTGCTGGGGCGCGACGACCGGGCCCGGCCGTTCGCCCTGCGTGACGCCTGCCCGCACCGCGCCATGCCGCTCTCCCGCGGCTGGTTCGACGGCAAGCGCGTGCAGTGCTCGTATCACGGCTGGAAGTTCGAGCCCACCAGCGGCCAGTGCACCGAGATCCCGTCCCTGGTGCCGGGCCAGGACCTCGACGTCTCCAAGATCTACGCCAACGCCTTCCCCTGCCGCGAGCAGGACGGCTTCTTCTGGGTGTACCTGCCGGAGAAAGGCGAAAAGTTCCGCGGAAACCAGGAACCGGAGGGCGATCCGCCCAAACTTCCGACATTCAGCCAGAAGTTCACTCTTACTTTCCTGTCGGCAGACCTGCCGGTAAACGTGGATCACGGGATCATCGGACTGATGGACCCGGCGCACGGGCCCTTCGTGCACCAGGCGTGGTGGTGGCGGACGCGGCGCAGCATCCACGAGAAAGCCAAGCAGTTCGAGCCCATTCCCAACGGCTTCCGCATGAGCGCGCACACGCCGTCGTCGAACAGTGCGCCCTACAAGCTGCTGCGCGCCTACGCCAAGGCGGAAGGGATCACCACCACCATCGATTTCGTCCTGCCGAATTGCCGCTACGAGACCATCCACGCAGGGAAGTACTGGTTCTCCAGCCTGACCACGGTGACGCCCATCACCGCAAATGCCTGCCGCATCGACGTGCGCGCGGCGTGGAATATCTTCTGCCTCGTGCCGGGAGTGCTGCCCATCTTCCGCTTCTTCGGCAAGAAGTTCATGGAGCAGGACCGGCAGACCATGGAGATCCAGGCGGAAGGGCTGAAGCACGATCCCGCGATGATGCTGATCGACGACGCCGACCGCCCGGCCAAGTGGTACTTCGCGCTGAAGCAGGCGCTGCTGGAATCGCGCGCCAGCGGCACGGCGATGAAGCACCCCATGAGCGGGCCGGTGACGTTGAAGTGGCGGAGCTAGGGCGGCTATTAGCGATTGGCGACTAGCGTTTAGCCAATCCAGCTTCCTGTCTGTCCGGAACAGATTCCGACGCACCAGGCGGGACCGGTGCTGGCTAAACGCCAATTGCCAATCGCTAATAGCTAGCCATCAGTCCTGGACCAGCCAGTCGAGCGCTTCCTCGCGCGTCTTGAAGGCGGGGAATTCGCGGACCGAGAAGGACATCAGCGAGCGGTAATAGGTGTCGGGAAGGCTGTCCACACCGGTGATGGCAGCGCGCTTGACGTGCGGCCGGTCGAGCACCGCAACCTCCTTCATGCGGGTAAGGGCGGTGCGGTCGACCTCCGCGTCCGTGAAGTCACTGAGCGTGAGCACCGAGTTCATTGGTTCCGCGGTCACGATGCGCTGGCACTCGGTGTAGTTCTCGATGATCTCGCGCGAGGAGCAGCTGGTGTTGTCGATCAGCAGGATCTGCTTGCCCTCGTGCGTGATGAAGCGGACGCGATCCATCTCCTGCCTGAATGCCAGATTCGCCATGGCGTACCCCCTTGGATGCAGCGGGGCGGGCTCAGAATCGGGAGTATCGCGGCGCCCCACTAGCTTGCACGTCCCCCGGCGAAGATGTGGGGCAGGATATACACCCGTATGCGGTGCGCTGTCCAGAGCAACCCGGCCAGGGCGCTAGCGGTGCTTGCCGGCGACCACCATGTCCAGGGTCCTGGCCAGGCGGCTCTGGCGCGTCTCCGGCTGCTTGGCCTCTGTGATCCACTTCACGAACTCTTTGCGATGGGTGTAGGAGAGCTTGTCGAACGCCGCTTGGGCCGCCATGTTCCCGGCGAGCGCCTTCTTGAGGTCGGCGGGGACGGCGACCGTGCGCGGCGCGTCGTCCAGTTCCATGACCACCTTGGCGGTGTCGCCGGCCTTCACCTTCGCGCCCTCGCGCATCTCGCGGTTGACGACCATCATGTGGCACTTACCGCCCATGGGGAAGATGGAGCTGCGAAAGGGGAAGCGGTTGATGGTGCCACGCACCGGAACGCGCGCGCGCGTCCCGAAGACTTCCTGGGTGTTGAAGGGAACATCGAACTTCAGCACGCTGCTGCCGGCGCTGTCGGGATAAAGTTCGGCCTCAAACCGCTGCTTCTTGGTGGCGGCCTTGGCTCTGGGCATGGCGGTGTCCTCCGTCGCGGGCGAGAGATTATAGGCCAGAATCGAGGCCGCGCCAGGTCCCGTGGCGAGAGGATACAACGAAGGCAGGAAGGCCTACCCCAGCCGCTACTTCAGGAGGGATTCCACCACCGCGGGGGCGTCGGCCAGGGCGGCGTCGAGAGCTTCGGGGTTCTTGCCTCCGGCCTCGGCCATGTCGGGACGGCCTCCGCCGGAGCCGCCGACCTTCTGCGCGATCTGCCCGACGATCTTGCCCGCCTGCACGCGGTCGGTGAGGTCCTTGGTGACGCCGACGATGAGCGCGACCTTGCCATCCTGCGCCGCGCCCAGCACCACCACGCCGGAGCCCAGCTTGTTGCGCAGGTTGTCCACCAGGGTGCGCATCTGGGTGCGGTCGACGTTCTCGACGCGCGAGGCATAGACCTTCACACCTTTGACCGTCTTGACCTTGTCCTCGGTAGAGGAAACGGCGGCTGAAGCGGACTTCATGCGCGCCTGCTCCAACTCCTTGCGTAGCTTCTTGATCTCTTCCTCGCGGCGCTCGAGTTCGGTCTTTAGAGCAACTGCGGGGCTTTCCGCGTGGCCGCGGACTAGCCCGGAGACAACGCTCTCCAGCTCGTGGTCGCGGCGGAAATGCTTCAGCGAGCCTTCGCCGGTCACGGCCTCTATGCGTCGCGTGCCCGACGACACGCTTTCCTCGCGCAGCACCTTCACCAGGCCGATCTCGCCGGTCTGCAAGGTATGCGTGCCGCCGCAGAGCTCGGTGGAGAAGTCGCCGATCTTGATGACCCGCACCTTGTCGCCGTATTTCTCGCCGAACAGCGCCATGGCCTTGTACTGATTGACGGCCACGTCGATGGGCACGTCCTCGATGACCTCGACACGCTCGTTCTTGAGCACTTCCTTGTTGACCAGGTCCTCGATGTCTTGCAGTTCCTCGTCGGCGACGGAGGTGAAGTGGGAGAAGTCGAAGCGCAGATGGTCGGGGGCGACCAGCGAGCCGGCCTGCTTGACGTGCTTGCCCAGGATCTCGCGCAGGGCGGCGTGCAGCAAGTGCGTACCGGTATGGTTGCGCATGGTGGACTGGCGCACGCCGGTGTCCACCACGGCGTCCACGCGCTGGCCGACCACGATTAGCTCCTTCGCCACTACCTTGTGGGCGCGCACGCCCTGGACGGGGTAGTAGCAACCCTTCACTTCGGCAACGACGGCGTTGTGCTCATCGTTGTAAAACCATCCGGTGTCGCCGACCTGCCCGCCGGATTCGGCGTAGAAGGGCGTGTGGTCGAGGACGACCTCGCCGTCGTCTCCGGGCTTCAGTTCCCGCACACCCTGGCCCTTGCGGATGATAGCCAGCACTTCGCAGGAATCCGATTCTGTCTGCCGATAGCCCTCGAACGCGGTCGGCTTCAATTCGCGAAACGCAGGGCTGGCGGTCGCTTTGGCTGCGCCCTTCCAGGAGGCTTTGGCGCGCTCGCGCTCCGCTTCCATGGCGCGGTCGAATCCTTCAGCATCAAATCCGATGCCGGCGTCTCGGCAAGCGTCTTCGATGAAGTCGCGGGGTAGCCCGTAAGTCTCATACAGTCTGAAGGCCTCGTCTCCAGTGAGAGTGACGTTCGCGGCTTGTGGAATGTATGACAGCAGGTCCTTCGCGAGATTGTTGCCCACGAGGTGCCTTGCGGCGTTTTCGCGCTCTTCCGGAGTGTGGCCAGACAAGAGGTATGGCAGATACTCACTCTTTACGTCATTATCGACAATCACTCTTTCTTCATTTGTAAAGCCTTCGAACCAATGTTCGAGAACGTCCATATCGGCTTCTTCAATTGCGTCGTTAATCGCTTCAGCAACAGCGATATCTAGCTCCTCTGATCCGATGTCCAACGTGTGCGCAAAACGCGACTCCTCCGCCTCCACGACCTTGGCAACACGGTCGGCGGAGTCGAGCAGTTCGGGGTAGGCGTCCTTCATCAGGTCGCGAACGGCGGACACCATCTGGTACAGAAATGGCTTGTCTTGTCCCAGCAGACGTCCGTGCCGTATGGCCCTGCGGATGATCTTCCTCAGCACATACCCGCGGCCTTCGTTGGCCGGCACGACGCCATCGGAGATGAGGAACGTGGTCGCGCGGGCGTGGTCGGCAATGACGCGCAGCGAGGCCGCCCCACGCTTGTGCTCCTCGGCAGCGAGTTCCTTGTCGAGCTTGACCCCGGTCAGCTCGGCAGCGCGCTTGATCAGCGGCTGGAACAGGTCGGTGTCGTAGTTCGAAAACTTATTCCGGTCCTGGAGGTTGAGCATGACTGCGGCGATGCGTTCCAGTCCGGCGCCAGTATCAATAGACGGCTTGGGCAGAGGGTTCAGCTTGCCGCTCGCGTCGCGGTCGAACTGCATGAAGACCAGGTTCCAGATCTCGACATAGCGGCCGCACTCGCAGGGGAACTTGCAGTCGGCGTGGCCCTCCTGCGAGGCCGCCGGGCCCAGGTCGTAGTGGAGCTCGCTGCAAGGGCCGCAGGGGCCGGTGTCGCCCATCTGCCAGAAGTTGTCCTTCATCCCCATCTCGAGGATTCGATCCTTGGGGACGCCCTGCTCGGCCCAGTATCCGTCGGCCTCTTCGTCGCGCGGCACGCCCTGCTCGCCCTTAAAGATGGTGGCGTAGAGGCGGTCCTTGGGGATGCCGTACCAATCTTTCGAGGTGACCAGCTCCCAGGCGAACTTGACGGCATCGCGTTTGAAGTAATCGCCGAAGGAGAAGTTCCCCAGCATCTCGAAGAAAGTGTGATGGCGGGCGGTGAAGCCGACGTTCTCCAGGTCGTTGTGCTTGCCGCCGGCGCGCACGCATTTCTGCGACGTAGTAGCTCTGTTGTAGTCGCGCTTTTCCAGCCCCAGGAAGACGTCCTTGAACTGGTTCATGCCGGCGTTGGTAAACAGCAGGGTGGGATCGTTCGCCGGGACGAGCGACGACGAATGCACGCGCTTGTGGCCGTGCTGCTCGAAATACTTCAGGAACATCTCGCGAATGTCGGAGCCTGTGAGCATACGTGGGTGAAGCCGTAATTCTAACAGGCGGGATTGAGCGGTTAGCGATTGGCGATTCGCGCTTAGCCAATGAGGACTCCGGGCCGGTCGTGGCTGGCTAAACGCTAATAGCTGATCGCCAACAGCTTAGACGAACGCACTGGACAGCCATCATTGTTCTTCCGATTCGAGCGCCGTCAGGACCTCGTCATCCACATTCCAGTTCTTGAGGATCTTGATGATGGTGCGGCTGGTGAAGCCGGCGCGGGTCAAGGCGCGGAAGATGCGGGCGGCCTGCTTCTGATCGGAGGGCTTCTTCAGGTTCTTGCGGCGCAGGTAGGCGCGCGCAAGCTGCTCTTCGTTGCTGTCCGCGTAGGCGGCCGAGACCGCCTTCCCGATCACCTCGCCATGCACGCCCTTCGCCTTGAGGTCGGAGATCACGCGCATGCGGCCGAACTTCTCGTTGTCCCTGCGATAGCTGGAATAGGCCGTGGCGTAGTCGGTGTCGTTCAGGTACTTCTGCTCTTTGAGCTTGATGACGACCGCTTCGACGAGCGCCTCGCCGTTCTCGCCCGCAATCACGCGCTGGCGGAGCAGGCGCTTGAGTTCGGCGACGGAGCGCATCTTCCGCCCTAGCGCTCCGACGGCGTACTCGTAGAGCGCCGCCGCATCGGAGGTCTTCTTGGTCCGGAAGGGCACGGGCAGAACATATCACGGCTGCACCCAATCGGAGGTTTTGCTCACCGACAGCCCAGTGGGCAATGTGGTAAGCAGGTGCGTAGTGCAAGTTCTCAAGCCCGCGAACGGGTGGAAGGGCCACTAGGCCCTCAAGCGGAAGGGGTGGAGCAGGCCTTTAGGCCTGCACATTGCCGGTGTTCTTATGAGGCCCGGCTTTAGCCGCTGAGGTACTTATGACTATTCCTTACCGGGGTGAAACGGGCCACGGTACTTACTTCATCACCGCCTCGGCTTACATGAAGAAGAACCTGCTGCAATCCGAGCGAATGGCCGATCTTTTCATTGAACTGCTGTACTCATATCGGGAGCAACAGAAATACCTCTTGCACGAGTTCGTGGTAATGCCGAACCACTTCCATCTGCTCATGAGTCCGATCGTGACTCTCGAGCGTGCGATGCAGTTCATTAAGGGTGGATTTTCTTTTCAAGCGAAGAAGAGATTCGGTGTCACCTACGAAATCTGGCAGACAAGCTTTTACGACCATCGAGTTCGCGATGCAGAGGAATACGAGCAGTTCCGAAGGTACATCCATGAAAACCCCGTCCGGCGCGGCTTGGTCGAAAGAGCAGAGGATTGGCCATTTGGTTCGGCCAATCCCAAATTCCAGAAAGATGAAGTCCCTCAGCGGCTAAAGCCGGTCGATGTCTTGGCCGCTAGGATGCAGGCCTGAAGGCCTGCTCCACCCGGGTTGCGGCGACCGGCTGTCCTAACGAATTACGCTTGTCCCAAGCAGGCTGCGGTAGCGAAAAAAAACGCGCGCCGAAGCGCGCGTCCAAGCGATTGCCTCTGAGGTCTAGTGTCCGAAGCCGGCCTGCTGCATCTCGTCGCGGGCGGCATCGCCGGTGGAGCTGATGCCCTGGACGCGCAGCTTGAAGTCGTCCGGGTTCGACGCGTTCTCCAGCGCCGTCTCGTAGGAGATCAGGCCCTTGGAGTAGAGATCGTACAGCGATTGGTCGAAGGTCTGCATACCGTACTGCGAGACGCCGGCGGAGAGAGCTTCCTTGATCATGCGCGTCTTCTCCGGGGTGATGATGCACTCGCGGATGTACGCGGTGGTGACCAGCACCTCGACCGCGGGCACGCGGCCCGGACCGTCGGCGCGCTTGACCAGGCGCTGACTGACGACCGCCTTGAGCACCGCGGCCAGTTGCAGGCGGATCTGCTTCTGCTCCGGCGGCGGGAAGACGGAGATGATGCGGTTGATGGTCTCGACCGCGTCCAGGGTGTGCAGGGTGGAGAAGACCAGGTGGCCGGTCTCGGCGGCGTGCAGCGCGGTCTGGATGGTCTCCAGGTCGCGCATCTCGCCCACCAGGATGGTGTCGGGGTCCTGGCGGAGGCTGGCGCGCAGGGCGCTGCCGAACGAGGGCGTGTCCACCTCGACCTCGCGCTGGTTGACGAATCCCTTCTTGTCGCGGTGCAGGAACTCGATGGGGTCCTCGATGGTCATGATGTGTTCCGGCCGCGACGAGTTGATGCGGTCGATCATGGCCGCCAGCGTCGTGGACTTGCCGGAACCGGTGACCCCGGTCACCAGCACCAGGCCGCGCTGCTCCTCGCAGATCTGGTCGAGGATCCTCGGCAGGAAGAGCTCGTCGAGCGGCTTGATCTTGGTGGGAATGACGCGGAGCACCAGCCCGACGTTGCCGCGCTGCTGGAAGACGTTGACGCGGAAGCGTCCCAGGCCGGCCACGCCGTACGCCATATCGAGCTCGGTGTTCTCTTTGAACTTCTGCTTCTGGCGGTTGGACATCATGCTGAAGGCCATGTTCAGCATGTCCTCGGCCGAGATGCGTGGCTGGTCGGTGAGAGGCACCAGTTCGCCATCCACCCGCACATGGGGGAAGTTGCCCACCTTCAGGTGCAAGTCGGAGGCCTTACGCTCCATTGCGATCTTCAGCAAATCATCAATATGCATAGCTGTTCTCGTCTAGGGGAGCTATTCCGGTGGGGTGAAAAGTATCACGTTCCGGGTGCAGAGTACAGAGTGCAGCGAAGGAAAAAGGGCGGCTCGGCAGCCGCCCCGCTCGGTACTTGGACCTCTGGACTCGGGACTTATTTCGGCGGCTCCCAAGGCTCGTCGGCGCTGCCCCCGTAGATGCTGGGGACCTTCGATCCGAGCGGACGGAGGTAGGCCGCAAGCTGGCCGCGGTGGTGCAGGCTGTGCTTCTCCACAAAACTGAGGAAGAAGTAGGCCGGGAATTTGAAGGCGCCGTAGAAGTCCAGCACCTTATTGAGCTGTTCGGGGCTCATCTTCTTGACCCGCTCGATGGCAGTCGGCAGCTCCTTCGAGTACCACTTCACCATCTCCGCGATGGTGCCTGGATGCTTGTAGCGCTCTTCCATGGAAAAAGCGCCATCGGCGATCTCATGCAGGAACTGGACCTCGACCTGGACGATATGCCAGGCCAATTCCCCGGCGGTGCGGGACTTGGGATCCGGCCGGTAGTCCTTCTTGTTCTCCAGGACGGCGGCGAGGACTTTCTTCGTGGTCGCCATCTCCTGGGTGATGCTCTCCACCATGAAATCGCGGTACGCGACCGCGAAATCAGTGCTGACTGCAGGGGTTGCGGTGCTCATAGATCCTCCTGGCTGGTTGTTCGGACAGTGCGTCCTCTCAAGAGACGATTTCCTTGCGAATGGGTTTCAAATCTTATACGAAAAAGAATCGGGGCGCAGTGCATGCGCCCCGCTGGGTGGAGATGCTGAGCTCGTCAGGCCGTCACGGGCTGGCGCGACGTGACCGGCAGAGGCGTGAACCAGTTGTAGCGGTCCGGCGCCTTGCCCTGCAGGATGGCAAAGAACTCCTTCTGCAATGCCTGCGTGACCGGTCCCGTCTTGCCGTTCGCGACGGTGATCTTGTCGATGGAGCGGATGGGTGTGATCTCGGCGGCGGTGCCGGTGAAGAACACCTCGTCGGCGATGTAGAGCATCTCGCGCGGGATCACCTGCTCGACCACCGGGATGCCGAGGTCCTTGGCCAGGCGGATGACGCTATCGCGGGTGATGCCGGGCAGCACCGAGTTGCCCAGCGGCGCGGTCAGCAGCGTGCCGTTGCGGACCAGGAAGACGTTTTCGCCCGAACCCTCGCTGACGTAGCCGTTGGCGTCCAGCGCGATGCCCTCGACGTAGCCGTTCACGATGGCTTCCATCTTGATGAGCTGCGAGTTCATGTAGTTCGCCCCCGATTTCGCCATCGCCGGCATAGTGTTGGGGGCCAGGCGGGTCCACGACGAGACGCAGACGTCCACGCCCTCGTCGGCCTTGCCGGTACCGAGATACTTCCCCCACTCGTAGTTGATGATGTACACCTCGATGGGAGAATTGAACGGGTTCACGCCCATCTGGCCGTAGCCGCGCAGCACGACGGGCCGCACATAGCAGGGAACGACCTTGTTGGCGGCCAGCACCTCCACCATGCCGCGCACCAGTTCATCGCGGGTGAAGGGAACATCCATGCGGTAGATCTTGGCCGAATCCAGCAGGCGCTGCATGTGCTCCGGTGCGCGGAAGATGCCGGCGCCGTCCTTGCGGGCGTAGCAGCGGATGCCTTCGAACACCGCCGAGCCGTAGTTCACCACGTGGGACATGACGTGCAGGGTGGCGTCGTCCCAGTTGATCAGCTTCCCGTTGTGCCAGATCTTCTCGGTCTTGTTCATCGCCATGCTAGGCGCTCCTTGGGGGATGGTGGTCGCAGCTTTGGAGGACTACTGGATTAGACGGGGATAAGGGCCGCCGGAGACAAGAAAAATTTCCCCCGTACGGTGCCGGCACAGCCAACCCGGGGATGAAAATCTTCCGCACTGCAGTCGGAGGAATCACCCGCCATTATACGGGCGTATCGAGATACGTCACAACGGAAAGTCGAGGCGCTTGGCGGGCGTGAGCGGAGCGGGAGCCCGCCGCCGAGACCCTGAGGCCCTGCGAAGGGTCTTCTGATCCCCACCATATAGGCTTCTCGCCCACTCTTGTCGCGCTCCATGTTTGTCATCCTGAGCGAGGGCTTCAGCCCGAGTCGAAGGACCCCTACCTGCACTGAAAATCACAGACAAATGCCGGGTGCCCCACCCAAGCCCGCTTTTGGCGAACGGTGGGGCACAGCTGCTAAGCATCCAGACGTTTATCAGCGCGTCTCCTTCAGAAGACCCTAATTACAGTGACGATAGACTCAATGGGAAGTGGGATTACAATCGTGAAAACATTCTCAACAATATCTGCGGGCCTGGTCCGGGAGGCTTCTGTCGGCCATGACTTCCAAGCGCAGACTGCTGCAAATTACATTCGTCGTTTTCGTCGTCCTGCTCCTCGGTGCGGCATCGATGAGAGCCTACGGGATTAGTGCGACCTGGGTGTCGAAGGCGTTCTGCAATCAGCAGGAGTGCTTTGTCTTTGTCGATCAAGAGTACGACGGCTGGAGCAAAACCTATCTCGGCAATATTGGGATGATATTCCGTTCATTGATGGGCGGTGCCACCGCCCCGACACAGATGACGCATGCGGTCCTTGTTTTCCGGATCACGCCAACAAAGATCGAGACTTACCCAGTCCATGAAGGACCGTTCCCAGTCCTGTTCTGGAATTCGACAATATATTCAATGAGCAACAAGGGGGATCTCAAGTGGGCGGGCACCCATTTTGAAAGATTGACTCCTGAGGAGATGGTGCCCTACCACGACGCTATCCGGACCAACCATGCGTTGGCCGGAGAATTTTCCAATCAGGATGGGTGGTCGGCAAAGTATCTCAATGTCAACCACGACTGGCGGGTCAATCTCGGGGGGCAGGAAATAACGATTTCAATGAGTCTCACAGGGACTGATGGAGTTTCGATTGATGTAGCCGGGGTAAAAGACCGGCCTCGTGGTTCCATATGGACACTGGATATGGCCTTCAGGAAGGTGACGGAATCTAAGTACCGCGAGATCTTTGGACCGTCTTGAAATCAAGACGCCGGGTGCCCCTCGATAACAGCCGGGTGCCCACCCAACCCCGCTCCTTGGCATGGATGGGACGACGATCGAAAATAATTTCAGGTCGGGTGGCCCAGATGAAAGGCGCCCACAGGAGCCAGTTTTGCTCGACTGGGACGCGCCCCAAAATAAATTTCACTCTCGTCCTTTCATGTGCAATCCACTAAGCCGCTCAGTTTCAGCCGCTTAGGAAGCCGTCTGTATAGCTTTAAGCAATGTCAAGCGCGGTGTTTGCGCCCGTCGTAAGCTGTTGATTCCGCTGCCCTTCGCGTTCCGCACCTCCAGCTCCACAACTCTTCGATTTGCTACTCTGGATGTTGAGCCGCTTTGCGGGTGTGAGCGCAGCGGGAGCCCGCAGGCGAAATCCTGAGCCTTTGGCGAAGGATCTTTGGTAGCGCGCCGCGCGCGCGCCGCTGCCCCGTGCAGCCGATCTTTGAAATTGTGTGTGTTGATCGTTTGGCCGGCCTTTCCGCCCGGCTCCTACTAACGACTAACTACCAGCTACTAGCTACCACATACCCCACATATCTCCGCCCTTAACCCCTTTAGACCGACATATCGAGGGGGAGGGGGAGGGGGGCTGGATCTGTCGCGGGGTTTCCTTCGCGCACCTTTGTGCGACCTTCGTGTTCTTTGTGGTGAGGTCTTTCTTGCAGACGGCTCCTGATCCCCTTGATATCAGTAGCTAAGTCCTTTATCTGAACTGATGACCGGGAGGGGGTAGGGGTCCCTCGACTCGGGCTGAAGCCCTCGCTCGGGATGACAGATGGAAAGCTACTGCCCAGCGGTGCTCCTGGCTTGGGCCGCGGGGGCGTCCACGTGGAAGAAGCGCGCCGGCTTGGAGCGCATCTCGGGCATGGCGGCGAAGGGCTTGGCGTAATCGTTGCGCGCGTTCCAGAACAAGAAGCCTATGCCTCCCCTGTCCTTGGCCACGCTGACCTGGGTCTCGATGTAGGCGGGCGAGTAGGTTTTCGTCTTCCAGCCGAAGGCCTGCAACCACGGCCGCAGCACGACCGCGCTGCCCTCGGTCACCTTCTGGAAGCGCTCCATGGACTCGGAGATGAAGTGCTCGGGAGCGTCGCCGGGCAGAGCGTATCCGTCCATGCCGAAGAAGTGCGAGGGATAGATCATGGGCGAGAGCACATCGCAGTGCTTGGCCATTTCCACGATGTCCTGTCCGGTGTGCGAGAGGTCTACCGGGCGTTGCCAGGCCATGACGCCAAAGACGTCCAGCGAGACCAACACGCCCTTGGCGTGCAGCTCCTTGTAGGCGCGGGCCAGAAAGTCGCTGATCACTTCGAAACGTTTCCACGCGGGATGTGTCTTCTCGAAGGCGAACTGCGCGTCTTTCTGGTCGCCCTCGGCGGGGAAGCGCACGTAGTCGAACTGGATCTCGTCGGCGCCGGCGGAGGCCACGTACTTGGCCAGCCCGATGTTGTAAGCCTGGACCTCCGGCTGCGATGGGTCGCTCCACACCAGCTTGCCGTTTTCGCGCCAGGGCTCGCCGCCGCGGCGCGAGCGCACCGCGAACTCGGAATGGTGTTGCGCGATGTTGTCGTCGCGGAACAACGCGATGCGAGCGATCGCGTGCATGCCGTTCTGGTGCAGGAAGTGGATGAACTTCGGCAGGTTGCGGATGGGCGGGCGGTGGCCCTTGGGCACAAACGCGTGCTCGAAGGGCACGTTCACCGAGCCGTCGCTATCTTTGACGTCGAAGACGATGGCATTGCCGCTGACGTCGTGCCAGTGGCGGATCAGGCGGATGCCGTTATCGCTGCCCGCCATGCCGCCGGTCAGGTAGATGGCGTGGACCTCGAAATCGCGGGCGCGCGCGATGGGGTGCTCCACGACCGGCTCGGCTTGAAAGCCGGGGATGACCAGCACCTCGCCGGGCTTGGGCGCGCCGCTCTTCAGGCCGCTGGCTTCGCGGATCGCTGCCTCGAGTTCGAGAGCGGTCATGTACGAAGTTCGCGACAGCCACGCGCGCGCGACGGTGGTGACGCTCTCGCCGCGCTTGACCACATGTGCGTCGGGACGTCCGGCATCGGCCGCCGGTTCGACCGCGGCGGGCTGGGAAAGGCTTGGCGTCTGATGGGGCGCGGGCGGGCTCTCACTCGCCATCTCCGGGATCTCGGCGGCCACATCGGAGGCTTGTGCTGTGCCTGCAGCGGGCGGTGTCGGCCGCCGCGACAACGCCATCGGCTGCGGGATCAGCGTGTCTACCCAGAGCAACAAGCAGGCGAAACAGATCAGTGCAGTGAACGCCGCGAGAAACCGAAGAGTGGGGTGCTGGACCATGGATGCGCTGTTGAGTCGGGGGATTGCGCCGATACTAGCACGCCCAGCAACGACTCGGATGGTTACCTTAGACGCAGACCTTGACCACCGGGATGCGACATCCGGCCCGCCGTACCGGCTCCGTGGAGCTCCCGAATCGGTACCTGCCGGGCAGCGTAACCAGCTTCCGCTATGTAAAATCGCTTGGTAGCGGTGCTGTGCTGGAGGGGTTATGAACACGCGATCTGTTCTCGTACGCGCCTTGGCCATCGTACTGACTTTGTCGTTTGTGGTGACGGAGTCGCTTGCCCAAGCGGAACCGGTGCTGCCCGATCCCGGCAACGCCGGCATGAGCCGGGACCAGCAGATCCAGCTCGGGCAGAAGGCGGTGGGCGAGGTCTATCAGCAGATGCCGGTGCTGCCCGACTCCAGTCCGGTCACGCAGTACGTACAGCAACTGGGGAAGAAGCTGGAGCGCGTCATCCCGCAGCAGAACTCCTGGCCGTACCAGTTCCATGTCATCCAGCAGAAGGAGATCAACGCCTTTGCCGTTCCGGGGGGCCCGATCTTCATCAACGTCGGCACCATCACGGCGGCGGATAACGAGGCCGAACTGGCGGGCGTCATGGCCCACGAGATGTCTCACGTCTATATGCAGCACTCGGCCAAGCAAATGCAGAAGAACACTTTGCCCAGCATCCTCGCCGCTGGGGGTGAGATCCTGGGGCAGATCTTCGGGGGAGTGACCGGAGCGATTGCGAGTATTGGAGGTCAGGTAGGTGGCGGTCTGCTCAGCATGAAGTATTCGCGCGCAGATGAGGCTCAGGCCGACGCCGTGGGCGCCATCATCGCGTACAAGGCCGGCTACAACCCCAAGTCGTTGGCCGAGTTCTTCCAGAAGCTGGAAAGTCAGGGCGGCGCGCCGCCGCAGTTCCTGAGCGATCACCCGAGTCCCGGCAACCGCATCACCGCAGTGGACAAGGAGATCGCGAACTGGCCGCCGGAGAACTACCAGGCCAGCAGCCAGTCCTTCACCCAGGCCCACCAGCAGGCGCAGGGCGTGACGGCCTACACCGGGCAGCAGATCACGGACGGCGCCAAATCCGGCCAGTGGGCAAGCCAAAACAAGAATGGCGGCGCAGCGCCGGCCGCTGTCGCCACAGGCTCCGCTCCGGCCGCACCGGCTCCTGCCAGCGCCAATCTCGGCGCGGTGACCCTGCAGCAGGTCAGGCCGAGCAAGACCCTCATCCCCATTGCCAGCAACAGCGTCTTCACGATCAAGCATCCGGACAACTGGCAGACCACCACGGACCAGCAGAGTGGCTCGATCACGATCGGCCCGCCGTCAGGGGTCTCGCAGGGCACGGTCGCATACGGAGTCATGATGGGCGGGTACTCGCCGCAAGGCGGAGCCAGCCTGAGCGCGGCCACGCAGCAGCTGGTGCAGGGCATCACGCAGGGCAATCCCGGCATGAGGCAGACCTCGGGGGCGGACAGCATTCGCGTGAACCGCGTGCCCGGCATGTCTGTGGACCTGAGCGGCCAATCCCCGGTGCTGGATTCGAGGGGCGCGCCGCTGCCGGAGCATGACTGGCTGGTCACGTTGCAGCGTGCCGACGGGAGCGTGCTTTACGCGGTGTTCGTCGCGCCCGAGCGCGACTTCGAACAGTTGCGGCCCACCTTCGAGAACATGCTGCGCACCCTGCGCCTGAAGTAGTGACGAACTGGATTCCCCGGGCCGCTGCCTGCGCCCGTAGCCACCGCCTTTTCCATGCCTTTCCGCCCTGCGCCAAGAATCCGTGAACTTTTTCCGGGCTGGAACGTACTTCTAAGCAGGCAGCAAGAAAGTGCAGCGCGGCCGACTAACCAATTCGCGCGGCGTCCGTCAAAGAGATTGTAAGGAGGTTGCGATGAGCGGGAAGTACAACAAGATCGTGGACAACATCGGTATTCGCGTGGCGCTGAACACCGCTGGTTTCGTGCTATGGCTGGTGGCGTCGTATGCGCTGTTGCGTGCGTAACGGCAGGGGCTTGGCCGCCGCCCTGCTTTCGCCCTACTTCTCCATCGACGCTGTTTCCGCCCGGGCGGAGTAGCGCGATTCGACGTAACCATTCAGGATCTGGATGAATTCAGCAACGATATTGTCGCCCTTCAGAGTGGTCATCAACCGGCCATCCACGAAGACCGGCGCCTTGGGCTCCTCGAACGTGCCCGGCAGCGAGATGCCGATGTTGGCATGCTTGGATTCTCCGGGGCCGTTCACCACGCATCCCATCACTGCGACCTTCATCTCTTCGATCCCCGCGTAACGCTCCTTCCACAGCGGCATCTGCTCCCGCAAGTACGTCTGGATCTGCTCTGCCATCGCCTGGAAGAAGGTGGATGTCGTGCGCCCGCATCCCGGGCACGCGGTGACCTGCGGGGTAAAGCTGCGGATGCCGAGCGATTGCAGGATCTGCTGCGCGACCAGGACTTCTTCGGTGCGGTCTCCGTTGGGCGCAGGCGTGAGCGAGACGCGGATGGTGTCGCCGATGCCTTCTTGCAACAGCACCGCGAGCGCTGCGCTCGAGCCCACGATTCCCTTTGCGCCCATGCCCGCCTCGGTCAGACCGAGGTGCAGGGCATAGCCGCAGCGCGCCGCCAGCGAGCGGTACACGTCGATCAGGTCCTGCACGCCGCTCACCTTGGCGCTGAGGATGATCTGGTCCGGCCGCAGGCCGTATTTCTCGGCGAGCTTGGCCGAATTGAGCGCGCTGAGCACCATGGCTTCCATCGTGACCTCGCGCGCGTCTTTGGGCTCGGCCAGGCGCGAATTGTCGTCCATGAGCTTGGTCAGTAACTGCTGGTCGAGCGAGCCCCAGTTCACCCCGATGCGCACCGGCTTCTGGTTCTCGACCGCGACCGCGACCATGGTGCGGAAATTGTCGTCGTCCTTCTTGCCGATGCTGACGTTGCCGGGATTGATGCGGTACTTGGCTAGCGCTGTGGCGCACGCGGGATATTTCTTCAGCAGAATGTGTCCGTTGTAGTGGAAATCGCCGATGATGGGCACGCGCATGCCCTGCTTCTCGAGCCCTTCGACGATGGCGGGCAAGGCGGCCGCGGCGGCGTCGTTGTTGACCGTGACCCGCACCAACTCCGAGCCGGCGCGCGCCAGGGCCGCCACCTGCCGGATGGTGCCGGGGATGTCGGCGGTATCGGTGTTGGTCATGGATTGCACCACTACTGGTGCATCGCTGCCCACGCGCACTCCGCCGATCACAACGGTTGCCGTCTTCCTGCGCTTGATTTCAGCCATCAGAGTCCTAGTTTACCAGCCCGGAGTGACGCCGGTCACACCCTCCCTGGGGTAGTACCCTTCGGGAAAAATTCGGCTACACCCTCCTGGGGGCTGTGTGGGGCGCGTGTGTTTTTACCGCTAGAGTCCCCGCACAGTACAATTCTGTGTTGAATGGTGGAATGGCTTAAGACTCACGTGTTCATCGCCGCGTGGGCTTCCCCGATACTCGCTCTCGTTGGATTGATTCTTCGGAAGTCCTCTGGCGATTCGACGCTAAACTGGTCGCGCGTAATTCTGTACGTGGGATTTCTCAGTGGTTTGGCCATACTTGTCACACCAGGGGTGGAGCCACTCGTACGCGGTGCCGCTTTCAGTCTCGTGGCAATGGGGTTCGGGTTCTTGATGCAAGACAGCTATCGACGATAGTTCTTTCACCGCCAAGGAAATCATCGATCCCCAGAGCTACCTTCTGACGGGGTTCACCTTGTAATTCTTGTTTTCCTTCTTGGTCAGGTCGATGGGCACACGACTCGTCGTCATAGCCTCTACGAAGAACCGGTTCATCCACAGAACTTCTGTTCGAGTAAGATCCTTGCCCTTAGTATCACGGGTATGTGTCTTAATCGTCTTCCTTTTCCAACCTTCGCCCTTAGTCAGCGCTGAGTTGTAGAGCGGGTTGTCATACCCGCTCACGAGGACCATGCATTTGGCTCGGCAGCACAGTTCGAGCAACTCCTCGTGAAACTCCTTGTCGTTTGCATCTATCTTGTATTTCGTATCTCTGTTCATGAGGTACGGCGGGTCCAAGTAGAAAAGAGTAGCCGGACGCTTATGGAACATTCTCAAGAGGTCTCGCGCGTCTTTGTGTTCAATGCGAACGTGTTTCAGCCGTTGCACGACCTTGCTCAGGCGCTCCGGTAGCGAATTCCACCGACTAACGCGAGCTTCTTGTCCGTTCCGGGTATAGGACTGAGAATATGAAAAACCACTATGCCTGACCCCCTGGCCATTGCTTCCCATCGCACCATTTACAGTCATCATGCAGGCCACGAGAAATCTTCGCGCACGCTCCAAGTCGCTGACAGCGGCAGTTCGCCTGTATGCTCGTTCAAACTCTTCGCGTGCATAAGGCGTCAGTTCGATCTGCCGGATGAGTTTAGTGGGGTGGTCTCGAAGCTGGCGGAAGACATTAACTATCTGCAGATCAGCATCGTTTATGACCTCAATCGGGGCTGCTTTCTTCGCCATTGTTACTGCTGCTGAACCGCAGAAAGCCTCAACCCAAGCGTTGTGAGGCGGAAGCATTTTCGCTATGTGCAGCGCCAAACGTTGCTTTGACCCAAAATAGCCAAAAGGGCTTTTGACGAATCCCTCAGATGATTGACGAGCACCCTGCGCTACTGAAGCCTTATTTGGCATGTTGATTTTACAACTGCTGTTCTATCGGATTCCCTTTCAAATCAGACTCTACAATGAGCCCCTGTGGAACAGTTTTGAAGCGGCTATTTCCCAGAATGAAACTCCACGGGTCCTGGATCATGACGGGTTCGTCACGCGCAATTCCCTTTGCTACATCGATTGATCCCTGAAAATAGATCCAGTAGTTCTTGCCTAATTTCTTTGCAACATTCATTTCGTTATCGCTCCAAAAGAACCGTATCTTGCGAGCTCGTGCGCCTTTGACTTCTATAAATCGGTCGTAGACAACCGCTGGAGATGGCCCGTCGAATGAGTCAATGTCATACCCCGCATTGACCCGTACGTTGCTAATGCGGCGAACGCAGCGAGCCTCGACAGCGTGCCCCAAGCTCAAAAGTCTGCGCGTTTCATAACCTCTCACCAGACTTTCGCCGAGGTTCCCGACCTCCTCTTTTTCCTTTAGATACTCTCTAAACTTCTCCTCGGACCAGCCGTCACCTTCCTCAAGGAAAATGGCTACTGTCTTCGCGTAAACTGCGCGCACTTCCCAGCCGTCGTCCGTCCGCTCTAAAAGTCCCAGCTGATTCAAATGCTCGGCGGCCCATTCGTTCTGGAGCGGAGAACTGTCGAACGAGGACCAGCGCAAGGACTCACCTTCGAGAGCTGGCGAGAACTCTTTCAGAATGCTTCGTGCTTCTTGTCGCAACGGGCCATGCAAATAGCACGTTCGCAACAGAACTTTCTTCTGTTCGTCTGACAAATCGTACTGACTTGTCGGATTAAGCTTTATGAAACTGTCTCCGTCGTCCGTTAACTGAATCTCTGTACCCTCAGCTTGCAACAATCCGACTTGCTGAGCAAACGAGATGCTGACTTCATGTTTAGGAATGCGCGCTTCGATGACGGTGCTTTTGCAGCGATCAATGACGGCGTCAATCTGTGCCGTTCTGTTGACATCACATAACTCGTCAACAGCTAGAAGAACTCTATTTAGTTCCGCGAGCTTCTCAATCATGCTGACTGGGATACTTGGCTCTGTCGCAGTTGTTCGACAAGAGCGGCAAAATCTCGATCTTCTTCTGTTTCCTCGCTGAACTCTGCAGCCCCATATTCGAGGCTCATTACCGCTATATCGTCGTCGAGTAGCGCTTTCATCCGGGCTTCTTTGTCAATCAATCGTTCATCGATTACCTCATCAATTGTGTCCTCGGCTTGCAGGAGGTAGTACTGCACTTTCGTGTTCGGATTCATCCCCACTCGGTGTATGCGATCCAGGGATTGCATGTAATGAGCTGCATTAAATGTGCGATCCAGATATATGGCATGGTTACATACCTTGTGTAGTGACACCGATTCTGCGCATGCGCTTGGGTTCGCTATGAGGACGGGATAATCGGCAGAGCTTCGGAAGTCCTGAATCATTTGTTCCCGATTGAATTCGACATCTTCGTTCTCGTCCTTTGGAACGTCGCCGTAGACAATGCGAGGATGGAATTCCCTCAAGCTTTGTTCGAGAGTTCGTATGTTGTGAATAAAAGCAGTCCAGATCAGCACCTTCTGTTTTTTCCCTATCAGCTCCTTTGCAAGTTCGATCGCGAACTCCACCTTCACCGGAATCTCATATTTGTGATAGTCGCGAATAAGCTCATCGACCGGAAGTCCAGCTGCACTAAGAGGCGGAACTTGAAATTCGGTGGAGTGCTGAGTGAGCAGCGCGGGGTTCGAGGCTGCCTGCAGTAAGCGTACCATGCGCGCGGTGCGCCACAGCCGCAATCGTACTCTTTCAGTTGGTGCCTTTACGACATCCGACAAGACCTTGGCCGCAAGAGCTCTGTAAATTGCCTGCTGATAGGGACGAAGCGTGAGCGGGATACGCCGAAAGCGCGGATTTGGCAAACGAAGGTCCCTCTTTCGGGTCCGCCAATAAAAAGGAAACAATTGCTCCCTAAGCTGGTCTAGAGAGCCTGACTCCTCTTTCGTCACTTGACTTTTGAAATCCTCTCGCGTGCCGAGGATTGGGGGATTTGGCCACAGGAATGTCATTTGTGACCATAGATCCGCAGCTGAATTTGGGGCGGGTGTGCCCGTTAATATCATCCGCTTGGTTGCAAATGTGCCAATTTCGATTAGAGCGGGTGCCCAGATCCCGCCCTCAAGGCGCTTAATGTTGTGTGACTCATCCAATACCAAGAATGATTTGTTTGCCTGAAGAAAAGTCTCTAGCCTGTTCTGGTCTTTCGTCGCCATCTGGTACGTCATCAGTATCAATTCAGCTTTCTCGGCCTGGCGATAAAGCTTCATGCGTTGAGCTCGCGTACCAGAAATCCGAACAGTTCGCGGCTTGCGGCGAAGAGTCGCTTGAAACTCCTCTTCCCATGGAACGAACGAGGATCGCGGACCGACGACAATGATTTTGCGCACCTCATTGTTGGATCTGAGAATAGAAAAGACAGACAATGCAACTGCGGTCTTACCGCTGCCGGGTACGGAGAAATTCGCGGCATTTCCCACAGCAATCGCATGTGCGATGGCTGGAATTTGATAGGGCTTAAGATCACGCTTCAGCTGGGGTACTTCAATTCTGCGTGGTGGCGAAGACTTGATAACAGCACCAGCGCTCTTAGCAGTCCCAAAGTCCTCGGCGGCAGCTTCAAAGCGGTTGATTGCAGCCTCAGCACTAGCGTTTAACTCTGCGTGGACGTCCTGCTGCTGAAGATAATCAACAATGTCGAGCAGTAATGCGGGAGAGGCTGCCGAACTTCGGAAGTATCCAACAGGTTCGGTGCTTGGCTCGAATCCAAGAACATTAACGAAATAAACACGGTGCATTCCCGATAGGAGCGGCGAGCCTTTTGCAACTACGATTGTCAAAGACTCTGGCTCAAGTCGAACCCGGACCGTGTCTCGGCTCATCTACTGCTCCTTCGTGGCACTCATGAGCCGATCTACTTCCTTTTTCAATTGCGCCAGGAGATTTCTGGAAGCAGTCTCGCTGAGCTTCTTATGGTCAGACCCGATCCCTTGTAATGCCGAAAGTGCCTTTCTAAGGAGCCGCTCTGGTCGGTTATGACTTTCCTGTGCTTCTACGATTTCCTTCGCTGTGGCAAAACTCTCTTCGAGGCTATCTTTGGATTGCGCAGCAGGTTTCTTAGGGTCGTGATGTCTGAGCAATTCCACGTATGCACTCGGTTCAAGAGCGATCTTATTCAGCAGGCGAATGTCCCAGTGGCTTAGGTCAGTCTTCGAGATTAGCAAAAAGGCAAACATCAAGAGCTTTGCGATTTCAGAATCCTTGACGCCTTTCCTTTTCAAAGGGGCGCAAACATTAGCCTGCAAGCTATTGAATTTTTCGACGCTCCTTTCGTCTTGCACGATGTGATACTGCTCGGGCTTCCCGATGAAGTCGAGGTAGCTCTCAATAAGTTTGAGGATTGCAAGTTTCTCTTCAACCCTGACGGACGTGAAACGCCCGAGCAGGATACGTGATATTTCAGCTGTGGTGAGGCCGTTCTCTCGTCCCTCTTTGAGCTTTAACAGTTCGTTAATTGGGCTGTAATCGAGTCGAAATTCTTTCGCAAATTGAAGTCCAGCTTCAATTCTCCAAATATCCTTCTCGTCGACGTCTTTTGGCAGTCGCGCGACACGCAGGTATTCGAACGCTGGATCTTGTTCTTCTTCATAAAGAGCCATGAGAATAGCCATACGCCGATTAGCGTTGATGACTGCTCCATCACGCGTTATTACTCCAGGGTCTAGCTGGCCGTTGCGCTTTAGATCGGCCATTAGAGCCTCTGTCTCGTTCGGGCTTATCTCAAGTAGGATGTTCTGGATTACCTTCGCATCTTGTGGATTTGCTGCATCAAGCTTGCGATTGAGTTGATCTTCCTTCGCGAGAAGCTCCGCCGCAAACCGACCATTCCTGATGTTGAAGATCAGGTACTTGATTGGTATTCGGTATACCTGCAGATGCTTCGGCTTGCCCTTTAGAACGAGTCTAAGTTTCTGATCGTCCAGAGCGTCATTGTTGTTGGCGACGTAAGCATCTATCTGCTTCTCGCGGACGGTTTCCAATTTCATCAAAGCGCCTTTCTCCAGCTACGCGCGCGACGCAGTGAGACGGGTCATTGACGGTTCAACTCGGTCAAATACTGGTCACGGTCAGGTGGTAAGTGCCATCCGTTTTGCGTTTGTCGAATCTATACCCGGTCAGTTCAATCTCTGCCCAATCCTGAGTAACGGCGAGCAATGCTCGCGCGAGATCGATTGCCTGGTCTCGCGTGAGCTTTATGCCGATGGTCTTGAGATCTTGAACGTTTTTCTTCGTGTTCTCGACAGGGTAGATGCGCGCGCAGCGTAGATTTGGGTTGATGCTTATCGCACGAGGCGATTTCCTCGACATAGCGGTGCTTCCAGGCGAGCAATAGGAATCGGCTGCCCAGAGTACAGCAACTCAACCGAGCCGTCCAACGATTCTCACTGCTCACAACCAGCCAGTTGGGCGAGCGCCTGCCAGTGCCGTGGATGTGGCCGCCTCCCGGCGCGGATCGCGGATGCGTACGGCTTGGATACACCGAGTAGCGTCGCGATCTTGGAGTTACTGAATCCCCGCAGCAGGGGGCGAACCCTGTCCGCGTAGCTTACGGCAGGTAGCGGGAGAGCAGCGGCAGCTTGCCCAGGTCGTTGTAGATGACCATGGCGGCGAACAGGAGGAGGAAGACGAAGGCCGCCTGGTAGATGCGCTCCTTGATCTTGATCGAGATGTCGCGCCGCATCAGGCCCTCGATGAACAGCAGCAGGATCACGCCGCCGTCCATGATGGGGATGGGGAACAGGTTGAAGATGCCGAGATTGAGGCTGATCATCGCGGTCAGCTCCAGCAGCGGCGCCCAGCCCTGGGCCTGCGCCGCCTGGCCAGCCGCTCCGGCGATGCCGATGGGCCCGTCGATCTGCTTCATCGAGACCTTGCGCTGCACCAGCCTGCCCACCAGGTCGATGATCAGCACCGAGAAACGCTTGTTCTGCTCGATGGATTTGGCGAAGGCCTGAGGGAAGGAAAGCTTCAGCGCGCGCACCGGCTCCTTATGGCCGATGCCGATGCGATACATCTTCTGTCCGTCCACCTGGGTCTCGACCGGGCTCATGGTCAGGTTCAACGTCTGGCCGTTGCGCAGGACCGTGACTTCCACTGGTACGCTCTTGTTCTGTTGCAGAAAGTATTTGATGGCCGACATGTTGCGCGTCGGCTTGCCGTTCAGCGCAACGATCTCGTCGCCCAATTGAATGCCTGCCTTGGCAGCCGGCAGGCCAGCGTCCAAGCTGTGGACCGTCGCGCGCTCCACTGGCGCCCAGCCCGGGTCGGCTCCAACTTCGTTGGGGCCGGTTTTCTCCGGCGTAATGGTCTTGTCCAGGATCTCGTTGCCGCGCTGCACGGCTAGGGGCAGAGGCTGCCCGGGATTCAGCAGGACTTCGGTCTCGAGGTCTTCCCAGGTCGGATTCTGCTTGGTCTCCACGCGGAGGATGCGGTCGCCGGCCTGGATGCCTGCCTTGTCCGCCACCGAGCCCTCCAGCACCCAGCCGATGACGGCAGGCTCGTCGAGATACACGGGCTTCTCGTAGCGCACCATGTACACGCCGGTGAGCACGCCGATGGCCAGCACGATGTTCATGAACGGCCCGGCGAAGGCGATGATGAAGCGCTGCCAGCGCGGATGCGACATGAATTCCGCCGGATCGCCGCTGCGCTGCTCCATCGGGTTCTCGCCCGACATCTTCACGTAGCCGCCCAGGGGAATGGCGCTGATGCGGTAGTCGGTGTCGCCCCGGCGGAAGCCGATCAAACGCTTGCCAAAGCCGATGGAGAACACCTCCACGCGGACGCCCAACAGCTTGGCCATGGCGTAGTGGCCGAGCTCGTGGATTACGACCAGTACGCCAAGCACGCCGGCGACGGAGACGACTGCGATGAAAAACGAATGCATGAGCCTGGGTTGATTTCCTTTACTTGACCAAGATCGATCGGGGGAGCGCCACTTTCCGGCCACTCAAATGCGCGACTCGCTCGCCGGCCTTGCGGCGGGCTTCGGAGTCCATCGCCAGCACCTCATTGATAGATGTCGGATGCCGGCCTTCGGTTTCGCTGAGTACCCCCTCTATTGTACGGCTGATCTCCGCAAAGCGGATTTGACCCTCGAGGAAAGCGGCCACGGCCACCTCGTCGGCAGCGTTCAGGGCAATGGTCTTCGCCCCACCCGCTTCCGCGGCCTCATAGGCCAGCCGCAGACAGGGAAATTTTTCCATGTCGGGCGGGCAAAAGTCGAGGTTCCGAAGGTCACTCACCGGGAACCTCAGGTCACTCTCCACGCGCTCCGGCCAGGTGAGCGCGTACAGGATGGGCAAGCGCATGTCGGTGACCGAGAGCTGCGCCAGGATGCTGCCGTCGCGAAACTCGACCATGGAGTGGATGGTGGACTGCGGATGGATGATGACCTTCACCTGTGTGGGCGGGAGGTTGAATAGGCGGCACGCTTCGATCACCTCGAAGCCTTTGTTCATCAACGTGGCGGAATCGATGGTGATCCGCCGGCCCATCTTCCACGTGGGATGGTTCAGCGCTTGCTCCACGGTGATGTTGGCGAAATCTTCTTTCGGTGTGTTGAGGAACGGCCCGCCTGAGGCTGTCAGCCACACGGTCTGGACTTCTTCCAGGCGGCCGCCGCGCATGCACTGGTGCACCGCGTTGTGCTCGCTGTCGATGGGCAGCAGCGGCTTGCCATGCTTGCGCGCCTCCGCGGTGATCAGCTCTCCCGCCGCGACCAGCGACTCTTTATTCGCGAGTCCGACCGTCTTTCCCGCCTTCACCGCTTCGTAGGTGGCTTCGAGTCCGGCGACGCCGACGATGGCGCTGACTACAAAGTCCACTTCCGGGTGTGTCGAGACCTTCACCGCTCCCTTCGCGCTTTCGACGACATCAATGTGGGCGAGAGCGGCGGCCTTGAGTCGTTTGCGCAACTCGTCTGCTCCCTGGGCGGTGCTCATGGAGATCAGGCGAGGATGCCAGCGCTGGGCCTGCTCGAACACGCGCTCGACATTGTTTCCGGCGGCGAGGGCGACGATCTGGAAGCGGTCGGGATGCGACGCAACCACACTCTCGGTGCTGCGCCCGATCGATCCCGTCGAGCCCAGGATGGCGATGCGTTTCATGCAGGGGAACCTTGATTATCCCACATCTTAGAAGAACCGCTTGTACGTGATAGTGAACAGGATTGTCGCGACTGGCGCAGCAAAGAGCAGGGCATCGATGCGGTCGAGGATGCCGCCATGACCGGGCAGTAGCCTTCCGGAATCCTTAATATCGGCCCCGCGCTTTATTAGCGACTCAACCAAGTCACCGATCTGGGCAGCCACATTCACGATCGCTGCAATTACGCCGGCTTGCACCATGTGCGGCTGGATTGAGCGCAGGTCGGCATCTGCCAAGAGCGATGCCCTGCGCAAGAAGTCCGTAATCTCTGGCGCATACTGGATGACGAGCACACCAGCGACAACACTTCCGATCACTGATGCGACGGCTCCCTCCCACGTCTTCTTGGGACTGATACGCGGGGCCATCAGATGCTTGCCCATACTGCGACCGACGTAATACGCGCACGTATCGCCGATCCAGACCACTACAAGAACGAAAAAGACGAAGATTCGCCGCGATCCAGCCAATTCAATCAACGACCACAGTGATAACGCGATATACGGCAAGGCAAGATAAGAAACCGCGGCCGACAAGAATCCTTCTCTCAGGTCCTGCCGAGACATACCGAGCGCAAGAAAGATAAAAGGGGCGATCGCGACTAACAGGGTTGGGTGGGGCCAGGGGATTCCTGGGTACCAGTACAAGTCCGGCACCAAGGTGTACGCAAAAAGGACGATAGTGAACGCGAGTGTCGTTAGTCGAAAGGGCTTGGCAAATGACTCCGCGATGTCGAGGTATTCCAACTGGGCCAACAGTGCGACTAGTCCAAGAACCGCCCCAAGTAGCCATCCCGGCCCGCGGAACACGATCAGCAGGACGATCGGAATGAGTACCACCGCGGTCAGGACGCGCTTCATCGTGCGGCGATTTTCGCCTTCCGGAGCTGTATGCGTCTATGAAAAAAGCTTTTTTCGAAGAGTCAGTGCGAGGAAGCCGCGCTCTCGACCAGCCCGCCGTAGCGCCGCTCCCGCTTCTGATACTCGGCGATAGCCTCGAGCAGGTGCCGGCCACGGAAGTCGGGCCACAGCAGCGGGGTCACGTAGATCTCGGCGTACGCCGCCTGCCACAGCAGGAAATTCGAAAGCCGCATCTCGCCCGAGGTGCGAATGAGCAGATCGGGATCGGGCAGGTTCCGGGTATAGAGGTGCTGCTGGATGGTTTCTTCGTCGATCTTCAGATGTTCCAGTCCGCCGTTGCACATGGCGGCCTGCACCACCGACTTCATCGCATCCACGATCTCATCGCGCGCGCCGTAGTTGAGCGCCAGCGTCAGCACCATGCCGGTGCAGTGGGCGCATTCTTCCTTTGCCCAGGCCATGCGCTCCTGCACTTCCAGGGGCAGCTCGTGGCGGCGCCCGATGTACTCCAGACGGATATTGTTCTTCTTGAGCGTCGGCACCTCAGCCTTCAGGTAGTGCCGAAGCAGGCGCATCAGGAAATCCACTTCGGTCTTGGGCCGCTTTTTCCAGTTCTCGGTGGAGAAAGCGTAGAGGGTCAGCGCCGGCAGGTGGATGCGCGCCGCGGTCTCGATGGTCGAGCGCACGGCCTTCACCCCGGCGCGGTGGCCGGCGATGCGCGGCAGGTGGCGGTGTTTCGCCCAGCGGCCATTGCCGTCCATGATGATGGCTACGTGCTGGGGAAGTTTATCGGGGTCGAGCCGGGTGTAAATCTCGGCTTCTTTCCGGTCCAGCCCCTCGGGAATCAAGACTCGCAAGCAGACCTCTACGCTTTCCCAAACTAGCACGCAAAGCGGCTTCTTGCAAAGAAGGCCGCCCGGCTGGGTTCGAGAATCTGGAGCCGTGATTTACAATGCTCCCCCAACGAAACTAGACGTTCCGCAGCTTCGCTGCATCTAAGGGTTTTCAGTGGTCTTCCCACTCCAATTCGGATGGCTTCGCCGGCTCCGCGCCGGGACCGCCGTGTTCTGCCTGTTCCTGGTCCTGGCTGTGACCGGTGTGCAGGTGATGCACCACTGCACCGACATGGAGCTCGGCGCAGCTCAGCACAGCGGCGGTACTTCGCTTCCCGGATCGGCAGTATGCGTCATCTGCATGACGGTTCAGGTGGCGATACTCGCGGTGGCGTCGGCGGCGATTGCAGTCAGCCGGCTGATTTCGATCGAAGTACCGGCACGCGCCGGAGTTCCGCCCCAATCAGACGCGTGCTTCGCGCTATACGTCCGGCCCCCTCCAGCGTTCTAACCTCCTGTCATTGGTCGCACGAATACGGGTAGGCCGAGATCCCGGCCGAGACTCATTCTCCAGGAGAGTTCAGATGAGGACGATATCGATTGTTGCAATGCTTGTGCTGCTCACCGCCGGCGCCTGGGCGCAGGCCACGGCCAACGCTGCCGACACCAGCGCGTTGGAGCAGAAGGTCCGCGACCTCGAGGACCGCCTTATCTCGCTCGAGGGACAACTGCGCACCATGAAGGACCAGCAGGCCGCGCAGGCGCAGCAGAGTGCCACAGCGACGGCAGGCGAGGCGTCGAGCCCGGGGCAGGCCGCGGTCACGCCGCAGATCGCCCCGGCGGTGCCCACCATCGGCGGCGCCCAAGCCAACGCCAAGGCTCTGAACCCGGATATCAGCGCGATCGGCGACTTCATCGGCTCGGCGGGCAGGAATTCGGCCTCGCCGTTCGCCGGGCTTCAGCCGTTCCCTGGACTCTCCATGCACGAGAGCGAACTCGGCGTCCAGGCCATCGTGGATCCCTACGCGCGCGCCGACTTCTTCCTGTCGTTCGGTGAGGAAGGCGTGGATCTCGAGGAGGGGTACATCACCTTCACCTCGCTGCCTGCGGGCTTGGTGGCCAAGGTGGGAAAGATGCGCGCTGCCTTCGGTAAGGTGAACTCGATGCACAACCACGTCCTGCCGTGGATCGACCGCCCGCTGGTGACCTTCAACCTGGTCGGCGGCGAGGACGGCATCGACGATGCCGGCATCTCCATCCAGCGCATCCTGCCCGCTCCCAAAGGCATCTTCCTCGAGGCCACCGGACAGGTGTTCCGGGGCGATTCCGGCACCAACTTCAGCCCGCTGTTCACCTCGTCGCGGCATAGCGACGTGAGCACGGTGGCGCACCTGCGCGGCTACGGCGACCTGACCGAGTCCACCAACCTGGACCTTGGCCTCTCCTACTCCCGCGGCCACAACGATCTGGGCACGGACTTCCTGACCAACCTTTACGGGTTCGACGCCACGCTGCGCTGGAAGCCTCTGCGCCGCGCCATCTATCACTCGTTTATCGCGCGCACCGAGGCCATCTGGAGCCAGCGCCAGCAGTTGCCGTTCACGCAGCGGTCGTTCGGCATGTACGCCTCGGCGGACTACCAGCTCGGGCGGCGCTGGTTTGTCGGAGGACGATATGATTACTCGCAGCGTTCGACCAACCAGAACCTGCTCGACCGCGGCTTCTCCTCGGTGCTCACCTACTGGCCCAGCGAGTTCGCGCAGATCCGCGGGCAGTTCCGCCGCACCCAGTATGGCGAGGGCAACGACGCCAACGAATTGTTGATGCAAGTGCAGTTCTCGATCGGGGCGCACGGCGCGCACCCGTTCTAGGAGAAATATGAAGATCCGTTCTCAAAGCTTTCTTCCGAGCGCATGCGCGCTGCTGCTCACGGGGCTGCTCCTGCTGCCCGCGGCGGCGTACGCGAAGAAACTGTACGTGGTCACTTCGACCACCGACATGGCGGCGCTGGCCCAGGAGGTCGGCGGCGACAAGATCAGCGTCGAGTCCATCGCCAAGGGCTACCAGGACCCGCACTTCGTCGAAGCTAAGCCCAGCTTCCTGCTCAAGCTGCGCAACGCCGACCTGCTGATCTCGGTCGGGCTGCAACTGGAGATCGGCTGGCTGCCTCCGCTGATCACCCAGTGCGGCAACCCGAGAATTCAGCCGGGCGCCAGCGGCTTCCTGGACGCTTCTCAATTCGCTCAGATCCTCGACATCCCCACCGGCCCGGTTTCGCGCGCCATGGGCGACGTCCACCCATTGGGGAACCCCCACTACTGGCTCGATCCGGACAACGGACGCCGCATCGCCAAAGGCATCGCCAACAAGTTGGCGGAGATGGATCCCGGCGATCAGGTCTATTTCCAGCAGCGCTATCAGGATTTCGAGAAGCGCTTGGGTGAGGCGGTGAAACGCTGGGAGTCGGCGATGTCGCCTATCCGCGGCCGCAAGATCGTCACCTACCACAACTCCTGGCCGAATTTCGCCAGACATTTCGGCCTCGACGTCGCCGGATACGTGGAACCGCGGCCCGGCATCCCGCCCAGCCCCGGACATACCGTCGAACTTATCCAGATGATGAGGCGCGAGAACGTCAAAGTGCTGATCATGGAGCCTTACTTCGACTCCAAGACACCGAACAGCATCGGCGCGGCTACGGGGGCGAAGGTGCTGGTCCTTACTCCTTCTGTCGGCGGGGAGAAGGAGATAACGGACTATTTCAAGCTCTTCGATTACGATATCGGGCTGCTCACGCAGGCGTTCAACGCGACCAAGTAGGTAAGGCGACGAAAGAATGGAAATCCTACAATTCCTGATCCTGCCGTTCCTGGCGAGCCTCATCCTGACCGGCATCCATGCCTACCTCGGCGTGCACGTGGTGGAACGGGGCGTCATCTTCGTGGACCTGGCGCTGGCGCAGATCGCGGCGCTGGGCACGACCATCGGCGTGCTCATCGGCGTCGATCCTCACGGTGGCGAGGCTTACTGGATCAGCCTGGCTTTCACCTTCCTTGGAGCGGGCATCTTCGCCCTGGTGCGGACACGCAAGGCCCACATCCCGCTGGAAGCGTTCATCGGCATCACCTACGCGGTGGCTTCGGCCGGCGCCATCCTGGCCATGAGCAAGGCCACGGGTGAGACCGAGCACCTCAAGGACATGCTGGTGGGCAACATCCTCGCCGTCTCCCGGCATGACGTGATCAAAACCGCGATCCTGTACGGGGTCATCGGCCTGTTCCACTACATCTTCCGGCGCAAGTTCCTGCTCATCTCGATGGACGCCGAGCAGGCCCGCGCCGAAGGTATTTCGGTCCGCCTGTGGGATTTCCTGTTCTACGCCAGTTTCGGCTTCGTGGTGACGTCGTCCGTCGCTATCGCCGGCGTCCTGCTGGTCTTCTGCTACCTGATCGTGCCCTCGGTCGGCGCCATGCTGTTCGCGGAGAAGATCGGCCGCAGGCTGGCCATCGGCTGGACCATGGGCACGCTGGTCTCCGCCATGGGCTGTTACTTGTCGGTGTATCTTGATCTTCCGACGGGCGCTACCATCGTCTGCACCTTCGGCGGCGTGCTCCTGCTCATGTACGTCGTCCACCTGATGCTGCATCATGGGAACAACGCCGCGGCGGCCTGAGGGCGATTGGATTGAAAAAAGCCGAGGCGATTGGCCTCGGCTTCAGTGTCAGTGGTCAGCCCGGATCAGGAGGTTCTAAGCGTTTCGTCTTGGGTGAGTGGTCAGGTCCCGTATCTGCGCCATGACGCTGGCCCGCTGCATGCCGTCGAGTTTGGCGATGTAGGGAGCCAGTTGCGCGATAAAATCGTCGCCCAGCAGCCCGCGGATCTCCTCCTGGCGTCCGCTCTCGGCGCCCATGAGCAGGTCGGGTACGGTGACCTCCAGGGCGCGCGCCAGCCGTTCCAGCGACGAGAGCGTGGGGGTAGCCTTCTCGTTCTCGATCTTGGAGACGTAGGTGCGCGGGACGTTCATGCGCAGGGCGAGCTGGCGTTGGCTCAGACCTCCGCGTTGCCGCAGGGAACGGATCGCCTGCGCCACCTGTAAATGCGAGTGTCCGTTGCCGTTCGACGGTGCCGGCGCGGGAACTGGCTGCGCTACCACCGGCTCTGGCTCTGGTTCGTCCAAACAGGTGTGGCAGCGTCGGCACAGGTTGTTATTCGTCCGGAATTGGACGAGGTGGCATCGGTCACAACGGATCACTTCGCGAGAATCTACGGGCGCGAGTGTCGTGGCCATCTGGGTTGTGCGAGACGCCAGAGCGGGCGTCGGGCCCAACTACTGTTGCGTAATCTGAGGTATGTTCCTCAGGCTGTCAACAAGTATTTCGTATGGAAACGCGAAATTATCCGCGCAAAGTCCGAAACAGAAGGAAATAAACCGGAGAAAATCAGGAGAAAACAGGAACAAAACATGACTGACCGCGGCGCAGCATGGGGTTTACTCTGTGAGTACACCCAGTCGGAATCCTTGCGAAAGCATGCTTTGGCGGTGGAAGCGTGCATGCGCGCCTACGCCCGTAGATTCGGCGAGGACGAAAACCTGTGGGGCAACGTCGGCCTGCTGCACGACTTCGACTACGAGAAGTGGCCCAGCGCCCAGGACCATCCCTTCCGCGGCAGCGAGATCCTGAAGGAGCGCGGCTACGACGACGCCTTCCGCCGCGCCATCCTCTCCCACGCCGACTACTCCGGCGTCTCCCGCGAGTCGAAGCTGGAGAAGACCCTTTTCGCCTGCGACGAGCTTGCGGGTTTCATCACCGCCACCGCGCTGGTCAAGCCCAACAAGTCGCTGGCCGAGGTGGAGGCCAAGTCGGTGCGCAAGAAAATGAAAGACAAGGCCTTCGCCCGCTCCGTCAACCGCGACGACATCACCAAAGGGGCCGTTGAAGTGGGTGCCGACCTGGAAGAGCACATCGCCTTCTGCATCGGAGCCATGAAGGCTGTCGCGGACCAATTAGGACTGGCGGGAACGAACAGCGCACCTACTGCGTCGTAGGCTGCAGTTCTGCGATCCGGTCCAGCAACGGTTCCAGCGACAGCATCAGTGCCAGGACGACCGCGCCCAGAGCCTTCGTTTCCCAGCGGCCGGCAGGAATGATCCCGTAGAGCACTCCGGCGATGGCCACGAACGGCCGCAGCGCCATAATGCGCCCGACGATCATGACGCTGGTCGCGCTGCGGATGTCGGTCGAGGGCAGCGCGCGCACGGCGAACGAGACAAAGATCGCCACGGCGTAAGGAACGAACACCCACAGCATCCGTCGCGCGGCGTGCTCCATGTCGGAGATCAGCGCAGCTCGATCAGGCGCCAGCTTCCACGCCGCCACCAGCGCCCCCGCCGCGATGACTGCGGCGATCTGCGCCCAGAGCGTGCCCCGCGTCACCGCCCGGTAGCAGGCGTGCTTGTCGACGAGGAGGCCGCGACGGCCGGCGACGCGATACCCGCAGATCGCTCCGTCCGCCGTGGCCAGCAGATAGAGTGCGAGTAGCGTCATGGCAGCTCTCCCCCGTTCAGAGGCAGGGTGCAGGCAGCCGGGCTAACGCAGCACCTCTGCCAGTTTGCCAGCGGCGATGACTTCGGCGATGCGCCCAAAGTCCCCCGCCATGACCCGGTCTTTCTGCATCGTGGGGCAGACGGCGCGAATGGCGTCATAGGCCCGCTGCGCTTTCTTGGAGCTCTTGAGCGGCAACTTGAAGTCGAGCGCCTGCGCCGCCGCCATGGCTTCGATCGCCAGCACGTTGGTGGAGTTCTGGAGGATGCGCTTCAGTTTCAGCGCCGCCGTCATGCCCATCGAGACGTAGTCTTCCTTGTTGCCCGACGTCGTGATGGAGTCCACAGATGCCGGGTGCGCCAGCACTTTGTTCTCGCTGGCCAGCGCCGCCGCCGTCACCTGCGCCATCATGAAGCCCGAGTTCAACCCCGCGTCGGCGGCCAGGAACGGCGGCAGGCCCTCGCTGAGGAACGGGTTCACCAGCCGGTCGATGCGCCGCTCGCTGATCCCCGCCAGCGACGCCAGTGCGATCCCCAGGAAGTCCAGCGCGAACGCCACCGGCTCGCCGTGAAAGTTCCCGCCGGAGATCACCTCGCCGCTGCCATCCTTGGCAGCGAAGACCAGCGGGTTATCCACCGCGGAGTTCATCTCGATCTCGAACACGCGGCGGCAGTAGTCGATCGTGTCGCGGACCGCGCCGTGCACCTGAGGCATGCAGCGCAGCGAATAGGCGTCCTGCACCCGGCCGCAGTTCTTGTGCGACTCCAGGATCTGACTTCCCGAGATCATCCGCGTGAGGTTCTCTGCAGTCGTGATCTGGCCGGAATGCGGGCGCGCCTTGTGGATGCGCGGGTCGAAGGCACGGATGCTGCCGCAGAGCGAATCCAGGGTCAGAGCGCCGATGACGTCGGAGGAGTCCACCAGCGTTTCCGCTGCCAGCACCGCCAGCGCGCCCACGGCCAGCATGGCTTGCGTGCCGTTGATGAGCGAGATCGCCTCTTTGGCCTCCAGCACGATCGGCTTGACGTCAGCCAATTTGAGCGCCTGCGCGCCGGAGACGCGCCGGTACGCCGGATCCGCAGCCCGCCGCGGCTTACGCGCGACGAACGCCTCGCCTTCGCCGATCAGCACCAGCGCCAGGTGCGCCAGCGGCGCCAGGTCTCCGCTCGCTCCCACCGACCCCTGCGACGGGATCACCGGGTGCACGCCGCGGTTCAGTAGTTCGCATAGCTTGTCGATGACGTCGGCGCGCACGCCGGAGAAGCCCTTGGCCAGCGAGTTGGCGCGCAGCAGCATCATGCCGCGGACATCGGCCTCGGGCAACGGCTCGCCGACGCCGGCCGCGTGCGATCGCAACAGGTTCACCTGCAGCTCGCGGTTCTGCTCCGGCGCGATGTGCACGTCGCTCAGCTTGCCCACGCCGGTGGTGATGGCGTATGCCACCCGGTTGTTCTCGATCAGATCATCCACCACGCCACGGGCGCGCTCCACCGCCCCCCGCGCGTCCGCCGCCAGCAGCACGGGGCGCCGCTCGTACACCACTTCCTGCAGATCCTCCAGCGTGAGGTCGTTTCCGGTGAGATGAAGTGCTTTCATGATGAGGACGCTTGCCTTAGAGACGCCCGTCAGGGTGCCTCTCCGGAAGAAATGTTCAGGTACGCTTCAATCCCAGCGCCTTGAACCCGCTGACCGTTGTTTCCACCGACTGGAAGCCGAATTCCAGCAGCGCACCGTTCAGGTCCGGATAGACCCCCATGCCGATGACTTCAAGATCGCGCATCGGTGGTTGCAAGTGCTTGGTGCGCTGTGCGTCGATGCTGGCGACGATGCCGATGAACTCCTGCGTGTCCACGGGGAAGTCGGGGACGTCGAACAGTGTGATGCGCCGGTGTGTCTCCGGGTCCTTCTCCCAGATCCACTCGGTGGCGGCGCGATTGGTGGTTGAGTTCAGCGCCCAGATCGGCATGCGCTCCACCAGCCCTTGCAGGCGCTCCCCGTACTCGGGATCGACCACCAGCGCGACCGAGGGCTCGATCGCCTGCGCTGACGGGCGTGGAGCGGGTTTCTTCATTCGTGGCCCACACAGGCGGCGAACGCCTTCTGGTATTTCCCCGGCATCTCGCGCTTCTGCATCTTCTCGTCGGTGACGATGTGCGTGGTCTCACCCTCGGCCAGCGGCGTGCCGTCCCCGGCGCGCACGATCTCATAACCGAAGTGGATCAGCGATCCGCGCACGTTCTTGATCCTGGTGCGGACCAGGATCTCATCATCATAGAACGCCGGCGACTTGTAACGGCAGCGGGCATCCACAACGGCAATGTAGCATCCGTCCTTGCGTTCCATCTCCTTGTAGTTGAATCCCAGCTCCCGCAGCGCCTCCACCCGTCCCACCTCGAACCAGATCAGGAAGTTCGAGTGGTACACCACGCCCATCTTGTCGGTCTCGACGTAACGGACGCGCAGCCGGGTCTCAAAGGCGCGTCCGCTCACTTGCCGCTCCACTTCGGCTTGCGCTTCTCCAGGAAGGCCGAGATGCCCTCGCGGAAATCTGCCGTGGTGCGGATGCGCGCGTTGTCCTCGACAGCCTGGGCGATCTGCTCGTCCAGCGCGCGCGCGATGAAACCGTTGATCAGCTTCTTGGTCAGCCGCACCGAGGAGGGCGAGTTCTCCATCAACTGCGCCGCGAGTTCGTGGGCCCGCGGCATCAGCCGCTCGGGCTCCAGGATCTCGTTGACCAGCCCGTAGCGGTGCGCCTCGGCGGCGTCGAACAGCCGCCCGGTCATCAGCAAATCGCGCGCGATCTTGTGCCCCACCTGCCACACCAGGATCGACGACACGATCGCCGGCACGAACCCGATCTTCACTTCGGTATAGCCGAACTTGGCCTCGGCCACCGACAGCGTGAAGTCGCACATGGTCGCGATGCCCGTTCCACCTGCGATGGCGTGCCCGTTCACCGCCGCGATGGTCGGCTTGGGGAACTCGTAGATGCGGCGGAACAGCCTGGCCATGGTCGCGGAATCCTGAACGTTCTGCTCGTGCGTCCGCCCGACGAGCTGCTTCAGGCTTTCGAGGTCCAGCCCCGCGCAAAACGCCTTGCCCGCGCCCGTGATGATGACCACCTGCGCGCTCGACCGCTCCGCCTCACCCAGCGCGCTCATCAGGTCTTCCACCAGCTCGAAGCTGACTGCATTCCGCTTTTCAGGGCGGTTGAGTGTGATGGTCGCGACGCCCGCGTCTTCTTTGTACAGAATCGTTGTCAATTCCATTTGCTTATCTTTCAGTCCCAGCTACTAGCTCCCAGCTACTAATGGGGTGTTCCCGCGAACTTTGCCCCGATGTCCGCCGACATGCGGATCAACGCATCCATCGGCTTCACCATCGGCCTGCCCGGTTCGCGCTGGCTCACCGCCTCGATCACTTTTTCCGTCGGGATGTTGCCCACCATCAGGTCCTGGGCGAACGGGCATCCGCCCAGCCCGCCGATGGCCGAGTCGAACCGCCGGACGCCGCTGTCGTACGCCGCCAGCACCTTGGCGACCGCCTGCGCCGGACGGCTGTGCAGGTGTACGCCGATCTCCATATGGTCGAACTGCCGCAGCACCGGCTCCACCAACTCGTGGATCTGCTCCGGGGTGGACAGGCCCACCGTGTCGGCCAGCGAGATCATGGTCACGTCCATGTCCGCGATCAGCCCCACCGCCTCGATCACCTCGTCCACATTCCACAGGTCGCCGTACGGATTGCCGAACGCCATCGAGATGTACACCACCGTTTCCAACTCCACCTGGCCGGCCATCTGCTGGATCTTCTCCAGTTCCTCGAGCGCGCTCTCCGGCGTCTGACTTTGGTTGCGTTGCAGGAACGTAGGAGAGACCGAGTAGGGGAACCCCACGGTCCGCACCGCCTCCGTGCCAATGGCCCGCTCCACACCCTTCTGGTTCACCACGATGCCGATGATCTCCACGTCGTCCGGCGGATCGAGCTGCTCCAGCACCAGCTCCGAGTCGGCCATCTGCGGCACCGCCTTGGGCGACACGAACGACACTGCGTCGATGTGCTTGAACCCAGCCCCGATCAGCGCGCGCAGGTACTGGACCTTCACCTCGGTCGGGATCTGGCCCTTCAGCCCCTGCCACGCGTCGCGCGGGCACTCGATCAGTTTGATTCCTTCTGCCATTTGCGTTCATCCGCGTCGATCCGCGGAAAGAAAGCTCACCGCCGATGCGCATGGCGGTTGTCCGCCGCTTTCGATATCGCAGTCCCGATCGCCAGCAGCAACCCGGGCACAAAAAACACCACCGCGGGACCGATCCCGGTGCCGTGGAGCAGGTCGTCAGGGTCGAACGGGATGTCGAAGTAGTCGCGCAGGATCCGCTGGCCGCCTTCGGTCTCCAGCGCCGCGAATAGCACGAAGCAAATCGCCGCTAATAAACCGAGCAGCTTGGTCCGGCGCGAGGTCACGTTTGCAGCACCCCGACCTTGAATTCCCGCACCTCGGGATTCAGGTTCGCCGCCTCCAGCGCCTGGATGATGGCCTCCCGCGTCTCCATCGGATCGATGATCCTGTCGATCCACAGCCTCGCCGCCCCGTAGCGCGGATCGGTTTGCTCCCCGTAAGTCGCCACCACGGATTCGTACAGCGCCTTTTTCTCTTCGTCGCTCAGCTTCTTGCCGCCGTGCTCCAGCTGCTTGACCTTGATCTCGACCAGCGTCCCGGCGGCCGACGCACCTGCCATCACAGCGTACTTCGCGCTCGGCCACGCGAACAGGAATCGCGGATCGTATGCCTTTCCGCACATCGCGTAGTGTCCCGCGCCGAACGACCCCCCGATGATGATGGCGATCTTCGGCACCACCGAGTTGGACACGGCGTTCACCATCTTGGCGCCCGCCTTGATGATCCCGCTCCACTCCGCGTGCTTTCCCACCATGAACCCGTTGACATCGTGGAAGAAGATGAGCGGCACCAGGTTCTGATTGCAGTCCATGATGAAGCGCGCCGCCTTCTCCGCCGACTCGGTGTAGATCACGCCGCCGAACTCGATGCGCTTGTGGCCTTCCTTGTCCAGCATATGGACGTGCGTCTTCTGGTTGGCGACGATGCCCACCGCGAACCCGCCGATGCGCGCGAACCCGCACAGCACCGTCTCGCCGTACTCCGGCTTGTATTCGTCGAAGCGGCTGCCGTCCACGATGCGCGCCAGGATCTCCTTGGTGTCATACTGCCGCGCGGGATCGGACTCAAAGATCCCGTACAACTCCTCGTCCGGATAGAGCGGCGCCTCCGGTGCGATGCGGCTGAACGGACCGTGCGGGCGGTCGCCCATCTTCTCCACCAGCGACCGGATGCGCGTGATGCACGCTTCGTCGTTGGGCTCGCGGTAGTCGATCGTTCCCGAGATCTGCGAGTGCATGGCCGCTCCGCCCAGTTCCTCCGGGTCGCTCTTCTGTCCGATGGCGGCTTGCACCAGCGCCGGTCCCGCGAGGAACAGCCCGCTGCCGTCGGTCATCAGGATGTGGTCGCACATCACCGGCAGATATCCGCCGCCGGCAACGCACATGCCCATGATGGCCGCGATCTGCGGGATCCCCATCGCACTCATCACCGCGTTGTTGCGGAAGACGCGCCCAAAGTCGTCGGTGTCGGGGAAGACGTCTTCTTGCAGCGGCAGGAACACGCCCGCCGAATCCACCAGATAGATCGTGGGAATGTGGTTCTCGATGGCGATGTTCTGCGCCCGGATGACCTTCTTTGCGGTCATGGGGAAGAACGCGCCTGCTTTTACTGTCGCGTCATTCACGATGACCATGAACTGCCGCCCGTGGATGCGCCCGATGCCGGTGACCACGCCCGCCGCCGGCGCTCCGCCCCAGTCTTCGTACATGCCGTGGGCCGCGTAGATGCCCAGCTCGAACAGCTCGCAGCCGGGATCGAGCAGCAGCGCCAGGCGCTCGCGCGCGGTCAGGCGTCCCTTCTTGTGCTGTGCCTCGATGGCCTTTGCCCCGCCGCCCTCGCAAATCTTTTGTTCCTCGTTGCGCACCTGCGCCACCAGTTCGGCCATCGCGCGCATGTTCTTCTCGAAACGCGGGGAGGTGGCGTCGACCTTGGTTTGCAGCACGTTGTTCACGGATTCCTGGGTCCGGTCGGCCATGAGCTCTGGTTGCGAAACGGATAACCGTACATCACGGGCGGGAGAGGGTGCAATCGCCTACGAAAGCCTGCGCAGGGCTTCTGCGATGGGATTGTCGGCGATGGCGTCCACCAGCCCAAACGCGAGCGCCTGCCTGGCGTGCAGCTTTTCCGCCGCGATGAACATCTCCAGCGCGCGCGCTTTTCCGACCAGACGGGAAAGGCGCTGCGTCCCGCCCCATCCGGTCATCAGCCCCAGCGCTGCCCCGCGATGTCCGAAGACCGCGTGCGGCGCAGCGATGCGGAAGTCGCAGGCCAGCGCAAGGTCAAGCCCGCCTCCCATACAGTAGCCGTGCACTGCCGCAAACACCTGTGCAGGGAAGCGGTCCACCTCGTCCATCAGTGCCTGGCCCATCTTGGCGAATGCGAAGGCGGAGGGGCCGTCGAGCGCTACGATCTCGTTCAGGTCCGCGCCCGCGGAGAAGAACTTCTCATTGCCGGTGATGAGCAGCGGCTTCGCCCCGCGCGCCAGTTCCCGCACAGCCTCGGTCAGCGCCAGCACGCACGCGCGGGTCAGGCGGTTGGTGCCGTCCTCGGACTGCAGGCGAATGATGGTGGCTGAAGAAGCGGGTTCGGCCGCGAATCCGCTCATCCTGCGGCGGGGACGCTGCGCGGTTTCACGTTCTTGCGGATGAACTCGATGATCTCGTCCATCGGCGTTCCCGGCTGGAAGATGCCGGCCGCGCCGTTCTTTTTCAGGTTCTCCATGTCCTGATCGGGGATGATGCCGCCGACCAGCAGGAGCACGTCGTCCATCTTGTTCTGCTGCAGCAGGTCGTGCACGCGGGGCACGATGGCGTTGTGCGCGCCCGACAGGATCGACAGCCCGATCACGTCCACGTCTTCTTGCAACGCCGCACTGACCACCATCTCCGGGGTCTGGCGCAGGCCCGTGTAGATGACCTCCATGCCGGCATCGCGCAGGGCGCGCGCAATCACCTTTGCCCCGCGGTCGTGCCCGTCGAGGCCGGGTTTGGCCACCAGCACGCGGATCTTCTTTTCTTGAGCCATGGGTTTCTCAAGCCGCAAACAGCTCGGATCTCCAACCACTAAGAATACAACAGGCGATTGGGCAATTGGGTGATTGAGTGATCGGGTAATTGGCTCGGGGGTTTTTCAATTGCTCAATATCCCCGATTACCTAATCACTCAATTCGCCAATCTCAGTCTTTCTTCCCGTCCAAGCTCCTCCACAGGTAGTAGGCGGCGAGCGAGCGGTACGGCGCCCATGGCCGCGACAGCTTGTGTATGAAGTCGGGCTTGGGGAGCTTGCGCTTGCGCCAGTGCTTCTGGATGGCCATCCGCACGCCGAAGTCGGTCGCGGGCATCACGTCGGGACGGCGCAGGGCGAACATCAGGAACATCTGCGCCGACCACAGGCCGATGCCTTTCACGCGCGTCAGGTGCTCGATGACGTCGTCGTCCGACATCTCCGGCAGGCGCTCGAACTCGATCTCGCGGGCCTGGGTGCGCGCGGCCAGATCGCGGATGTAGCTGAGCTTTTGCCGCGAGAGCCCGCAGGCGCGCAGTTGCTCGTCGCTGAGCGCCAGGATCGTTTCCGGCGTGATCGCGCCTCCGGCTGCGGCGTTGACGCGGTCGAAGATCGTCTTTGCCGCTTTGCCATTGAGCTGCTGGTAGGCGATGGAGCGCACGAGGTTTTCGAAGGTGGGAGGCGCGTACTGCGGCTTGAGCGGTCCGACGCGCGCGATGATCCCTGCGAGAACGGGGTCGGCTTGCTTCAGATGGGCGACTGCTCGCTTCATAGGAAAGATGATTCACCACGGAGACACGGAGTTTCTGAATAACATCCCGAGCGAAGCGAGGGAGCCCTATCGCCAAACGAATGCCTGAGGGTAGGGATCCCTCACTTCGTTCGGGATGAAGGAAAACGCCGCTCCTGCATGTATCGGTCGAAGTCGTCCCAATCGAGCGAGATCTTGTTGTGCTTCTTGCGCGAGCGCCACTCGATGGCGCCGTGGGAAACCAGCAGGGTACCGATGATGTGATCGAGGCGCGTACGCCTCCCTCGCTTCACCGCGGCGTAGATCTTGAACTCGATGTCCGAGCGTCCCAGATCACGAAAGGGGACGGTGAACTTCACGCGATGATCTGCCATCGGCGCTCCTCTGGCTGGCTTGTCCGGATGGGCGGATTGTATCAGGAGCGCTCGCTCCGGCTTACCCCCTCCCCCCTCCCGGCATCAGTCGAAACAAAGGAGTTAGCGCTTGATATCAATGGCATCAGGAGCGGAACAGATTCGAGGCCCCTCCCCCTCCCCCTCCCCCTCCCCCTCCCCCTCCCCTTTGATATGTCGAAATGAAGGACTTAGGCGCGGAGATCTGTCGATATGTCGTTTCAAAGGACTTACGAGATGGGCGGCATCTCGGCGGGCCTGGGCCCGCTACATCCAGCATAGCAAATCGAGTTGCGCGATCTTCGAATCTGGAGCAGGGAAGGCGAGTGGGATCAGAGGGTTAGGTTGTGGAAAAGAAAGTGCTTGCCAATAGCTAGAAGCTATAAATTGAGGATGGGCGGGTGAAGAAGGTCGTCGTTTGCGCCTGTGTGCCGCCCCTGAAGGGGCTCGGGGATGTTCTTGGCCGACGCTATAAACCCCCGCCTGAAGGCGGGGGCTTCCACGGTAATGCGAGAAATGTCTGTTTGTTTCGTGTGCCGCCCCTGAAGGGGCTCGGGAATCTTTGGGGCCGCCAACCCCGGGCTTGCGCCCGGGGCTAAATTCTTGCGCCCGCTGAAGCGGGCTGCGCGGCCGGGGGCGGCCGCGCTACAAGTGATGTCGGTCGGGAAATAGCTCCGATCTATTTGTCTTTGTCTTCGAGACGGTGCCAGGTGCCGTCCGTCCTCTTCTCGAACATGAAATTGTACGAATTGGAATGCTGAATTACGTAACCCGTAGGTTTTTCCGTCGCACTTATGATTCCCGCTTTGTCACGTGCTTTCTCGACATCGGATCTAAAAACCTCCCAAATCTCGTCCACCTCTTTGTGTAGCGCAGTTTTGTCTGAGAGCTTCAGTTCTGTCTCGTATTGAAGCATCAGCCCAAGTCTCTTGCCAGAGGTGTTGATTACCGGACCGACCTTAAGGACCTTTACTTCTTTGCCTGACTTGAGTTTGAGCTTTGACTGCGCAATAAGAGCGCAGCTCACCAGCATGGTCACGAGCACAAGGATAAATTGTGAGCGGGTCTTCACGTGATGCTGACTTCGGTGTACGTCCCGTAGACCTGCTTCAGGGCTTCGCAGATCTCTCCGACGGTGGCGTAGGCGCGGACGGCGTCCACGATGTAGGGCATGGTGTTCGCGGGTGAGATGTTGCCGTCCTTGGGAGCGACTGGCTCCTGGGCGGCGGCGCGCTTCAGGGCGTCGAGGCGGCGGCGGACTTCGTCGTTGGAGCGGCGGGCGCGCAGCGCTTTGAGCTTGCGGGTCTGCGCCGCACCGACCGACTCGTCGATGTAGAGGATGTTCTGCGGCTCCGGCTCGTCGTTCGTGAACTGGTTGGCGCCGACGATGATCTTCTCTCCGGCCTCGACCGCGCGCTGGTACTGATAGCTGGCTTCGGCGATCTCCTTCTGGGGATAGCCGCGCTCGATGGCCTTCACCATGCCGCCCATCGCGTCCATCTTCTCGAAGTAGTCGAAGGCGCCCTTCTCCATGTCGAGGGTAATCTTCTCGAGGAAGTAGGAGCCGCCGAGCGGGTCGATGGTCTGGGTGACGCCCGACTCGTAGGCGATGATCTGCTGGGTGCGCAGGGCGGTGCGCGCGGCTTCGGCGGTGGGCAGGGCGAGGGCCTCGTCGTATCCGTCGCAGTGCAGCGACTGGGTGCCGCCGAGCACGCCGGCGAGCGCCTGGAGGGCGACGCGCGCGATGTTGTTCATGGGTTGCTGCGCGGTGAGCGACACGCCCGCGGTCTGGGTGTGGAAACGCATCAGGCGGGTGCGGTCGTGCTGGGCGCCGAAGCGGTCCTTCATCAGGCGATACCAGATCTTGCGGGCGGCGCGATACTTGGCCAGCTCCTCGAAGAAATCGTTGTGCGCGTTAAAGAAGAAGCTGAGACGCGGGCCAAACTCGTCCACGTCGAGGCCGCGTCGGCGCGCCCACTCCACGTACTCCACGCCGTCGTAGATGGTGAAGGCCAGCTCCTGGAGCGCGGTCGAGCCGGCCTCGCGGATGTGGTAGCCGCTGATCGAGACCGTGTTCCACTTGGGCGTGAACCTGCTGCCGAACTCGAAAGTGTCGATCACCAGGCGCATGGAGGGCGCGGGCGGATAGATGTATTCCTTCTGCGCGATGTATTCCTTGAGAATGTCGTTCTGGATGGTGCCGCCCAGTTCCTTCCAATCAGCGCCCTGCTTCTCGGCGACCACCAAGTACATCGCCCACAGTACCGAGGCGGCCGAGTTGATGGTCATGGAGGTGGTGGTCTTCTCCAGGTCGATGCCGTTGAAGAGGATCTCCATGTCCTCGAGGGAATCGATGGCGACGCCGCACTTGCCGACCTCGCCTTCGCTCGCGGGATGATCGGAGTCGTAGCCCATGAGCGTGGGCAGGTCGAAGGCGACGGAAAGCCCGCCGCCGCCGGAGGCGAGCAGGTACTTGTAGCGTTCGTTGGTTTCCTCCGGCGAAGCGAAGCCGGAGAACTGGCGCATGGTGAAAAGCTTGCCGCGATATCCGCTGGCGTGGATGCCGCGCGTGTAGGGCGGCTGTCCGGGATAGTTCAGATATTTTTCGTAGTTCCAGTCTTTGGGCAGATCGGCCTGCGTGTACAGGCGGCGGATGGGCACACCGGAGATGGTGGTGAAGCGGGCGTTGGCGTTCTCGTCCTTGTTGACGCCCGAGGGCGCGCCAATGGGCTTCTCGGGCTGCTTCTCGAGCGACGGCGCGAGCGTCTGTTCCGCCCAGTCTTTTTCTGAAGGCGACGGGTGACGGCTGTCGAATACGTCCTGGATGGGGCTTTCGGCGAGCTTCTTGGAGGTCTTTTTGTCAGAGGCCATAAGGACGGGAATTAACCCTCAAGGATATAGAGATGCCTCGGGGCAGGCAATAGAAGGTAGTCACGAGGGGATGTGACGGCTGGACTACCCCCAGGTGCAGGCGGCGCGGTAAGAAGGCCCCATGATCCTTAAGATCCTTGCCGTCTGCGGCATCGTCCTGTTCTTCGTTTGAGTGGGCGCTGTGCTCCAGGGTTGGAGCAAGAGCACGATGTCCGGCCGTGCGATTGGCCTCGTGTTCCTGGTCGGGTTTGGATTCGCGGCGTGGTGGGGTGTGCGGACCTTATTCGGATGAAAAGCCGCCGTCGCTGACGCGACTCAGGCCTCGTGCCGTTCCAGTCCCGGGACTCGCGTCCCGGGCTGCAAGACCGTTGTCGCTGGCGCGACGGAGTCCCGAAGCTACCTCAGCGGCTAAAGCCGATCTAAGAGTTGGATCATGATGCAGGCCTAAAGGCCTGCTCCACCCGTTTCTCGCATTGCAGGGGTGAGAAAACAAATCACCTACCTCTGATCAGCCCCAGTTTCGACGCCCACTGCCTTCAGCAGTTCCGCGCTCCAGAGTGGCAGTTTCTCTTCTTTGCCGATCGCGTTCTGCTCCGCCGCGGCTTGGTTGTACTTGGCCAGGAGCCCGCGTGGGTCGGACATGCACTCGATCAGCACGGCGCGGCCGAAGCGCTTCTCGATCATGGATCCCATCTTGTAGCCGACCGTGTACCACGGCCCACGATAGCCGAAGAAAGTGAAAGCGACGTGGTCGGCGACCTCGGGCTTGGCAAAACCGCCGCTGATGACGTCGAGAAAGAACTGGTTGACCTGGATGAGTTCCTGATCGACGAACTTCATGTCCTGGTCCCAGCGGGTGCGTTGGTCGGGCTTGAAATCGCGCATGGGATGGACATCAGCGGAGCCGGCGGCGGCGAGTACGGCCAGGCCTTCGCCGAAGGCGCCCATCCAATCGGCCGCGTGGCGAGTGTTCTCCGGCAGCGACTTGATGCGTTCGTCGTATTTCTTGCTGGCGTCGGAATAGCCGATGTGATGGCTCTCATGGGCGACGATGTTCTCGAACTCCGATTGGCTCTCCTCCGGGTCGAGGTAGAGGAAGATGGCCGGATCGGTCGTGACTTCGAATACAAAGCTGTTCGTCTTCGGCTTGATGACGGGATAGACCTTGGCCTTCACCCGCGCGTCCGGCGGCAGGTAGGGAATGATGCGCAGCGCGATCGCGCGCAGGTCAGCCTTTTTCCACGCCTCGAGCGTGTGCCAAAGCTCGGGCGCGCGCTTGGAGACATCCTCGGAAAGAACGAAGTTCTTGAAGTCGTCGTCGGTGAAGTCGCGGTGCAGGGAGGCTTCGCGCTTCTTCAGGCGCACGTATGGCTCGGCGATGAAGAGGCGCTGCCAATCGGCGTCGGGGACCGGCTTGCCAGCGGCACGCATCTCCACGATGGCCAGGACGGCCTCGGCTTCGGAGGTGTCGAGGGTGAATTGGACGCGAGTGTCGTCGGCGGCAACGGCCGTCGCGGCAAGCAGGAGGCAAGCCATCAGGAGGCGTTTCATACCTGTTGGACTGGTACGGACGGGATTGGTTAGGAGTTCCGCGAGTTGCGGGTGAGTTCCCAGGCCTTGGCGTACTTCCAGCTCACGTACAGCGCGTGGTAGAGGTGAAAGAGAAATCCCTCGCGGCCGTCCAGAAAACCCAGGCGGAAGAAGTAATCCCACTTGAAGGCGATCACCGGGCGCAGCCAGACATCGAACCAGAACCAGGTCTGCTTGCGCTCGCGGACGATGACTTCGGCGGAGAGGGTCGAGTAGCGCTCCATGTGGGCGGTGAAGCTGGCGATGGTGGGATAGGCATGGTGGATGAGCGCGCCACGCAGGCGGCCGACCGGGCCGTCGACGTGCACGGTCTCGTGCACAGCGCGGTCCATCACGCGACCTTGGCCGCGGCGGAAGAGGCGCAGGCCGTAATCGGGCCAGTTGCCGCCCCAGCGCAGCCAGCGTCCGAAGATGATGTTCTTGCGCGGGACTTCGTAGCCGAGGTTGCCGTCTTGCGGCGCCGACTTCAGGAACGAGCGCAGCTCGCCGGCCAGCTCCGGGCTGACCTCCTCGTCGGCGCCCAGGCTCAGGATCCAGTCACTCGTCGCCTTATCGTGGGCGGAGTTCCTTTGTCCCGCGTAGCCCTTCCACGGTTCGGTGAAGACCTTGGCGCCGAAGCTGCGGGCGATCTCCAGGGTGCGGTCGGTGGAACCGTTGTCCACGATGATGATCTCGTCGGCCCAGCGGACGCTCTCCAGGGTGCGCGGCAGGTTCGCCTCTTCGTTCAACGTGATGTAGCAGACGGAGAGCGTCATGGGCGGAGGATAGCAGCCGGTAGGAGCTGGTAGCTAGTAGCTGGTAGCCAGGAAGGTCGTGCGTCGTACGTCGCGGGCAAAAGAAAGGCCCGCGGTTACGCGGGCCGAAGCTCACTACCGACCGCTGCCGGCTACTTCGGCGGTTCCGTCCCGGTCTGCGGATTCGGCTGCGGGGCGGGCTGGACAGAGATGTCGGAGCGCGGGGTCACACCCTGCACCACCGGCGGCTTGGTCACGGTGCCGCTCTCGGCGTCGTCCATGGAGATGCCGGTGCTCAACAGCGTGCGTCCGGTAGCGCGGTCCAGTTCGACGCGCGCTTTTTCGTAGGCCGACATGGCCTGCACCAGATTCGATTCCGCGGTGGCCAGGTCACGCTGCGCCTGCAGGACCAGGGTGTTGGTCGAAGCGCCGAGGGCGTATTTCTTCTGCTCGGCCCCGAGGCTCTCCTGGGCGAGGCGGCGCGCCTCTTGCGCCGCGGCCGCGCGCGCCCGGTTCTGCTGCACCGAGAACTGCGCGTTGCGCACCTCGATGACGATCTGGTTCTGGAGCTGCTGCAAGCGCATCTGCGCCTGGCGGTATTCCAGCTCCGAGCGCACCTGGTCGGCCTGCGCGGAGCGGTTGCGGATGGGGATGGTCACGTTAAAGCCGACAGAGTAGTCGGGGAAGGTGTGATGCAAGGTCTGGTGAAAGGCGTCGTAGAAGCCCGTGGTCGCGATCGACCCCGGGGGCACGCAGCCGGGTGTAACCGGCGCCGGCGGACAGGTGTCGAAGTAATTGACGTTCTGTGCGCCGGCCAGGCCCGAGTTGCCGTAGAAAGCGACCAGGTCCAGGGTCGGCAGCAGGGCGTTGGCGGCAGACTTCTTGTTGATGTCGCGGTTGGTCAAGTCGATGCGGGACTGGGCCAGCTCCGCGCGATGACTCACAGCGTCCGCCACTAAGTCCTGGACAGGCACCACCGGCTCCTGCGCCGGCAACGTCATGATGTCGGTGGGGATCACGGGCGCGGCGGCCAGCGTGGGGTCGCTCAGATTGCGCGAGATCGCGTTCTTCATCAGCAACTGCTGGAGTTGCAGGGTGGTCTGGGCCACGATGAGATCGCCTTCGCGGGTCGAAACCTCGGATTCGGCGCGCGTGATCTCGATGGGCGCCAGCGTCCCGATCTCCACCTGTTTCTTGTTGTCGCCCAGCGTCTTCTGCGCCAGCGCCAGAGAGCGTTCCTTGGCTTTCATATCTTCGTAGGCGTTCACCAGGTCCCAGTAAATGTTCTGGATCTGGGTGACGGTGGTGATGACCTGGAGGCGGAAGGAAACGTCGGAGATCTCGCGGTTGTTCTTGGCGATGCGGATGAAGCGCAAGTTGGGCAGGAACCCGAAGCCTGAGAGCAAGTGCTGCTGCACGGTCAGGCGAAATCCGCTGCTGACACTGGGATCGACCAGGGAGCGGCTGTTGTTCGTCGCAATGCGCTGGTTGTTGAAGGCCACATTCATGCTCGTGCCGCTGCCGAACGCCTGGAAGTAGTTGAAATTGGCGTTGCCGAGATTCTGTTGCAGGCTGCTGGTGCCGGTGACGAAGGAGCTGCTCAAGGGGATGGACTGATGCTCGATATTCAGGTTGGCGCTCAGGATGGGGTCGTAGGAGGACACCGGAGCTCCGACGCCGGTGGTGGTCAGCACCTGGCCCGCTGCGCCGGTCCCGGCCCCTCCCGCCGCCGTGGTCGTGCCTCCCGCTCCAGCGCCCGGAGCGCCGCTGCCAAACCCCTGGACACCTCCGCCCGGGGTACCCTGGACCACGCCGGTGGCGACACCGCGGATGCTCCCGCCGGACTTGGCGCGCAGAATATCGGTGTCTGCGATGGACAGGTTATAGCGGGCGATGGCCAGGTCGAGGTTGTTCTCCAGCGCGAGCGCGATGGCATCGTTCAGGGAGAGCATCAACTGGCCGTTCCTGGTCAACTGGTCGATGCGCGGCGTATTGCTGAACACCGGCTGCTGGACCTTGCGCGGGATGTAGGGTCCCAGCACGTTGGGGAACTGTGAGACCGACTTGGAAAAATCCACGGTTTGCGCCCCGGCCAGGCCGGTAGCCAACAGCAGCAGGGCCAGCAGACGCACACAGGAAAATCGCGACGGACGCATGCTTCTCTCCACAAAATCAGGGCTGACTTGCAGTAAGACTGATCTGGGACCGATTCGTCACCCCGTAAATACGCAAACCGCATCCCGGATGTTTCATCTATTTGCGCGCCCCGACCGCAGACGCGCCCGATACGACGCTAGACGGAAGTGGGATAGTATAAACGAGCGGCAGCTTCGAAAGTTGCGCGAATGCTGCGCGGCCACCCCGTGACCCGAAACCTGAAGATCACTCTCGCCTACGACGGCGCCGATTTCTTCGGCTGGCAGGTGCAGCCGGACAAGCCTACGGTGCAGGGCGCGCTGTCGGATGCCATCGCGCGGGTCACCGGCACGCAGGTGCTGGCGCAGGGCTCGGGGCGCACCGACGCCGGCGTGCATGCGCTGGCCCAGGTGGCCAGTTGCGCCATCGACTCGCCGATCCCGGCCGCCAACCTGGTGACCGCGCTTAACGACGTCTTGCCGCCCGGCATCCGCGTGCGCACAGTGGAAGATGCGCCCGAGGATTTCCATGCGCGTAAGTCGGCGAAGGCCAAGACTTATCGCTACCGCATCTATCGCGGCGACATCTGCCCACCCTTCCTGGCGCGCTACGTCTACCATCACCCCTACCCGCTCGACGAGCCGGCGATGATGGCCGCCGCCAATCTGGTGACCGGCGAACACGATTTCACTTCCTTCGCCGCCGTCGACCCGGAGAAGTGCTGTGAAGACGAAGAGAAGTCCAAGGTGCGAAACGTCTCGTTCTCGCGCTGGGAGCGGCGCCACGGGGACGAGCTCGTGTACCTAGTGCGCGGCAACGGGTTCCTGCACCACATGGTGCGCAACCTGGTGGGGACATTCCTGCTGGTGGGCAAGAACTCGCTGGACACCGCGGCATTCCGCACGATCCTGGAAGCCAAAGACCGCTCCGCCGCGGGGCCGACGGCTCCGGCGAACGGGCTCTATCTGGTTTCGGTGGAGTATTGATGGCGACGGAAGTCCAGGTCACCGCTCCGCGCATCGCGGTCCACGACCCCGCGAGCGGCGCATTGCTGAGCGAACTCGACTGCGCAACACCGGACGATGTCCGCACTGCGGTGGAGCGGGCGGCCGCGGCGCAGCCGGCGTGGGCGGAACTGGATGTGCGGCGGCGCGTCGAGATCCTGAAGAGCTTCCAGCGCCGGCTCTACGAGACAAAAGACGCGGTCGCCGAGCTGATCACGCGCGAAGCCGGCAAGCCGGTCACCGAGGCGCTGCTCACGGAAGTGCTGGTGGTGCTCGACGCGGCCCGGTTCTTCATCGAGAACGCCCACGCACTGCTGCACGACCAGCCGGTCCCGCACGCCAACCCGATCATGAAGGCCAAGCGCGGATGGCTGCGGCGCGAGCCGCACGGGGTGGTCGGCATCATCTCGCCGTGGAATTATCCGTTCTCGATCCCTGCGACCGAGTCGCTGGCCGCGCTGGTGGCAGGAAACGCCGTCGTCCTGAAACCCTCGGAGTTCACTCCGCTCAGCGCGCTCGAGCTGGGCAAGCTGCTGGCAGCCGCAGGCGTGCCCCAGGATGTATTTCAGGTCGTGGTCGGCGAAGGACCGGCGGGCGCGGCGCTGACCGGGTCGGCGATCGACAAGCTGGTGTTCACGGGCAGCGTCCCGACCGGAAAGCGAGTGGCCCAGGCGGCGGCAGCGCGGCTGCTGCCCGTGGTGCTTGAACTCGGCGGCAAAGACCCCATGATCGTGCTCGACGATGCCGATCTCGACGTAGCCTCCAGCGCCGCCGTCTGGGGCGCCTTTGTGAACTGCGGGCAGGCATGCCTTTCGGTCGAGCGCTGCTACGTGCACCGCAGCCTTTACGACAAGTTCCTGGAAGCCTGCGTCGCCAAGACGCAACGGCTTCGCGTGGGCAAGGGTCTGGACCCGCAGACCGACGTCGGCCCGCTCATCCATCAGCGGCAGCTGGAGATGGTCGAATCGCACGTCGAGGAGGCTCGGTCGCGCGGCGCGCGCGTGCTGGCCGGCGGACAGCGCCGAATCGATCTCGGTCCAAATTTTTATGCGCCCACCGTGCTGGCCGATGTGGACCACACGATGCGCATCATGCGCGAAGAGACCTTCGGCCCGGTGCTGCCGGTGATGTCCTTCGACACGGAGGAGGAAGCGGTCCACCTGGCCAACGACTCCGAGTTCGGACTGTCGGCGAGCATATGGACCTCGCACCGCGGCCGCGGGGAGGCGCTCGCCCGACGGCTACAGGCGGGCACGGTCATGGTGAACGACGTCCTGACCTGCTTCGGCATCAGCGAGGCGCCGCACGGAGGGGTGAAGGCCAGCGGCATCGGCCGCAGCCACGGGCGCTTCGGCCTGGAGGAGATGGTGCGGCTGAAATACGTGGATTCCGACCTCGTTCCCGGCATGCGCAAGGTCTGGTGGTTCGGCTACGGTGCGGAGTTTGCGCGCCAGATGCAGGGCTTCGTGGACTTCCTGTTCGCCCGCGGCCCGCGGCGGCTCACCGGCGGCCTGCGCTCGATGGGCGCATTCTTCCGCAAAGGGCGACTGTAGCGGTTCTTGTCGCTCGCTCTTGCGCCCTACTATAAAATGCAAGGTTAAGCCATCCCGTCAGCAGCGAGGAACCGAGTGGGCGCCATCTCCATGAACCAAGCCGAGATCCAACAGCAACTTCCCAACCACAAGCTCAAGACCAAGAAGCCTGGGCAGCGCGCCTGCAACGAGAAGGACGAGAAGGGCAAGCTATGCGGGGGGCACCTGAAGCGCTGGTTCTACATGGCCGACGTCAAGGAGCAGCAGTGCGGCGATGTCGCCACGGCCCTCGGATCGAACGGAGAGATCTACCGCTGCGAGTTCTGCAAGACGCTTTACCTGCCGAATGCGGACGATCCGCGCGGGCTTAACGTCGCCGGCCAGGGGCAGGTCTCCGTCTTCGGGCTGACGCTGCCGCCCAAGGCGGAAGGCGAGAAGCCGGCGGCACCGGCTGCGGCGGCGAAAGACCAGGCAGCCAAGGACGCAGCGCCGAAGGGATAAGGGTGCCGAGCACTGCGGTTCGGCATCCGTTCTGACGTGGGGGATCTTTGGATCGCGAAAAGCTGATCTACGACTGGAACACGGTCCACGGCGGGTTGTTCTATCCCGCGGCCGGGCGGGTGTTGCTGAACGACGAGTCGCTGCGCGACGGCCTGCAATCGCCCTCGGTGCGCGATCCCTCGCTCCCGGAAAAGATCGAGATCCTCCACCTGATGGAGGGACTGGGCATCAATGCGCTCGACCTCGGGCTGCCGGGCGCGGGCCCGCGCGCGGTGGAGAGCGTCGAGGCGTTGGCGCGCGAGATCGTGAACAACAAAATGAAGATCCAGGGCAACTGCGCCGCGCGCACCCACGAGAACGACATCCGCCCCATCGCCGACATCGTGCAACGCACGGGGCTGGCCATCGAGGCCGCCACCTTCCTCGGTTCCAGTCCCATCCGCCGCTACACCGAGGGTTGGACCGACGACTTCCTGCTCCATACCACGGAAAAGGCGGTGAAGTACGCCCGCTCGCTCGGGCTCGAAGTGATGTACGTCACCGAGGACACGACGCGCTGCGATCCCGAGACCGTCAAGCGCCTGTACTCGGCCGCCATCAGCCACGGTGCGCGCGCCATCGTGATCTGCGACACCTGCGGGCACGCCACTCCGACGGGCGTCTTCGCGCTGGTGAAATTCGTGATCGACGAAGTGGTGAAGCCGTCGGGGGAGAAGATCCGGGTGGACTGGCACGGGCACTGCGACCGAGGGCTGGCCGTGGCCAACTCGATGGCGGCACTGGCGGCCGGGGCGGACTGCGTCCACGCCTGCGCCAACGGAATCGGCGAGCGCGTCGGCAACACCCAGATGGACCTGATGCTGGTGAACCTGAAGCTGATGGGCGTGGAGCCCTGGGTCCACCAGGACCTCACCCGGCTGAAGGACTATTGCGAGGCCGTGGCCCGCGCCACCCGCATCCCCATCCCCAAGAATTATCCGGTCGTGGGCGAAGATGCCTTCCGCACCGCCACCGGCGTGCACGCCGCCGCGGTCATCAAGGCGCTCAAGAAGAACGACCGCGAACTGGCCGACACGGTCTACTCCGGAGTCCCGGCGCACTTTTTCGGCATGGAGCAGGTGATCGACATCGGCCCGATGAGCGGCAAGTCGAACATCCTTTACTGGCTGGAGCGGCGCGGAATGCCCGCGACCGACGAGGTGGTGGAGCGCATCTACCGCCGCGCCAAGGCTTCCGACCGGACCTTGACCGACACCGAAATTCTCGAGTGCTGTCAGAATTCTGCTGTCAGCAGCAGCGACTAGCGCACTACAATCTGCCGAATGTCAGGTGACAGGAAATCAGGCCCCGCCCCCGAACAGGACTTCCGCATCTGCCTGGAAGAAACCATTCCCGGCGACGTGGAAGCCATCGCTCCGCTCGTGCAGCGGGTCACCGATATCCTGATCGAGCGCGGAGTCGTTCCCGGGCACGAGGCGGAGATCGCGCTCGCGCTCCAGGAGGCGCTGGCCAACGCCGTCCGTTACGGCGCGCGGAAGGATCCCGGCAAGAAAGTCCACCTCACGCTCTCCTGCGGCGAAAGGAGGGGCATGAAGATCGTGGTGCGGGATCCCGGGACAGGGTTCGATCCGGCCTCCGTCCCCAATCCCGTGTCCGCCGACGGCCTCCTCTCGGACCATGGCCGCGGCCTGCACATGATCAGGGCCCTGCTCGACAAGGTGCACTGGGAGAAGAACGGCACCGAGATCCACATGACGAAATTCTAGCCGCTAGCTTCTGGTCGCAAGTCGCTTGCCAGCGACTAACGACTAGCGACCGGCGACCGTCCCCACGTATCATTCTGTTTTGCCATGCCTTCCATCCCCAACACCGAATCGGTGGTCGCTCCGACGGTGCGCCAGCAGGTGCAGCGGGTTGCGGCGCTGCCCCCCGTCCACGCCGCCTTCGGCTGGTTCCGCACGCATGAGAACGAACTGCGCGACCGCCAGTTGGAACTGGTGCGCATCCCGGCGCCTCCCTTCGGCGAGGAGGCCCGGGGCGAGTGGCTGCGCGCGCGTTTTGCCGAGATCGGGCTCGACGACGTCCATGTGGACGAGGTGGGCAATGTCTTCGGCCTGCTGCCGGGCAGCGACGCGGTGCGGCCGCTGGTGGCGGTCACGGCCCACATCGACACCGTCTTTCCCGCCACCACGCTGCTGAACGTGCGGCGCGAGGGCGAGCGTCTCTTCGGCCCCGGCATCTCCGACAACGGCGCGGGCGTGACCGGCCTGATGGCGTTGGCTTCGGCGATGCAGGCCACCGGCGTGCCGCACGCGGCGGGCGTGCTCTTCATCGGCAACGTGGGCGAGGAGGGCGAGGGAGACCTGCGGGGGATGCGGCACATCTTCTCCCACCCGCGCTGGAAGGACGCCATCGGCTACACCGTGGTGCTCGACGGCGCCGCCACCGACACCATCGTCACCCAGGGCCTGGGCAGCCGGCGTTTCGAGGTCACCATCCACGGCCCGGGCGGGCACTCGTGGAGCGACTTCGGCATGCCCAATCCCATCGCCGTGCTGGCACGCGCCATCGTCAAGCTGACCCAGACCCCGCTGCCCGCCGAGCCCAAGACCTCCTGCAACGTGGGCGTGATCGGCGGCGGCAGCTCGGTGAACTCCATCCCGGAGAGCGCCTCGATGCGCGTGGACATCCGCTCGGCGCTGGACGGAAACATCGACCAGGTGGAGCGCGCGCTGCGCGAGGCCGTCGCCTGGTCCATCGCCGAGGCGCACGCCCAAACCCACGACCATCGCGACCATGTCAGCTACGAGATCAAGCTGATCGGCAACCGCCCCGCGGCCGAGCTCGACCCGGACGCCTACATCCTCCAGGTGATGCGGGCCGTGGATCAGCATCTGGGCAATATCACGCGCCAGCACCGCGCCTCCACCGATGCCAACATTCCCATGTCGCTGCACAAAGAGGCGATCAGCACCGGCGCGGGCGGCAGCGGCGGTGGAGCCCACACCGTCCACGAGTGGTACGACCCGGCGCACCGTGAACTGGGGCTCAAGAGGATCCTGCTGGCCGTGCTCACCCTGGCCGGCCTGCCTGATGCGGAGAAGGGATGAGGACTCTTCCTTTTGTCGTTCTTGCATTCACCTTGAGCGCGTTGGCACAAAAAGAAAAGCTGGCGCCGGACACGATCTACGTGAACGGCAACATCTACACGGGTGTCCGCGCCGACGCTCCCAAGCCCAACACGGAGATTTCCCGAGTGCAGGCGATGGCAGTGAGCGGCGACCGGATCCTGTCGGTCGGCACGGACTCGGAGATCAAAGCACTCAAAGGGAACAAGACAATAGTCGTCGACCTCGGCGGCCGATTCGTCATGCCCGGCTTCAACGACGCGCACCTGCATTTTGCCGCCGGAGGGCTGGAGAAGACGCGCGTGAACCTCATCGGCGTCAAGTCGCTGGAGGAGATGAAGCAGCGTATCGCCGAAGCGGCGAAGCATTACGGTCCCGGCGAGTGGCTCGTGGGACGCGGCTGGGACCAGACGCTTTGGACGTCGCAGAATCTGCCCACGCGCCAGGACCTCGACGAAATCACGGGCGGCCACCCAGCGCTGTTTCAACGCGTCGATGGGCACATCGCCATCGTGAATTCGGCGGCCCTGAAGGCGCACGGCGTCACCAAACAGACGCCTGACCCGCCGGGTGGCAAGTACGATCGCAACGAGAACGGCGAACTCACCGGCATCATCCGCGAGGCGGCACGCGATGAGTTCATCGCCAAGCTCCCCAAGCCGTCGCCGGCCCAGCGCCGCCGCGGCATCGAGCGGGCGATGGAGGAAGCGCGCGAGTGGGGCCTCACTTCCGTGCAGGACAGCATCACGGTGGAAGAAGACCCCGCCGAGTGGGACGACTTCCTCATCTACGAGGACTTGAAACGTGAGGGCAAGCTGACCGTCCGCATCACGCGCTGGCTGCCGTTCCGCGCCCCGCTCGACGTGCTGACCAAAGCCCGCGGGCACCATCCCCAGGATGACGCCTGGTTGCACACCGGCATGCTGAAGGCCTATCTGGATGGATCGCTGGGTTCGCGCTCGGCGGCGCTGCTGGCGCCGTACAGCGACGACCCGAAGAACTCCGGCATCACCCGCATCGACCAGGAGACGCTCAATCAGATGACGGTGGAGCGTGTGAACGCGGGGTTCCAGGTCGGGTTCCACGCCATCGGCGACCGTGCGGCGCAAATGGCGCTCGATGCCTTTGCCCAGGCGGAGCTGCGCTTCAACTGGCGCAACCAGAACTTGCCCGAGAAGCGGAGTGGGAACCAGCTGCGGCTCCGCATCGAGCACGCGCAGGTCATCGATCTCTCGCAGATCTCAGAGTTCGCCCAGCTCGGAGTCATCGCCTCCGTTCAACCCTGCCACCTGCTGACCGACATGCGCTGGGCGGAATCGCGCCTCGGGCCGGAGCGCGCGAAGAGTTCCTATCCCTGGCGCTCGTTCCTCTCCCAAGGTGTGCGCCTGGCGTTCGGCACTGATTTCGCAGTGGAGCCCATGAATCCCTTCCGCGGCCTGTACGCGGCGGTCACGCGCAAGAGCGAGGACGGCAGGCAAAGCTACTATCCCGAGCAGGGGCTGACCATCGACGAAGCGATCGCCGCCTATACCTCCGGCTCCGCCTATGCCGATTTCGCCGAGCGCGACAAGGGCACGCTGACGCCGGGGATGCTGGCCGATTTCATCGTCCTCGACCGCGACATCACCCAAGTCCCGCCGGAAGAGCTCCTCAAGACGCGGGTGCGGGAGAGCTACGTGGGCGGCATGCGAGTCTTCCCGGCGCGCTGACCAGCGCGGCGCGGCGGCACCGCGGAGATTCGTCACACGACAATGTGTCCGCCGTCACACAGAGAGGCGCCGGCGCCGCCTAGAATGAATTTGGGGCCGCAAGCTTCCTAATCATTTCAGTGGTGGTGTCAATTGTTTGAAGCAATCATCTGGTTCATTCTGGTTACAGCTGGTTTCGCAGTCGTCAACCGGCTCTGGATGTGGTTGTTTGTGAAGGTCGAGATGAGCAGGCTGGAAGCCCGCGACGAGTTCGCGGAAGCCGCCGCAACCATCTACGCCGACTCGCGCGCAGCAAGCACAACCTAAGTCCCCATTCGCACAGTTTTTTCACCGGCCGCCCGCGCCGGCGGGAGGAACGCCGAGTGTGTCCGGAGCGCAGGGGCCGCGGACCTCGGGGTGGCGGGGCCGGTGGGACGCTTCTCACTCGTACAGCAGCACGCCGTACAGCACGACCGTTTCGGTGGATTCGCTGAACTGCACGGTGCCGGAGCCGCCCGTCAGGCGGTTGTTGAATTCTCCCGAGATCCTGTTCGCATCCACTTCATAACTGCCGAGGAAGTTTCGCTCGCCGGGGCAAAACTGGCCGGACACCTTCAGGACGAAGCTGCTGAGTCCGTCGCCCTTGGTGATGCCCAGGGTCCCGCGGAGAGGGCGGCAGTCTGCCCGCGCTGCGCCCGGCGGATCGCTCTCGCGCGCCAGACACAATCGAAATGTGCCGGTCCCCAGCAAGCTGCTCTTGATTGTCCCGCTTAGATCGATCTGGCACTCAGCATCCGGGACGGGACCCGGGTCCTGGGAGTAGACGGCGACCGCGTGAAATTCCTTCGTCACCTCCCAGGGATCTTTCGGAGCGGGAGCTTGCCAGTAGTAGACCGCGACGTTGCCGTCCGAGAGCTTCTCGGTCAGCGTCTTGCCGTCCTTGTCAAGCACCCAGCTATCGGTCTCCTTGTAGGTTTGATATCCGAGGGCATCGAGGACGTGCTGGGTGACAACCACGAGTTTGTCCGCTTTCCAGCGCGCCCGGTAGTACGCTCGCTCGATCCTCGTGGTGTAGCGGTCCTGCTCCTTGCCGTCGGTGACGAAGACGTCCGTCCCGGTGACCCTGTCGCCGCTGTGGTAGATGAACTTGACCCGCGCTTTCGTCTGTTGGACGACCAGAGTGTCGTCCTTCACGTACCGCGCCGTGGTCAAGTCCCGATCGAGCTTCCAGACGCCGGAGAGGTTGGGCGGGGACTTGCTGACCGACAAGGCTGGCGACACCAACAGCAGCACGGCCAGAACCGCACGTCCAGGAACCCATCGCAGTGTCGACAGCATTGCTGGTCCTGCCCACGAGGAGGAATCGGTGAAGTGTAACTCAACCGGGGGCCTGGTGCGCGGCTTCGGCCTCAATAGCCGGCTGGTGCCAGGGCGGTTGCGTCCAGTTCTTCGAACGAGGTGTGCCCGCTCAGCGCCAGCGTGAGGTCGGTGTCGGCGAGCAGGTTGAGCAGGACCTCGCGCACGCCCTGTTCTCCGGCGACGGCCAGCCCCCAGATGTAGGGCCGGGCGATGAGCACCGCGCTTGCGCCCAGGGCCATGGCCTTCACGACGTCGGCGCCGCGGCGGATGCCGCTGTCGAACAGCACCGGCACGCGGTCCCCGGCCGCCTTGACGACCCCAGGCAGGGCGTCGAGTGCGGCGATGGCGCCGTCGACCTGGCGCCCGCCGTGGTTGGAAACCAGGATGCCGTCGGCGCCGTGCTCCAGCGCTTTCCGAGCGTCGTCCGGATGCAGGATTCCCTTGAGCAGGATGGGCAGGCGCGTGTACTCGCGCAGCTGGTGCAGGTGCTGCCAGGTGAGGTTGGTGTTGGAGAACAGCGCGCCCCACAGACGGATCGCGGCCGCGGGGTCTTCCTCCGGCGTCTTGGGCAGGTGCGCGCGGAACACCGGGTCGGTGAAGTAGTTGGCCAGCCCCTGGCCGAGCAGGAAGGGCAGGTAGGGATATCCGAGGTCGCGCTCGCGCCAGGCCAGCATCGAGGTATCGAGCGTGACCACGACCGCGCCGTAGCCGGAGTTCTCCGCGCGCTTCACCATGCTGGCCGTCAGCTCTTGGTCCTTGCCCCAGTAGAGCTGGAACCAGCGCGCGCCGGATCCCATCGCCTGCGCCACCTCCTCGATGGAGCGCGACGACACCGTGCTGAGCACGAACGGGACCCCCAGCGACGCAGCCGCTCGTCCGCTGGCTACCTCCGCGTCGCGATGCACGATGCCCTGCACTCCGACCGGGCCGAGCAGGACCGGGCCGGGAAGCTTGAGCCCCAGCACTTTCACCGAAAGGTCGCGCTGGGAGACGTTGCGCAGCATGCGCGGAACGATGCGCCAGCGATAGAAGGCCTCCAGGTTGGCGCGGGCCGTGAGCTCACCGCCGGCGGCGCCCGCGACGTAGTCGTAGGCTTCGGGCTTCAACAGCTCTTTCGCTTTCTGCTCCAGCCGCGCCAGGGAAACCGGGGTGGCGGGCTGCTGTCCCGTCAAGCCGAGCTGGTAGATCTCCAGTTCGCGGTCCGATCCCGTGATCGTCCGAGGTGAGGAGGTGCGGTCCATGAAGTGCGCGGGATTATACCTTGCCGTGCCCAGGAGCCATGTCCTCCGGCCTCTGGTAATCTCCTCCCGTGTCCCGCTCCGCCAAAGCCCATCTGCTGCTCCTGCTGGCGACGTTCTTCTGGGGAGCGACCTTCGTGCAGATCAAGGACGCGCTGCGCCAGGTCACGCCGCTCACTTTCAACGCCATACGCATGATCGTGGGCGCGGTCGCGCTGGTCTTGATCTACCGCAGCCACTTGAAAAAAGTGCCGGTGCAGACGCTGAAGGTGAGTGCCCTGCTCGGTGCGCTGCTGTGGGCGGGATATTCATTCCAGACCAGAGGCTTGGTGTACACCACGCCGTCGAAGTCGGCGTTCGTGACCGGCGTCTCCATCGTCCTGGTGCCGGTTTTTCTTGCCTTGTTCTGGCGCCGCACGGTGAACCGCCGGACAGCGCTGGGCGTGGCCCTCTCCATGGTCGGTCTTTACCTTCTGACGGTTCCCGCCGCTGGCAGCGCCTTCGGATTCTCGGCCATCAATCGCGGCGACCTGCTTACCCTGGGCTGCGCCGTGGTCTTCGGCTTCCAGATCATCGTCGTCGGAAGGGTCATGATGCACCACCGCTTCGAGCACATCGGCCCGCTCCAGATCGTGGCCGCAGCCACCCTGATGACCGCCACCGCTCCGTTGATGGAACGGCCCGCGATCGTCTGGTCGCCGCGCGTGATCGCCGCCATCCTGGTCACCGGCCTGCTGTGTACGGCCGCGGCATTCACCATCCAGGCCTGGGCGCAGCAGTTCCTGCCTCCCACTCACACCGCGCTCATCTTTCTCATGGAGCAGGTTTTCGCTTGGATGACCAGTTTCATCGTCCTGCACGAGCGGCTGGGGTACCGCGCCACTGGAGGCGCGGTGCTGATCCTGGCCGGGATCCTGGTGGCGGAGTTGAAGGGCACAGCAGAAGAGATGAAGGCGGAACTGGGGCCAGAGGTGATTGGTTCCGAAGAGGGAAATGCCTAGTTCCGGATAACGAATCCTTCCCCATCTGCGTCTAATCCAATTACCAAAGGCTCCACATACATAGTGAGACCAGTCCAGCAACACACCTACGCAAGACGGGTTCCATCGAGTGGGTATAATGATGGGTTGGTGTCTTTGCCGGAGGGAAAGTAATGGATCCGCGTTCAAGCGGCTGGTTTGATCGTTTCAAGTCTCGGGGAATCGCCTCCACACTGCTGGTGGTGGCCACGCTGGCAGTCGGGATATTGATCGGCACCGTGCTCACGCACGGGGTCAAGGGCAAGGAGAACAAGGGTCTCGGCGGGGACGCGACACAGTTGCAGGTGCCGGCGCCGCAGCAACTCAGCTCGGCGTTCTCCACCATTGCCAAGCAGCTGGAACCCAGCGTGGTCAACATCAATACCGAATCCACGCTGAAGCCGAACCCGCACACGCGCCCGCGGAGGCGCGGGCAGCCCCAGGGCCCAGGGCAGGAAGATCCGTTCCAGGACTTCTTTGACCGCTTCTTCGGAGGCCAGGGCGGTGGCGATGACATGGGCGGCAGCGACCAGGGAATCCGCGAGCGCAGCCTGGGTTCCGGCGTGATCGTCGATCCCAACGGCTACATCGTCACCAACGAGCACGTGGTGGACAAGGCCGACCGCATCCGGGTGCAGCTGCAGAATGATCCGCCGGGCGTGACCTACGACGCGAAAGTGGTCGGCAGCGACAAGGAGACCGACCTCGCCGTCCTCAAGATCGAGGCCAAGAGGCCGTTGCCCGCGGCCAAGCTGGGCAACTCGGAATCCATGCAGGTGGGCGACTGGGTGCTGGCCATCGGCAGCCCCTTCGGCCTGGAAGAAACCGTGACTGCCGGCATCGTGTCGGCAAAAGGACGCAACATCGTTCCCCAGCGCCAATTCCAGTCGTTCATCCAGACGGACGCGGCCATCAACCCCGGCAACTCCGGCGGGCCGCTGGTGAACATGAACGGGGAAGTCATCGGCATCAACACGGCTATCTTCACGCAATCCAGCGGATACCAGGGGGTGGGCTTTGCGCTGCCGTCGAACACGGTGGTGAACGTCTATAACCAGCTCATCGCGCCGGAGCATCGCGTGACGCGCGGTTCCATCGGCGTACTGTTCAACGCGCAGCCCAACCCGGCGCTGCAGCGCGTGTACGGCGTCAAGAGCGGCGTCATCATCGCCGAGGTCTCGGCGGGCAGCCCGGCCGACCAGGCGGGCCTGAAAGTGGGCGACGCCATCACCGCGGTGGACGGCAAGGAGATCAAGTCCGGCGACGATCTGGTCTCCGAGATCGCCAGCCGCAAGCCCGGTACCAAGACCAAGCTCACGTATCTGCGCAACGGGAAGGAAGGCACGGCCACGGTGACCATCGCGGACCGCGCCAAGCTCTTCAGTTCGCGCCTGGGCGAGGAAGAGGAAGGCGGCGCAGAATCGCAGCCGACCGAAGCCAAGCTGGGGCTGACAGTGCGCGCCGTTTCGCCCGAGATGGCCGACCGTCTCGACATTCCCGCGGGCAAGGGCGTGATCGTCTCCGACCTCAAGTCCGGCTCGTTCGGGGATGACCTCGGGTTCAGCCGCGGCGACGTGATCCTGGAGATCAATCGCCATCCGGTGAACAGCGAGGACGATTTCCGCAAGATCACCGCGCAGTTGAAGAGCGGGCAGGACGTGGCGTTCCTGGTCCGGCAAGGAAGAGGCCGCAATGCCGGCACCATCTTCCTCAGTGGGACGCTCCCGTAAGTAACCAGAAAAAGCGATCATTTCGCTGGCGCAGCGGCATCAAAAAATGGGATGATGCCGCAGCGCTGGCTAGAGTAGTCTCTCTTGCCGGCGTGAACGGTTTCAGAGTCCTTCGTCTGGCGAGACCATCGTTTGAGGTGCTATTTGAGTTCCCGGAACCGGACGATCAAGAATTCAACAGCGCTGCTGGCGACGCTTGTGCTGTTCGCCAGCCTGGCTTCGGCCAAGACCCATAAGAACACTCAGGATCCCTCCAGCAAGACCAAGCACTCCTCTAGAACAAAGACCAAGCACGCGAAATCCAATAAGGTGCGCGGGCAGCGCGCCATCGACGAGCCACGCGCGCGGCAGATCCAGCAGGCGCTGGTCCGCGAGCATTACCTCGACGGCGAGCCCAGCGGCCAGTGGGACCAGCGCACCAAGGACGCCATGGCGCGCTACCAGGCGGCCAACGGCTGGCAGACCAAGTCGCTGCCGGATTCGCGGGCGCTGATCAAACTCGGCCTCGGGCCCAGCCAGGACAACCTGCTCAATCCGCAGACCGCCGCGACCGCCACCGCGCCACCGGCAAGCGTGCCGGAATCCGGCGCTGCGGGCGGTCCCTCCGCCTTCCGCCAGTAACCAGCGATCCGCTATTCGAGCAAGCCGCGCACCAAGCGCGGCGTTTGCTTCGGGCCAGTTTGGCGAGCGAAATCTTTCCTCTTGACAAGGGATTTTCGTAACCGTATGGTTACACATTATGCGAAGCCGATCGGTTACGCATTCGCCCGATGCCGCGTTCCACGTCCTCGCCGACCCCACGCGACGGGCCGTGCTCGACCTGCTGCGCGGCGGCAGCCAGCCGGCGGGGGAGATCGCACGATCGTTCCCCGTGTCGCGCCCGGCGATTTCCAAGCACCTGCGGCTTCTGCGGCGTGCCGGCCTGGTGCGCGAACATCGCCGCGGACGTCATCGTTTCTACCAGCTCGATGCGGAGCCGCTGAAGGCGGTGGACCGCTGGCTGGAGCAGTACCGCACCTTCTGGGACGCCAGGCTCTCCGGCCTCAAGGCGTTCGTGGAGTCCGAAACTGCGCGCGACGCGAAGCTGGAACGGAGAAAAAAGAGATAGCACAGTCCAACCGCCCGCGAGGGCGGCCAACCTTCCATCAAGCTACAGGAGGATGCAATGAGCAGTGCGAAGGCGACTCCAGAGCAGGACGCGATCTCCCGCGAGATCGAGATCGCGGCGCCACCGGAGCGCGTGTTCCAGGCGCTTACCGACCCGAAGCAGCTCTTCGCCTGGTGGGGCAAGGAGCCTTCGGTCGAGTTGTCGGTGTTCGAAATGGAGGCGCGGACAGGCGGACGCTGGCGCTTCCGCTGCAAACCGGTCGCGGGCGCCGAGCACGGGGCGGTGGGGGAGCAGCTCCGGCGCAACCGCGAACAGGAGTTCGAAGCCCACGGCGAGGTCCTGGAGTACGATCCCCCGCGCCTGCTGGTCTGGAGCTGGATTGCGAACTGGCATGAGCACTCCGAGCAAAGAACCGTGGTGCGCTGGGAGCTGTCGGCGACCGCCAGCGGGACCCGGGTGCGCGTGACCCACAGCGGTCTGGCGCAGGAACCCATCGCGCGCAAGGACTACGGCTCCGGCTGGGCCGGGGTGCTCCAGTTGCTCAAGAATTTTTTCTAGCGGGCCCGGTGACGAGCGTTGCCCGCCCCGGAAGCGCGCGTCAGTTTCCGGTTGGCGCTGCTTTGGCTTTGGCGCTGTCGAGGACTCCGCGCACCGTATGCATCAAGGTGTCGGTGGTGAAGGGCTTCTGGAGGAACTTGGTCCCCGGGGTCAGCATGCCGTGGTGGAGGATGGCCTCGTCGGTGTAGCCCGACATGTAAATCACCTGCATCTCGGCGCGCTGCGGCGCCAGCCGCTGCGCCAGCTCCCGGCCGGACATCTTGGCCAGCACCACGTCGGTGAGCAGCAGGTGGATGGGGTGCTTGTGGCCCTCGGCGAGCATCACTGCTTCTTCGCCGTGGCGCGCCTCCAGCACCCTGTAGCCGTTGCGGGTAAGGACCTGGCGGATGAGGGCGCGGACGCCGTCCTCGTCCTCGACCAGCAAGATGGTCTCGCTGCCGCGGTGGGTCTCGTGCTCAGGACCGCCTGCGCCGGCGGTCTCGGCTTCTTCGGCGACCCGTGGCAGGTACACCTTGAAGGTGGTGCCGCGGCCCAGTTCGCTATACACCCAGATGTATCCGCCGCTCTGCTTGACGATGCCGTACACGGTCGAGAGCCCGAGCCCCGTGCCTTTGCCCATCTCCTTGGTGGTGAAGAAGGGCTCGAAGATGTGCGACTGGGTCTCGGAGTCCATGCCGGCGCCGGTGTCGCTGACGGCCAGCATGGCGTAGGGGCCGGCAGCGACGGTAACGTGTTCGCGGGCATAGAAGGTGTCGAGATCGAGGTTGGCGGTCTCGATGGTGAGCTTGCCGCCGCTGGGCATGGCGTCGCGGGCGTTGACCGCCAGGTTCATGATCACCTGCTCGACCTGCCCGGGATCGGCCTTGACCCGGCCGAGCTTGGGATCGAGCACGGTGTGGAACTCGATGTCTTCGCCGAGCAGGCGACGCAGCAGCTTGTCCATGTTGGCGACCACGCTGTTGAGGGCGATGATCTTAGGGGCCAGCACCTGGCGGCGGCTGAAGGCGAGCAACTGGCGGGTGAGCGAGGCGGCGCGGTCGGCGGCTTTCTGGATCTCCTCGACCTCGCTGCGCATGGGGTCGTTGGGCTTGAGTTCCTCGAGCATGAGCTCGCCATAGCCTTTGATGACGGTGAGCAGGTTGTTGAAATCGTGGGCGACACCGCCGGCCAGGCGGCCCACCGCCTCCATCTTCTGCGACTGCAGGAGCTGGAGCTCGAGAGCGGCGCGCTCGGTGATGTCCTCGGCGATCATCTCGAAAGCCAGGGCCTCGCCGCGCGAATCGCGCACGGTGCGGCCGCTGAGGCGGACGGTAATGGGCGAGCCGTCCTTCCTCTTCCAGCGCACCTGCACCCCCTCGGTGCGTTCCTTTTTGCGATAGAAGTCGACTTGGCGGAAGCGCTCTTCGGGTTCCCAGTACACGTCGCGTGACAGCTTCAGCGCCACCAGCTCCTCGGCGGAGGAGTAGCCGAGCATGGAGACCAGCGCGGGATTGACGTCCAGGAAACGGTCTTCGATGGCCGAGGAGCGATAGATGCCGTACACGGCGCTTTGCACCAGGGAGCGGTAGCGCGACTCGGATTCGCGCAGCCGATCCTCGCTACGCTTCTGCTCGATGGCGCCGGCCACGTGCTGCGAGACGAAAGTGAGGATCTCCTTCTCCTTCTCGCCGTAGCGCACGTTGGGTTCGTAGGTCTGCACCACGAGAACGCCGAAAGCGCGGTCGCCCCGCTTGAGAGGAACGCCCAGCCAATCGAGCGAGGGCGCGCCGATGGTCTCGGCGTCGCCGCGAGCGACCAGTTCGTCGAATCTCTCCGGCGTCGCCAGAAGGGGTTCGCCGGTGCGCAGTACGTACTCGGTCAGGCCCTTGCCCAGCGGCTTGGGCGCCGGCGTGGGGTCCTCCTGGTCCACGAAGTAGGGGAAGCTGAGCAGTTGCGTCTCGCCGTCGTAGAGCGCGATGTAGAAGTTCTCGGCGTACATGAGCTCGCCGACGATGCGGTGGATGGCGGAGTAGAGTTGACCCAGTTCGCCGGCCTGGCGCGCGGTGTCGGCGATGCGGTAGAGCGCGGCCTGGAGGGCCTCGGCACGCTTGCGCTTGGTGATGTCCACGGCCGTGGCGAGGATGGCCTGGTGTCCTTCGAACTGGATGACGCCGGCGCTGAAGTCGAGCCAGCGCGTCTCGCCCGACTTGGCGATGATGGGAAACTCGTAGCGGGCGGGCACATCGTCACCCCGCTGGCGGGCTAGAGTGCGCCGGCGCAGCAGGTTCATATACTCGGGATGGACCATGTGCCAGGGCCCAAGCTCGAAGAGTTCCGCGCGGCTGTAGCCGGAGATCTGCTCACTGGCGGGGTTGAGGTAGAGAAACCTGACGCCATCGTGGATGTAGATGGCGATGGCGGCCGTCTCGGCCACAGCGCGAAATTTGCTCTCGCTCTCGCGCAGCGCTTCCTCCGCACGCTTCTGCTCGGTGATGTCGCGGAAGATGAGGTACATGGCGATCTGGCCGCCGCCCACGCTGATCGGCGTGGCCAGCATGGAGACCCGCACGGGCGATCCGTCGCGGCGCCGGCGCGTGGTTTCGATGTTCACCGGGTTCCCGCGGCTCAGGGTGTCGAGGATGAAGATGGATTCGGCGCGGCGGTCCTCGGGCACGATCATGGCGATGTCCCGCCCGACGCTCTCGCTGGCCGTGAAGCCGAACATCCGCCGAAATTCGCGGTTGACGCGTACGACACGGCGGTCGGTGTCGAGCAGGGCGATGGCTTCCGGTGCGTTATCGAAAAGCTGCTCCAGGTACGCTTTCTGGATGAGCAGATCTTCCTCGGCGCGCTTGCGCTCGGTGACGTCGAAGCCGGTGGCGAGGATCGCGGGTGCGCCCTGGAACCGGATCTCGATCGGGGTGAAATCGAGCCAGCGCTCCTGCCCGTCTTTGCGGACGATCTTGAGTTCGTAACGCGCCGGAACGTCGTCGCCGCGCAAGCGAGCCGCGGCGAGCTGGATCACCTGCTCGCGCACGTCCGGAGCGCACAATTTCCAGAAGGGCATGGCCAGGAGCTCCGCGCGCGTGTAGCCGCTGATCTGCTCGGTGGCGGGGTTCACATAGACGTAGCGGTCGCGCTGCATGATAAAAATGGCGGAGGCAGCGGTCTCGGTGACCGCACGGAACTTGGATTCGCTCTCCCGCAGGTCCTGCTCGGCGCGCTTGCGGTCGGTGATGTCGCGGGCGGTCCCCTGGACCCCGACGAGCTTACCATCCTGCCGAATGAGCCGGGTGCTGACCTCGACCGACAGGCGCTTCCCGCTCTTGGTCCGGATGTCCACTTCGTAGGGCGTGTCGATGACCTCGCCGGCGAGCTTGCGCAAGGTATAGGAGCGTGCCATCTCCCGGTGCTCGGGGACGACGATGTCCGCCATGTTCATGCGCAGGGCCTCGTCGCGCGTGTAGCCGGTGAGGCGCTCGGCGGCCTTGTTCACCGAAGTGAAGCTCCCGTTCAGATCCTGGGTGTAGATGATGTCGTTGGCGTTCTCGAGCAGCTCGCGAAGTTGTTCCTCGCCGGTGGTCGGGCGTCGCTCGGCGCGACGGCGCGCAGCGATGGTGGTTCGTCCAGGCTGCTTGGGAGCCCTGCGCTTCGGTTTCTGTGGTTTCTTTGCCATCCCATCGGCGGAGCATCGGAACGCGGAGCAGCGTACCGACTCACGTTTTCTGAGGGAGGTTTTCTTATATCGCACTTCGCGGACGCGGCCAAACAGAAATCGAGGCGCGGGGAACCGGCCGTGCATGAACCGCGGCGTCATCTTGTGAGAACGCGAAACGCCCCGCTTCGACCGCCTTCCCCGCCCATGTTATCCTGCGCCCGATGGCAGACGACTCCAAAAATCGCCGCAGCGTGGCGAGGCAAGTCACGCAAGGCACCGTGTTGCTGCGCGACGAGAAAAACCCATCGCTCCGGATCCTGGCGCAACTCATCAATGTCACCGAGAGCGGTTTTAGCGTAAGCCACTATCACAGAGGCTTCACGCTCGACCAGGTGGTCAAATTCCAGGAATGGTTCCGCGCCAGAGTCATCTGGAACCGCGAGATCGACGACCACGTGGAAACGGGCTTCCTGATAATGAAGTAAGCAGCCGAGCCGGCCTTCTCGATCGGCGGGCGCGCGCTGCTCTTCTGCTGCGCCCCGGCGGGCGTCATCAGCACAAAGGACGACATCAGGATCGATATCAACAACTGCCGTGCACCCCACGCTTCCATGGGAGCCTATCCGACCTATCTCTCGCCGGGACCTCAAGATCCCGGCCGTCGCACATTGTAAGCTCCGGGCCGGTCGAGGGTCCCGCACGCTTGTGCTCAGGGCCTGACAGAGATACGCTGTGCCGCACACAGGTTCGGTTGGGGGTGGTTATGGCTCTGGAAGTGAAGGCCCGAAAGCTCCGGGACGTGACCGTCGTTCAGTGCGCGGGGCGGCTGGTTTTCGGAGATGAGACGACGCTGCTGCGCACCGAGGTCAAGGAACTCCTGACGAAGAACCCGCGCATTGTGCTGGACTTCGGCGAAGTGCGTGATATAGACAGCGGAGGTGTCGGCACCCTGGTGGGTTTGTACACGTCCGCCACGGCAGCGGGCGGGGGATTGAAGCTGGCGCGCGGCAACAAGAAGGTGCTGCAAACACTGAGCATCACCCGTCTACTGGACATCATCCGCGTCTATGACCGGGTAGAAGACGCCATTGCGGCGTTCGGGAGCGAACCAGCGCGTGCTGCACAAGCTTCTTAGAGAAGCACCGGCGCCCAAACGTGATACCACCCAAGAGCACAGTCCCAACGGAAATGCCTCACAGAGAGCGGCTGCGCCGGGGTTTTGCGCTGGTCGGCCGCGGCCAGTAGGGTACCGCCTCGCCCCCGATAATGGCACGCGGGTTGTCGTCCACCAGGGCGCGGGCCACATCCTGACCGCAGAGCTTCGCCGCGGCCTCGCGTCCGGCAGAAAGCACGGGCGGGCGCCGCACCGGGTCGTGCCCATCGCTGGCCAGAACATGCACGGCATCGTGCTCCAGCAGCCACGACGCGGTCTTGTGCGCCGATTCGCCCCACTTGCCGGTCAGCGACGATGCCGTCACTTGCACCAGACAACCTAGCTCCAGCAGCTTGAGGATGAGATCGGTATCCCGCTGCATCAGCAGGTTGCGCTCGGGATGAGTCACGATGGGGATCACTCCGGCGCTTGTCAGGCGCACGAGCGCGTCGCGCATCGGCAGGGAGAGTGCAAAGTCGCTGAACTCGACCAGCAGGTACTGGGAATTGCCGATAGTGAATCGGGTCGGGTCGGCCAGCGCCGCGCTCACGTTCTCGTAGGAAAAATGAAAGTCGCAGCCCAGCGTCAGCATGGGCCACTCGCCGGCGATGGTCTGGAGCTTGGTCAGTTTGGCACGCAGCGCCGCGCGGTCGTAGACGAACTCGTCGTTGGCGTGCGGTGTGGCCACGATGTGGGTGACTCCGTCGGCGGCGGCGATGCGGCACATCTCGGCCGAGACTTCCCAGTCCTTGGGGCCGTCGTCAACCGCGGGGAGGATGTGGCAGTGGATGTCAACCACGCGCCAATTTAAACACAGAGGACGACAATGGCGCGGGGGAAACCTAGTTGCCGTACCGCTCGCGCAGGAAGTCCGCGATGGACTGGTAGGCACGCGTGAGCGTCGGCTCATCGGGCAGGAAGACGACCCGGCAGTGCTTGGTCCCCGGCTTCTGGCCGAAGCCGCTGCCGTGGACGACCAGCACGTGCTTCTGGACCAGCAGGTCCTTCACGAAATCCAGATCATCGTCGGGGATGTCGAGCTTGGGATAGGCGTAGAAAGTCCCCTTGGGCGCGACGCAGCTCACGCGCGGGGTCGAGTTCGCCCACTTCACCGTGAGGTCGCGGCGGCGGCGCAATTTCGCATTCATCTCCGGCACGTGCGTCTGCGGGCCCTCAAGCGCCGGCTTGACGGCGTACTGCGTGGGATGGTTCGAGCACAGGCGCGCGCGCAACAGCTTGTGGATGGCTTCGATGTAGGGCTTGATCGCCGCCGCGTCGCCGGTCGCGATGCCCCAGCCCACGCGCCAGCCGGGCGCTAGGTACGGTTTTGAGAGCCCGCTGAAGGTGATGACCGGAAGGTCGGGCGCGAGGGTGGCCAGCGAGATGTGCTTGCAGTCGTCGTCGAGGATGAGCTTGTCGTAGATCTCGTCGGCAAAGATGACCAGGTTGTGCTTGCGGGCGAGGTCCGCAACGGCTTCCAGCGTCTTGCGGGAACAGACCGCGCCGGTCGGATTGTTCGGATTGATCACCACGATGGCGCGCGTGCGCTTGGTGATCTTGCGGGCCATCTCCTCGACGTCGGGCTCCCAGCCCTTGTCTTCATCGAGGAAATAGGGGTTTGGCGGCGAATCGAGCTTAGCCAGCACAGCGGAATAGAGGGGATACTCGGGGCTGGGCGCGAGAACATCTTCGCCGGGGTTCACCAGCGCGGTAAGGCAAGCCTCGACCGCTTCGCTCACTCCGGCAGTGACGAACACGCTCTGGATGTTCTTGAAACCGTGATGCTCGGCGTCGTTGCGGATCGAGACCAGCGCTTCGTCCACGCCCAGCGATGGGGCGTAGCCGTTGTGGCCGTCGCGCATCGCCTTCTCGACCGCCGCGATCATGTGCGGCGGGGTAGCGAAGTCGAACTTGAGCGGGTCGCCGATGTTCAGCGGGAGGATCTTGTGGCCTTTGCGGGCGACTTCGTCGGCCAGCACGGCCAGGTCGCGGATGGCGTAGCGCACGTTCTCCATGCGCAGGGCGGCGATGATCTCGTGGACGGAAGCGGTAGCCATGAGTGCCTCAATGAGTACAGACGATTGTACAAGCGGCCGGGGAAAACCTCACCACTGAGGGCACAGAGGTCACACAAAGGTTACAAAGGGGAGCCCCGCCAATCGGCGGGGCTTCTGGGTACTGAGTACCGAGTACTCAGTCCGGCCGATCGATCTGCGCTTTCTGCAGCTTGTCGGAGTAATCCACGTACACCGACTTCCACTCGGTGTAGAAGTCGATGGCGCCGATGCCGCCCTCGCGGTGCCCGTTGCCGGTCGCCTTGGTGCCGCCGAAGGGCAGGTGCACCTCGGCGCCGATGGTGGGCGCGTTGATGTAGGTGATGCCGGCGTACAGGTCGCGCATGGCCTTGAAGGCGTTGTTCACGTTCTTGGTGTAGATGGCCGACGACAAGCCGTACTCGATGTCGTTGGCGATATCAATGGCGTCGTCGAGGTCGTTGCAGGGGATGATCGAGACCACGGGGCCGAAGATCTCCTCCTGCGCGATGCGCATCTTGCGGTTCACGTCGCCGAACACGGTCGGCTCGACGAACCATCCGTACTTGTAGTCGCCCGAGTCCAAGCGATGTCCGCCGCAGAGCAGCTTGGCGCCTTCGTTCCTGCCGATCTCGATGTACTGAAGATCGGTCTCCATCTGCGACTTATTGACGGCCGGGCCCATCTCGACCGACTCGTCGAGGCCGTTACCGACCTTCAGGTGCCGGGCGCGTTCCACGTACTTCTCGACAAATTCGCGGTAGATGCCCTTCTGCACGATGATCCGGCTGGTGGCGGTGCAGCGCTGCCCGGTGGTGCCGAAGCCGCCCCACAGGCCGCCGTCGATGGCCAGGTCGAGGTTGGCGTCGTCGAGCACGATCATCGGGTTCTTGCCGCCGAGCTCGAGCGAACAATGCTTAAAGCTCTTGGCGCACGAGGTGCCCACGATGCGTCCCACGTCGGTCGAACCGGTCAGCGAGACGGCGCGGATGTCGGGGTGCTCGGTCATCGGGTTGCCGATCTTCGATCCGAAGCCGCTGACGATGTTGACCACGCCCTTGGGCACGCCGGCATCGGTCAGTGCCGACACGAAGTTGAAGACCGAGAGAGGGGTGTCCTGCGCCGGCTTGATGAGGCAGCAATTGCCGGCCACGATGGCGGGAAAGAGCTTCCACGAAGGGATCGCCATGGGGAAGTTCCACGGCGTGATCATGGCGCAGACGCCGATGGGCTGGCGGATGGCCATGGCGAACTTGTTGGGCAGCTCCGAAGGGACGGTCGGGCCGAACATGCGGCGCCCCTCGCCGGCCATGTAGTAGCCGGTGTCGATGGCTTCCTGCACGTCGCCGCGGGTCTCCTTGATGATCTTGCCCATCTCCCGCGTCATGTCGCGCGCGAACTGCTCCTTGCGCTGCTCCAGGATGCGCGAGGCCGTGTACAAAATCTCGGCTCGACGGGGCGCGGGCACAAGGCGCCATTTCTTAAACGCGGTCTTGGCGGCTTCCACCGCGGCTTCGACGTCCGCCTTGCCGGATTTCTGGAAGATGCCGACCACCTCGCGGGTGTCGGCGGGATTGATGTTTTCGAAAGTTTCGCCGGTGGAAGCCTCTACCCACTCACCGTCGATGAAGTTCTTGTGAACCTTGGGGCTGGTATTGCGCTCCGAGCCTGCCGCAACACCGATCGTATCGGTAGCCATAAGTGCGTCTCCTTCCGGATATCCGAACTGTTCATACTATCGTCCGGGCAGAAATACAGGCAAGGGTGGGAGCAACGGCCGCCGTCGAGACTTGGAAATCGAAGAGCGAACGATCGTTCGCTAATCGAGCACTTCTTCAACCAGGAGCAGCCAGAAGAGGAAAGTCGCGAGGGTGACCACGACGGCGGCCAAGACCTGCTTCCACTGCGTGCGCCGGCGAGGGAGCCGCCAGCGCCAGTGCGCGCCCAGCGAATCCTTCCAATCGTGAACCTGCGAAGCAGGCTTGCGCGATCGCCGCAGCAGGATCGGACCCGGCCGCTTCTCATGATTCGGTTCGGGGGTGGGCAGTGGGCTGGCCACGCGCAGATGGAGTGCATCGCGGCTGCCAATCCCGAGACATTCATGGGACGTGAGTTAGACGCGCTCCGGGTCGGCCCGCGCTCTCCGTTTCGGGAATATGTTTCGGATGAGGAATCGGTGCGGCGACCCGGCTAAACGGTGGCGGCCTTCGCCGGTTTGCGGAAGCCGATGGGCATGGCCTCCAGCAGAGCGCGGACGCTTTTCTCGTCGTGCGCGATCGCCGAGGCTTCCAGCCGCTCCAGAGCTTCCTCGAAGGCCCCCGGCGCCTGACGCGCTTCGATGGCCATGACGCGCGGGAATTCGGTCGAGATCACGCTCGCTTCATCCGCCCACAGCTTTTCGGAAAGCTTTTCCCCCGGCCGCGCGCCAACGAAGCGGATCTCGACGTCTTTGTCCGGGCGCAGACCCGACATCTCCACCAACTTGCGCGCCAGGGCTGTGATCTTCACCGGGTCGCCCATATCCAGCATATAAATCTCGCCGTTGGAGCCCAAGGTTGCGGCCTGAAGCACCAGTTGCACGGCCTCGGGGATGGTCATGAAGTAGCGCGTCATCTCCGGGTCGGTGATGGTGAGCGGCTGGCCGGCGGCGATCTGGCGAAGGAAGATGGGAACCACGCTGCCGCGGCTGCCGACCACGTTGCCAAAGCGCACGCAGGCCATGCGGGTGTCGCCGCGGCGCCGGCCGATCCGGGTGGCGTGCGACTTCACCAGCAGCTCGGCCACGCGCTTGGTGGCCCCCATGATGCTGGTGGGTTGCACCGCCTTGTCTGTGGAGATCATGAGGAAGCGCTCGGCGTGGTAGCCGATGGCGGTCTCGGCCACCTCGCGCGTGCCGAAGACATTGTTCAGCACCGCTTCGCAGCAGTTCTCCTCCATCACCGGGACGTGCTTGTACGCCGCGGCGTGCAGCACCACGTGCGGGCGGTACCGTTCGAAGATGCGCTGCAAGCGGACGCGATCGCGGATGTCACCGACCAGCGGGAACAACTGCGCCTTGAGGTCCACGCGCCCCTTCAGTTCGCCGTGGATCTCGAAGATCGAGTTCTCGTCCTGGTCGAGCAGGATGATAGAGGCCACGGGCAGGCCGGCCACCTGCCGCGCCAGCTCCGCCCCGATCGATCCCCCGGCGCCGGTGATGAGCACGACGCGGCTGCGGAAGGCGTCCACCACGTTGGGATGAGGCTCGGCGAGAACGCTGCGGTCCTGGAGAACGTCTTCCGGACGGGGCGAAGCGGAGACGCGCACGTCGCCCTTCAGCACATTGGCGGCGGAGGGCAGCAGGCGCACATCGACCCCGAACTCGGTGGCGGTGGCCACCATGTCGCCGATGGAATGGAGGCCGGCATCGGCGATCATCACCAAGTCGACCGCGCCGCCGGCGAGCAGACGCCCCAGCGCGGCGGGTTCGTCGAGCACCCAAGAGCCGCCGATCCGCAGCCCATGCAGCTTGGAGTCGGGGGCAAGCAGGCCGACCACCGAGATCTCAGGGTGGGCCGTGATGTGGCGCAGCGCCGCCGGAAGCGAGTCCTCGGTTCCGACGATCAGGGCCCTCAGACGCGGCCCGCCACCGCGTGCAGCCTCGAAGCTTAGCCGCCGCAAGGCCCGCATCCCCGCGGCCAGTCCGACGAACATCAGGTACTCGATGGTGATCACGCTCACCGGCACCTGCGCCACCCAGAGCGACCGCCAAAGGCTGTAGCGGATCAGGGCCAGGAATATGGTCGGCGGCATGGCCGTCACCGCCAGAACGATGCCGTCGTGCATATTGAAGTAGCGCCAGATTCGGTCGTATCCGCCCAGCGCCCACATCAGAGCGGGCCGGATCACCGGCAGGACCAGCATCCACGCCCACATCACGCTGCGGTGACCTGCTGGGACCGCACTGTCGAAGCGTAATTGGTAGGCCAGGTACAGGGATGTAGCGCAGACGGCGGCGTCGAGCGTGAATTGGGTAGTGTGGCTGAAGACGCTGCGCGGAAGCGAATCGACTATGGCCTGGATTCGGGAAGCTGCCGCCCGCTCCAGACGGGACATCCGGCTGGGCCGATCCTCTGCCGAATTCGCCAGCGGAGTCTCGGGGGCGCCCATTTATTTCCTGCTCCGTCCCAACCCGCTGGCTACGGATCCGTCAGGGCGATCAAGCCCAGACTGCAGGGCGGAACTCGAAACTATTAAGATCTGCCAACCGACTCTACACATCTCTAGTGCCCGGAGTCTTACATACCCCTTGCCGGCTTCGCAAGTGACCGAGGTGTAAGAGTCCTTGTCACTTTTTGTCCCGAGAACCATCTAAGGGAAGAGTACTCCGATCGGGGAAGTGGGTTATGGTTATGCGTCTTGTAAAGGGTGTCTGGGCGCACACATGAAACATGACAGGTGCGAAATCTGGAAGCAGTTCACATTGGTGCTCCTCCTGTTTGTCGCGGGCGTGGCGACTGCGGCAGTGGACAAAGCCGCCCGCGAGGGTGGCAACTGGGCTCCGCCTGATGTCGACCAGGCGGTCCCGCCTGCGAAGACGCAAAGACCAAGGGGCTCACTCAGCGTTGACGCCGTTCGTTTCTCTTCCGGCAGCCGTCCCGGCTCGAGGCGCAATGGGCCCTTTCTCTCGTGACACGAGTGTTTATCAGATAGAGAACTACTCCCCGTGTTATGTACCTATTTGCGACTATGCGGCCTTAATGGTACTCTGCGCGTAAGCTGCTGTTTCCTGGTCTACGATGCCTGTGCCGCGACACAAAGTATCCGGCGTTCAAATCTCGTGGACGGTCATTACCTATCGCTCGGTCGCAATCATAATCGTGGCCGTTGCGGTGATCGCCTTCTGCATCGCCTTCATCACCTTTCCGGAGCCCACCAAGGGGGCGGTGCATAGCGCCAATGGATACTTCACCATGTTCATGGAGAAGGTCGGGCTGAAGATCGCGGAGAACGTCAGGACCCCTGCCGGCCCGAAGCAAGCGCATTTCACGGCCATCGACGGCACCGTCCGGGTGAAAAAGGTGAACAGCAATACCTGGGTGAACGGCGACTACAGCTTGCCCCTGGAGAAGGGTGACGTGGTGCAGACCGCCTCCGAGGGCATGGCCAAGGTGGTTTTCGCGGATGGCACCAATTACACCGTCAAGCAGGATTCGCTGATCGTCATCGAGGACAACTCGACCAACGCGGCACAGCAGACCAGTGTGGCCGTGCAGGTGACGACGGGCACGGTGGATCTGACCACCGCCACCTATTCGCAAGGATCGAAGTCGGCGGTGATCGTGGCCGGAGCCACCGCCACCCTGGCGCCGGAATCGACCGCCCAGGTCCGCAATGACCCGCGCGCCGACCAGCTCGAGATCCTGGTCAAGAAGGGCAGTGGCGAAGTGAGGCGCGGCGACGAAGTGGTACGCCTGACCGATTTCGAGAAGGTCGAGTTCAAAGCCGAGTCGCCGAAGATGGAGAAGACCAAGGAGATCGGCCCGCCGACCCTGATCGCCCCGGCCAACATGATGCCCATCTTCGTCACCCCGGGCGGCGCCAAGCCCGTGGCTTTTTCCTGGACCCCGGTCCCGAACACGCGCGGGTACCACCTGCGGGTGTCGCGCAACCCCTTCTTCTCGTCGCTGGTGTTCGACAAACGCGTCACCAACACCGACGCGCAGGTTTCGGGAATGTCGGAAGGCGCGTACTACTGGAGCGTGCAGTCGGTGGACGACCAGGGCAAGGACTCGGTGGAAAGCGAGAAGAACCGCTTCACCATCATTCCCAAGGGAGCACAGGATGTCGCCCTGGCGCTGGAACTGGACACGTTCGTGCAGCACGGGCATGTGATCGAGGTGCGGGGCAAGACCGAGCCCAGCGCCCGCGTCATGGTCAACGGTGAGGAGGTCCCGTTCATCGCTACGGATGGCACCTTCCACTACTTCACACCGCCGATGCCCAACGGGGAGAACGTGATCACCATCACCGCGCAGAACTCCAAGGGCGGCGTGAACACGCAGCAGAAGAAGATCGTCATCCAGTAGGAGCGCAGCCGCCCGGCCCGGACCCGGCGGGGAGAGGCATCCGGCTTGCGAGGATGGGCCCGCCGGGGTCCCCGGTAACCTCCCGACGCTACTCTTCGACTACAATGACGACAGCAACTCCGGGGTGGCCTCGGTGTGCACCAACCTTGGTAACTGGACAAAGAACTAGCCAAGAGAGAGAAGTAGGTTTATGTCATCGAACGGTTTCCACTCGTCCTCCCGAATGACCAGAATCCGGTCGCTGTTCAGCATGTTTTCCAGCGATCTGGCCATCGACCTGGGCACAGCGAACACCCTGGTCTATGCCAAGGGGAAGGGCATCGTCGTCAACGAGCCTTCGATCGTCGCCATCAACAAGAACACGGGCGAGGTGGAGGCGGTGGGCAAAGAGGCCAAGGAGATGCTGGGGCGCACGCCGGGCAACATCGTGGCCATCAAGCCCATGAAGGACGGGGTAATCGCCGACTTCAAGGTCACCGAGAAGATGCTGAACTATTTCATCCAGAAGGCGCACAACCGCAAGATGCTGGTGCACCCGCGCATCGTCATCGGGGTGCCTTCGGAGATCACGCAGGTGGAGAAGCGAGCGGTCATGGACTCCGCCTACCGCGCCAAGGCGAGCGAGGTCCACCTCGTCGAGCAGGCGATGGTGGCCGCCATCGGAGCTGGACTGCCGATCACCGAGCCCAGCGGCAACATGGTGGTGGACATCGGCGGCGGCACCACCGACATCGCCGTCATTTCTCTCAGCGGCATTGTGTACTCGCGCTCCGTCCGTATGGCCGGCAACCAGATGGACGAAGCGATCATGAATTACCTCAAGCGCAAGTACAACCTGCTGATCGGCGAGCGCACCGCGGAGCAGATTAAGATCGAGATCGGCAGCGCCTACCCCCTGGACAAGCCGCTCACCATGGAGATCAAGGGCCGCAACCTCATTGAGGGCGTGCCCAAGACCATCACCGTCGATGACAGCGAGATCCGCGAAGCGCTCAGCGAATGCGTCAGCACCATCATGAACGCCATCCGCGTGGCCCTGGAACGTACGCCGCCCGAGCTCTCGGCCGACATCAGCGATCGCGGCATCGTGCTCACCGGCGGGGGCGCGTTGCTGAAGAACCTGGATAAGCGCATCCGCGAGGAGACCGGACTGCCGGTTTCGATCGCCGACGATCCGCTGGCCAGCGTGGTGTTAGGCACGGGCAAGATGCTGAGCGATTTCAAGCTGCTGCGGAAGATCTCGATCGAGTAGTCCGATAGAGACGCCGGTAAGGGTGTCTCGACAGAAAATTTCCCCAGCCCGGCCGCGCAACATGGCCGGGCTTCTAAGCGCGATGGAGAACGTTTTAACCCGGTACCGCAACACGACCATCCTGGTCGCGGTCCTCTTCGCGCAGATCATCGGCTTGGCGGTACAGGTCAAGCGTCCCACCGAGGCCGGTCCGATGCGGCTGATCCGCTACTGGGTGGTGAGCGCCATCACTCCTCTGGAACGTGCCGTGGTCAGCACCGGGCACGGCTTCCGGAGCCTGTGGAGCGACTACCTTTACCTGCGAGGCGTGCGTTTGGAGAACCGCGCCCTCAAGGAACAGATCGACCGCATGCGCATCGAGGAGGTGCGCCTCAAGCAGGACGCCGACCAGGCCCGGCGGCTGCAGGCGCTGCTCGCGTTCAAGGAACAATTCATCTCGCAGACGGTGGCGGCGCAAGTGATCGGCTCCAGCGGCAGCGAGCTTTCGCGCGTGCTGTACATCGACAAGGGTTCGGCCGACGGCATCCAGTCCGACATGGCGGTCATCACTCCCGACGGCATCATCGGCAAGGTGCTGCGCGTCTACCACAACTCCTCGCAGGTGCTGGAGATCAGCGACCAGTCGAGCGGCGTGGGCGCCATCCTCGAGAAGTCCCGTCTGCAGGGGATCCTGAAGGGGGCCGGCTCGGGGGAAGTCTCGCTGCAATACGTGATGAGCGACGAGAAAGTCGAGCCCGGTGAGCGCGTGCTGACCAGCGGCGGCGATCGCATCTTCCCCAAAGGCCTGCCCATCGGCACCGTGACCGCCGCGACTCCGGGGCGCGACCTGTTCCTCAGCATTCGCGTGCAGCCGGCGGCCAACCTCGGCAGACTGGAGGAGGTGCTGGTCATCACCAAGATCGTGGAGAAGGAACCGGAAGCGCCGGAGCCCTCGGGTCCGGTGCGCGCCGCCGATATCCTGGCCCAGCGCCTGCCCACGGTGCAGAAGAAGGAAGAACCGGCGGCTGCCACGACCACGGCGGCCTCGCAGAACACGGCGGCCGCCGCCAAGCCCAGGATCGAATCGCCGAAACCCGTGCCGCCGCCGCAAGCCGTGCCCCAGAACAACGAGGGGACACCGCGGTGAACGTGGCCATCACCTACACCTCCCGAGAAGAGATCGAGGTCTATCGCTTCAGCCTGGTTGCGACCGTGCTGATTCCCCTGCTGGCCATCCTGGCCCAGGTTTTTCTCCCGGTGAAGTTGCGCTTCTTTTCGGTCTTCGACCTGCCCCTTCTGGTGACGCTGTTCTTCGCTGTGGCGCGGCGCAGCCAGGTCAGCGGGCTGATGACCGGCGCCATCATCGGCCTGCTCCAGGACGCCTTGACCCACCAGCCCCTAGGGCTCTACGGCATCGCGAAGACAGTTGTTGGATATGCCGCGTCGTCACTCGGGGTTAAAATCGACGTGGAGAATCCGGGGTCGAGGCTATTGATCGGTTTCGGGTTCTACTGGGTGCATCAGGCGGTGTATTTCCTGGTGGCGCGCAACATCGGAGGCCTCAGCCTGGAGTGGCGCTGGTTGCATACATTCGGCGCGGCGCTGGCCAACGGACTGTTCGCCATCGTAATGTTCGCCATTTTGGACCGCTACAAGCAGCGCGCGTGAGGGGATCTGCGATTTGCGTTTTCTGATTTGTGATTGGCGGGCCATAGCGATCGCCAATCACAGATCGCTAGAGTTGCTGCTGCATCGAATGAGAAGTAGAGACCGGCTGTAGCCAGCCGTTCTGAGTACCGGGTTCCTGATGTTCAATCGCGACGAACGAATCCCGCTCGGAAAACTGACCTTCGTTCAGTATGTCATCCTGGCCATCTTTCTGGCCCTGGGGTTCCGCCTGGCGCGTCTCGAGGTCGGCGACAGTGAGAGGTACTCGACTCTGGCGGAGCGCAACCGCGTTCGCACCATCCCCATCCTCGCTCCGCGCGGCAAGATCCTGGATCGCGAGGGCCGCATCATCGTCGATAACTATCCCTCGTTCTCCGCGCTGCTGCTGCGCGACCAGCTGAAGGACATCAACGCCGACCTGGAGAAGATCTCTGCCGGCCTGCACATGCCGTTGCCGGAGATCAGGGAGCGGCTGAAAAAGTTCGCCTACGCGCCGCAATACCAGCCCATCGTTCTCAAGGACGACATCACGCCGGCGGAGCTGGCCTTCATCGAGTCGCACCGCAACGAACTGCCCGAGCTGGAGACCATCATGGTGCACCGCCGCCTGTATCCCAGGAACGGCTTCATGGCGCACGTGATCGGGTACGTGGGGGAAGTCAGCGAGGAGATGCTGAACCAGCCGGCCTATGAGCTGTATGCACCCGGCGACGTCGTGGGCCGGTCGGGCATCGAGCAGGCCTACAACGACATCCTGATGGGCAAAGACGGCTCGCGCCGCGCCCTGGTGAACAGCCGTGGCAAGGAAGTGGGCCGCCTCAGCGAGACCCCTGCGGTCCCGGGCAGGCAGCTCAAGCTCACCATCGACCTCGACCTGCAGATCGCGGCCGAGGAGACTCTGGGTGCCAGCGCCAAGAACGGCGCCATCGTCGCCATGGATCCTCACACCGGGGAAGTGCTGGCCATGGTAAGCCGGCCCACTTTTGATCCCAACGACTTCGCCGTGCGCATCACCAAGGACGAATGGAACCGGTTGATCACCGATGAAGGCAAGCCGCTTATGAACAAGGCCACCCAGGCGCAGCTCGCCCCGGGATCCACGTTCAAGATCATCATGGCGTTCGCCGGCCTGCAGGAGGGGATCGCGCAGACCTTGAAGATCAACTGTGCCGGCGGTGCCGTCTTCTACGGCCGCTTCTTCAATTGCTGGGTCAAAGCCGAGCATCGCGTCCACGGCGCGGTCGAGATCCAGAAGGCGATCTTCCAGTCGTGCGACGTCTTCTTCTACACCCTCGCGGAAAGGCTGGGCATCGGCAGGATCGCGCAGCACGCCACCGAGCTCGGCTTGGGCAAGAGAACGGGGATCGACCTGCCGCAGGAAGTCTCGGGCGTGATGCCTTCGGAAGAATGGAAGATCAGGAACTTCAAGCAGAAGTGGTACGCAGGAGAAACCATTTCAGTGGGCATCGGCCAGGGCGCGGTCGCGGTCACGCCGGTGCAACTGATGCGCGCCGTCGGCGGCATCGCCATGGGCGGCGAACTGAAGCGCCCCCACGTCGCCAACCCGACCGACCTCCCGCCCGGCTTCAAGCAGATCGGCAGCGACCAGCCGGATACCGTGAAGGTGCAGTTCGATCCGCAGAACTGGGAGACGATCACCGACGCGATGGCGCTGGTCACTCAGCCGGGTGGCACCGCGGCGGCTTCGCACCTGCAGGGCGTCGATTTTGCTGGTAAGACCGGCAGTGCACAAACCATGAGCAACGCGGCGGCGCAGCGGCTCGGCCACAGCCGCTCGGTGAACGACACCGGCTGGTTCGTCGGCTTCGAGCCGCGCCGCAACCCCAACATCATCGTCGTGGTGCTGATGGAAGAAGGCCAGCACGGGTCCCTGGCTGCGCACCTTGCCGCATCGGTCATCAAGGCTTTCGTGGACAAGCAGAACAAGCGGAACGTCAAAATGGCGCGCAACGGCGGCGCCGTCGAAGTCGCCGGCTTCTGGAACCAGCCGACGGACGAAGGCGAGGACGGGTTACAGGCTGCCCGCTTCCCCGTCAAGCTCGGCGGTTCCACGAAAACGGTGAAGTCGGCGCCCGGGCTGGAAGACGCTGCCGGCGCCGTTGCCGATCGCGCCCGCAGATTCCAACTCGACAAGCCGGCGGCCTTCGTGGCGGGAGGCAGACGCTAGATGGCGCGCTTCTTTTCCGTCCGCGACTTCGACTGGGTGCTGCTGGTCTTCGTGCTCGTCATCTGCGCGCTGGGGATCATGGAGATCTACAGTGCGACCTACACCACCAAGTTCGCAGGGGTGCACGTCAAGCAGGTGTACTGGGTCCTGGCCGGGCTGGCGGTGATGTTCCTGATGAGCCTCGTCGACTACCACGCTCTGCTCGACAGCGTGCATTGGTTCTACATCGCCGCCATCGTATCGCTGGTGGCCGTGCTCATCTTGGGCAAGAAGTACTTGGGCGCGCGGCGCTGGATCCAGTTGCCGGGCGGCCAGCACTTCCAGCCCTCGGAGTGGGTGAAGCTCATCCTGATCGTCGCCATCGCCAAGTACTTCGCCGATTCCAAGAGCGAGGAAGCTTCTCTGGCCGACATCGCGAAGGCCGGGGCGATCGTTGCCCTGCCCATGCTCCTGGTCCTGAAGCAGCCGGACCTGGGCACCGCGCTCACCTACGTGCCCGTGGCCATCATGGGGCTGTTTCTGGGCGGCATTCGCTACCGCCATGCGGCCGTCATCGTGCTGGTCGGGGCAATGATGCTGCCGCTGGTCTGGCATTACGGCCTGAAGCCCTACCAGAAGGAGCGCCTGGTCAGCTTTATGCAACCTGAGGCCGACCCACAAGGCTCTGGGTACCAGATCCAGCAATCCCTGATCGCCGTCGGCTCCGGGGGTGTCTGGGGCAAGGGAGCCACTAAGGGCTCACAAACACAGGGGTTATTCCTCCCCGTGCCGCACACCGACTTTATCTTTTCGGCATTTTGCGAGGAGCACGGATTTGTAGGTGCGTTACTCCTGCTGCTGCTATACTTTGTAGTGCTGATGCGTTTGGTCCACAACGCGCAGACAGCGCCTGACCGCGCTGGCGCGTTCGTGGTCATGGGCGTGGTAGCGGTTTTGACCTTTCATGTCCTGGTGAACATCGGCATGGTGGTCGGTTTCATGCCGGTCACCGGTATTCCGCTGCCGTTACTGAGTTACGGTGGCTCATCGGTTCTGTTCACGTTTCTGGCGCTGGGTATGGTGATGAACATCCGGATGCGCCGTTTCGTGAACTGAAAACAGCAAGTCGGCGCATTTGTTTGCGCGTAAGTCGCGCCGCCGCAAGGCGGCAGGCAGTACCAAGATTCGCTCGCCCTCGCGACAGAAAAAAAGAGGGCATCGGCCGGCCGCGAATGAAGGGCCGGAGAGAATTGAAAGAGAGAGCAGCGCCCGGTACGGGTAACGACCCCGTCGCCTGAGCTCTGGAGGAGAGCCAGTCGGCTGCGAGGTCACAAGTTCCGGTAAGGCGCGCACAGGTGGACAAGATTCCGACGCAACGCCAAAGAATCCCACTTACCCTGGATGACGGGAGGCCGCCCTGCGACCGCGCAGGGGGCCGCCGTCTGCTTCTCGTTTCCCTCCTCTCCGCTCTGTCTCGCCGCCGGTAAGCCGCGCTTCCGAAACGAAGCCGGCAGGGAGACAGCATGTCGAAAGAACTATTCGTCTCTTCGACGCCACATGAGACCAAAGTGGCGATCGTCGAAGAAGACCAGCTGGCAGAAATCTATTTCGAGCGTGAGAACGAGTACACGCTCGCCGGATCCGTTTACAAGGGCAAGGTCACGCGCGTGCTTCCGGGCATGCAGTCGGCGTTCGTGGACGTCGGCCTGGAGCGCGACGCTTTCCTGTACGTCACCGACTTCCTGGAAGAGCAGGAAGACCAGGAAGAGTTCGAGCGCATCGTCACGGAGGCGCAAGACGAGGCGGGGCACGGGCCGCGCCCGGTAGAGACCATGCCCAGCTCCGCTACGATCCTCCCGCCTGCCGAGCCGGTGGAGTCAAAGGCGCACATCGAAGCCGAAGCCAGGCCGGCGCAGCCTCAACCGCAACACGAACGCCAGGATGGCAACGACCGCAACGGCGGGCGCTGGCGCAACCGTCGCCGCCGCGGTCGCCGCGGCGGGCGCGGCATCCCCGATTCCAAGTTCGTGCCCGAGGAGCAGCGAACGGAGCCGGTAGCAGAGCGCGAGGGGGAAGCGCCGCCTCGTCCTCAGCCCCCAGCGCGGCCGCAGCCGCCACGGTTTGGCCCTCCCGCTGGGTTTCAGCCGATCATTCTGCCCGGCGAGTCCATCTCAAAGTACAGGAACCTTCAGCCCCAGCCGCCTACCGCGGCCGGTGAGACCGAGCGAGAGGCTGAGTCGCCGGCGGCGCAGCCCGAATCCATCCCCGAGACCTTCGAGCACAAGCGCAGCGCTGCTCAGGCGGAAGCCGCCCAGCATGCGCCGGAGACCGATTCAACCGTTAGCGCGACGCACCACGACGAGCCGATGGCCTTCGGCGCGGCTGCCGTTACGGAGCCTCACCGCGAAGAGCGCGGAGAGCACCATGTCGAGCCGCAGCTCGCCAACCAGGCCGAAGAAAGATTCGACCGGATGAACGTCGCCTCGGTTTTCGGCGGTGAAGCGGCCGAGGAGGAAACGTCCGAGACGGCCGAGACTCCCGAGCCGGCCCGCGCTGAAGTCCGCGGCGAAGAGCCGCGCCCGGCCGCTTTCACGCCCGGACACGGCGTCATCGAGGAAGAGGAGATCGAAGAAGAAGAGGCGGATCCCCGCAGTTTCGCCGAAGATTTTGAAGACGCCGACTACGAGGAACTCGAAGAAGAGACGCTGGAACGCGAAGGCGGCCAGCCGCACAACGCTGCGACCGTGGACATCGGCGAAGAAGTGAAACTACACACCGCCGAGTCGTTGGCCGAGGGCGAGTACGAGGAGAATGGCGAAGAGGCCGAGGGCGAGGAAGAAGAGTTCGAGGAAGCGGAAGCCGGGGTCTCCGCCGAAGGCGCCGAGCAGGAGGAAGAAGGCGCGCGCGCCGAATTGCGCGCTCCCACCGGCACCGCCGGCTACCAGCAGCGCACCACCGAGCGGCCCGGCTTCGACCGCCGTCGCGGGAGAGGACGCCGCGGCGGAAAACGCATGGGCGGCGGACCTCGCCGCAACATCCAGCGCGGCCCGCAGCCGCAGATCAGCGAGCTGCTCAAGGAAGGCCAGGAGATCCTGGTGCAGATCGCCAAGGAACCCATCGGCAAGAAGGGCGCGCGCATCACCAGCCACATCGCATTGCCGGGACGCTACCTGGTCTTCATGCCGACCGTGAACCACATCGGCGTCTCGCGCAAGATCGCCTCCGACGAGGAGCGGCAGCGCCTGAAGCGGATTCTTCAATCCGAACACCAGGGCCCGGGCGGCTTCATCGTGCGCACCGCGGCCGCGGGCGCCAGCGAAGACGATCTGCGTGCCGACGTGCGCTTCCTCATCAACCTGTGGACGGAGATCCGCCACCGTGCCGACGATGCCAAGGCGCCGGCGCTGATCTACCACGACCTCAACCTGGTAGAGCGCATCCTGCGCGACCAGGTCACGCAGAACTTCTCCCAGATCTGGGTGGACTCGGAGCAGGAGTACGAGCGCGTGCTGCGCTTCGCCAACCGCTTCCAGCCCGCCCTGGTGCGCCGCGTCAAGTTGTACAGTAAAAGCACGCCGCTGTTCGAGCAGGTGAACATCCAGGACGAACTCAACAAGGCCCTGAAGTCGAAGGTGTGGCTGAAGTCGGGCGGCTCCATCGTCATCAACCAGACCGAGGCGCTGGTGGCCATCGACATCAACACCGGCAAGTACGTGGGCCGGACGGCACGCCTCGAAGACACCATCGTCAAGACCAACGTCGACGCCATCAAGGAGATCGTGCGGCAGATCCGGCTGCGCGACTTGGGCGGCATCATCGTCATCGACTTCATTGACATGGACGAGCGCCGCAACCGGCAGAAGGTCATGCAGGCCCTCGAAGAAGAACTGCGCCACGACCGCGCGCCCTCGAAGGTGCTCCAGTTCAACGATTTCGGACTGGTCGCCATCACCCGCAAGCGGGTCAAGCAGTCGCTGGAGCGCACCCTCGGCCAGCCCTGCACCTACTGCACGGGCACGGGCCTGATCAAGTCGGTCAGCACCATCTGCAACGAGATCTATGTGGAGATGCGCAAGATCTCGAAGCAACTGGAGCGCTCCGACGTGCTCCTGCGCGTCAATCCCGAGGTGGCCAAGGCTCTCAAAGCCAACAACGCAAAGTGGGTCGCGGAACTCGAGGAACTGACCGGACGCACGGTGATCGTGAAGAGCGATGCGCTGATCCACCAGGAGCAGTTCGACATCAATTGACCGCGCTTGGCGGGCGTGAGCGAGGTGAGGCGCGCAGCGCCGAACCGAGTGGGAGCCCGCCGCGGTCATCCCGACCCTGAGCGGGGCGAAGGGGAGGGATCTCGCAGTATCAAACCTGCTTCAGATCGAGCCGCGGAACCATCCGCGGCTTTATCGTTCTGCTCGGTCGATCCATTTTTCGACCGGCTTCGGCTTCCATGCGGCGAGCGCTTCGAGAAGGTCCTCTGGCGTCCGCGATTCCAGCACCAGGGCGCGGTTCAGTGGATGGAGGAAGTGCTCTTGGACCGCGTGATCGAAGAGCGCGACCAGCGGATCGAAGTAGCCCTCGACGTTGAGCAGGCCGCAGGGCTTCTTGTGGATGCCCAGTTGTGACCAGGTGACCGCCTCGCAGAACTCCTCGAAGGTGCCGAAGCCGCCGGGCAGCGCAATGAAAGCGTCGGAGAGGTCGGCCATAAGCTGCTTGCGCTCGTGCATGGACTCGACGATGTGAAGTTTCGTGAGGCCCTTGTGCGCCACTTCGCGCGCCACCAGCGCGTGAGGGATCACGCCCATCACTTCGCCGCCGCCGTCGAGCACGGTGTCGGCGAGCACGCCCATCAGGCCGATGTTCCCGCCGCCGTAGACGAGTCCGATCCTGCGCGCCACCAGTGCGCGCCCCAGTTGTTCGGCAGCCTGACGGTAGGCAGCCCTGGCGCCGAGGTTGGAACCGCAGAAGACGCAGATGCGTTTCACGGCGACATTGTAAAGGCTCACCACAGAGACACAGAGCGCACAGAGGAGGTCGGGGGCCCCTACCCCCTGGGGGGATCAGTCGAAACAAAGGACTTGGCTCCTGATATCAAGGGGATCAGTAGACCCTTCGGCTACGCTCAGGGTCTCGGCGGCGGACTCCCGGCTGCGCCTCACGCCCGCCAAACGCCTCGACTTAGCTCCTGATATCAAGGGGATCAGGAGGGGCGACAGATACAGGCCCCCTCCCCCTCCCCTGCGATATGTCGAAATAAAGGGGTTACGCGCGGGGATATGTCGATATGTCATTTGAAAGAACTTAAGGGCGCGGCGAGCACGCCAGGGCGGACGATGGGCCCGCTACATCCAGAGTAGCAAATCGAAGGATTGTGGACGGTGGGGTCAAGAATCGTTTGTGCAGGAGAATCAATGGGTTGCGGCGCCGATAAATAAAGTTCTTGACATAGCTTAAAGCTATACAAATCCAGATTCCGCGCGTGTCTTTGTTTTCAGTAAGTTGCGGCGGGGAAAAAGACTCACCGCAAGAAACGCGGAGATACCCACCCACCGCAAACCGCGTTGGTTGGGCCACCCGCCCGACGAAAGACCTATTCGAGAGCGCAAAATCGTGCTAATAATCGAGCAAAATGCGACGGCTGAAGGCAATCGATTTGTTCGCTGGATGCGGCGGGCTAACCCTTGGTCTGAAACGCGCGGGTTTTCGCGTGGTCGGCGCCGTAGAAATCGACAAGACGGCCGCCGACACGTACGCGAAGAATCATCCCGAGGTGCGACTCTGGACTGACGACATAAAGAAGATCACCACGGCCGAGGTGCGCAGGAAACTTAACCTTAAGGCGGGCCAACTCGATCTCCTCGCCGGCTGCCCCCCGTGCCAGGGCTTTTCTTCGATGCGGAGGCTTAACGGAGGCCGTATCGTGCGCGACCGAAAGAATGCACTCATTCTCGATTTTCTCCGCATGGTTCGAGGCCTTTGTCCCAAGGCTGTAATGCTGGAAAACGTGCCGCATCTCGCGCACAGTCGTAGGTTTGCTCGATTCTGCCGGCAGCTTCGCCAGCTCGGCTACAACGTAGACTACGCCGTGCTGGACGCAGCGGATTATGGAGTGCCACAACGCAGACGGCGTGTGATCTGCTTCGGACTGCGGAGCGGAGAAGTGGATTTCGCCAGTCCCTCCCGCGGTGACAAAACAGTTGTAGACGCTATCGGGCATCTTCCCTTGCCAAGGCGAAGCCATGACCCAATCCATAATGTTGCTGAACACCGCAGCAAGCAGGTGCGTGACATGATTCGCAGGATACCCAAGAATGGCGGCAGCCGCTCCGATCTGGGAGCGAAAGCCCAGCTTAGGTGTCACCGCGACTGCGACGGGTTTAAAGATGTGTACGGCAGGATGGCATGGCGAAGTATCGCCCCGACAATCACGACCGGATGCTTTAACCCTTCTAAGGGGAGATTTTTGCACCCGTCTCAAAACCGTTGCATCACTATGCGCGAGGCGGCCCTACTACAAACATTCCCACGCCGCTATTACTTTCCTGCCGACGCTGGGAAGGTGAAGCTCGCCGTACTCATCGGGAACGCTCTACCACCGGAATTCATCAGGAGACATGCGGTCCAGCTCAAAAAGTCGCTGACGCGCAGGTAATGCCAATTACCTACACCCCCGAGCAACTCAACGCCATCGGCCACCGGGGCGGCAATTTGCTCATAATTGCTTGTGCTGGATCCGGCAAAACAGAAGTGATTTCCCGTCGTATTGCTCAACTCGTCCAAGAGGGAGCAGACCGTCGCTCGATCGTGGCGTTTACTTTCACTGAGAAAGCCGCCGCAGCGCTCAAAGCTCGAATTCGAAAGCACCTTGAGGAGCTACTTCCCGCTGACCCTTCGCTCGGTGACATGTACGTCGGCACTATTCACAGTTTCTGCTTGCAGGTCCTGAAAGAGCTGGACCCTAGTTACAGAAATTTCGAAGTCATTGATGAAGTTCGCCAAGCGGCACTCATTTGTACGCACTTCAACGACGCCAATGGTCGCGGCCTCGGCTTGGACCACCTGCGGCACCTCGTTCGAACCAACGGCTTCTTCGACACAATTCGAGCGTTTACACGGTCGTTGACCGCAATCCACCTCGAATCCATTGATATCCGCCATTTGGGGGACGCGCATCTCCGGGAAGCCGTCGAGCGCTACAACAACCTTACGCGGCAGCGGCCGAACTACTACTTAGATTTCGACGGGATTATCGATGAAGCTGTCCGCAAACTCCGGACGGACCCTGAAGCGCTTCGCACAGCGAACAACAGATTCAAGCACGTTGTCGTCGATGAGTACCAAGACATTGACCCTAGGCAGGAAGAGCTGATTACCCTGCTGTCTCGACGTGCCGATTCGCTCTGCGTGGTTGGTGACGACGACCAATCCATTTACGGGTGGCGCGGTGCCGATATCACCAACATTCTGAATTTCCATCGGAGACATGCCCCGGTCCGTCGCATTCAGCTGGTCGACAACTTTCGGTCAACCCACGCAGTTGTCGAGGTCGCGAACGCTGCCGTGCGGCGGTTGGGAACCCGGCTCGATAAGGCGATGGTAGCCCGACACTGGGAACGGCAAGGGCAGGACGACATCCTAGTGGAAACAATGGCAGAACACGGCGACGTGCATCGGCAGACCTTTGCAACCGAAGCCGAAGAGGCGGGGTACGTAGCAGATCGCATCCTCGCACATCGCGGCTCCGCCCTTGGTTCCGGCGAGCACGCCCGGGGCCTTGATTGGGGAGACATGGCAATTCTCCTCCGGAGTGTCCGAACGTCTGCGCACACCTTTGTTGAAGAGTTGAGTCGCCGCCGAATTCCACATGTGGTGAAGGGGACAGCGGGACTGTTTGACCACCGTGAGGTCCAGTTGGTCCAGGCCGTCTTCTGTTTCCTTGCTGGAATGGATTTTTCCCGGCGGAGCGACGGAAACTTCGTCCAGCTGGATGAACGACAAACAAGAGAGTTCATCCGAACGACACTCGAGGCCATGCGGGACGAGGGCGACGCACCTAACTCGGATTCCGCCCGCTTTCTTGAGTGGCTCGCTGCCCGGCGCAGGTTGTTACAACAAGCCGCGCTTCCGCGAGACCGCCGGCCGGCACGTGTTGCTCGCCGAATATATCCACAAACCATCTTCCACGAAATGTTGGAGGCGCTGGGGACAAACAGGGGGCCCACCGCGTGGCCGGATCAGATTTTGTTCAATCTTGGAAGATTTAGCAATCTGTTGACGCAGTACGAAGCAGTCCACCAATGGGTTACGCCAGGACTTCTATTCGGCTTGAACATTTTCTTGAATGGATGGGCATCTGGGACCGCCGACGAAGGAGGTCAAGACGATCCAACAGTGGTCAATGCGATACAGATTCTGACCATCCACGCCGCCAAGGGACTTGAATGGCCGGTTGTGTTCATACCCAGCGTTTGCTCCCGGAGATTTCCGAGTTCGATGCGGACTCGCGGCACGGAGGTCCTCCTTAACCCCGCCGAATACAATGCGCAACGCTACATTGGGGGCGACGATGGTGAGAGGCGCTTGTGGTATGTCGCTTTGACGAGGTGCCAAAAGTTTCTCCACGTCACATCCGTGGATCGCCGAAACTGCCGGCCTACGGAATTTCACCGAGAAATTCGCCACGATTACGTGAGAGACGACGGCGTTGATCCTTCTGCCCCGCGACCTGTTCTTCCGCCCCGCCGACCCATCGAAACGGAATATCTGCCGACGAGCTACTCCGACCTGAACTATTTCTGGGAATGCCCCTTCGACTATCGGTTGCGTAAGTTAATGGGCTTTGGTCCGACAATCGGACAAGAGTTCGGTTACGGCGAGCAGATTCACAATTTGTTGGCTGCTATTCATGAACGCGCGCGTACTGGGCCTGTGACGCGCGAGTGGGTTGAACAGTTGGTAGATACGCGCTTTAACTTGCGCTATACGAGAGATGAGCCTCTGGATCGCATGCGCGACGCCGCGAAGCGAACCCTCGTCGGTTACGTAACGCAATTTCCGGACGTGGCGAACCTTGTCTTTGAAGCTGAAAAGCCATTCGAATTCATGCTAGAAGATGCTCTGGTGACCGGCACAATCGACTTGCTCGAACGAGTCGAGGGTGCTGCAGGCGAACGCGTACCGGTCGGCGTCGTGGATTTCAAGACAGGTCTACCTGACGATCCCGACGACCTCCAAGCTCGTATTGAAACCGTTGATCGCCAGCTTCGTTTGTACGCTATTGCCGTTCGGAGGGCTCTCAATTTAGACCCAAGACGAGCCGTTGCACACTTCATGTCCCCGGATCGGCAGCATGTACGCCAAGAAATTGATATAACCGAGCCGCGACTGGAAGACATCCGCCAGCAAGTGCGAGATGCAGTTATACAGATCAAGGCTGGAAATTTTCCCCGCAGACCTTGTGCTCGGGATCGATGCCCGACCTGCGATTTCCAGCGCATCTGTCCTGGGCGAGAACGAGGCCCTCATGCCTGACAACCTCACCAAAGCCCAGCGCAGCCACTGCATGTCACGGGTCCGCACGGCAGAAACTGACATCGAGAACGCCGTCGCTTCGGTTGTTCGAGGGCTGAAACTGCGGTTCCGCCGGAACGACAGTCGCCTTCCAGGAAAGCCCGACATCGTTGTCCCTGCTCATAGGCTTGCGATTTTTGTCGACGGCGATTTTTGGCATGGCTACCGGTTTCCGCAATGGTGTCACAAGGTTTCGCCCTTCTGGAGAACGAAAATAGCCCGCAACCGCAGGCGCGACCAGCGGAATTTTGCGAAGTTGCGACGGTTAGGCTGGCGTCCCGTCCGGATTTGGCAGCACGACATCGAAGCGGGGTCGGAAACTGTAGCGAAGAAACTTCGTGTCAGGCTGTATTCCACCACTTGACCTCACAGCGAGCTGCGAGGCACGTCACCTGTCAAGACGTACGCGCGTCAAGAATCAGGCCTTAGCTTAGGATTGGCGGTAGTGTTCTGCCGTCCCTACGGGACTCGGGATCTATTTCGGACCTGTACCCCGGGCTTGCGCCCGGGGCTAAATTCTTACGCCCGCTAAAGCGGGCTCTTCCTCTGAAATGAAACGTCTACCCCGGGCTTGCGCCCGGGGCTAAATTCTTACGCCCGCAAGGCGGGCTCCTCAGCGGCTAAAGCCGGTACTAATTTGGATGGGGAAAGCGGCACTGAAGTGCCGCACTACCTCATCGTTACGCCCGCTAAAGCGGGCTCTTCCTCTGAAATGAAACGTCTACCCCGGGCTTGCGCCCGGGGCTAAATTCTTACGCCCGCAAGGCGGGCTGTGCCTCGGATGAATGCTCCGCCCCTTGTTCGCGGACTGAAGTCCGCGAATCCCGGATCGCGGAGCGAGTCAGGGCTAAAGTCCTGACCTACCGAGCGCGGGCCTACCGCCCGGGGCTCCGTTCTTATGCCCGCTAGAGCGGCCCTTCGGCTTCGCTCAGGGCTCGGCTCCTGGGGAGCCTCGGCTTCATACCTCAGCGGCTAAAGCCGGGGGATTTTGGGAACGCGGCACGCGGCACTGAAGTGCCGCACTACCTCCGCGTGCTCGATGCGGAAGCGCAATTGATCGCCTCGTTCTCTGTGCGCTCTGTGTCTCTGTGGTGGGCCCTTTCTCCCTCCGCGTGCATTCGCGCGGCCAATGGATTTCTCTGCGCTCTCGGCGTTCTCGGCGGTGAAAAATGATCGATGACAGCCGAGGGCGGCTGTCCCACACACTCCCACACGGTCAGGTCCGGTTGCCAGCGCCTCAGGCCCCTTAGTTACTCCTCCGACAATTTTTGTACCCGATGCATCAACACCACTACCCCTAGTGGTCAATCCTTCGGAACGCCACGAAATATGGGCACTTAGGGCGAGTGAATACCCATTCAGAGCGGTAGATATCCAAGAAAACCGGAAGAAACGGGAAAGACTTCCTTGACACTACCGGCAGTGACACTGCTATAACTCGCACCGCAGACGTTTCCCCCCGAGAAAGCAGAGGATCTCTTCCTCACAGGGCCCGGCCGTTCGGAGGCCGCCCCGCAAGAAACGCGGGCAGTTTGATCTGTGGAAAGGGCACAAGCAGCTATGGCCGATTCGAGAGAAGTAATGAATATTCGGCAAGCTTCGCAGTATTTGGGCGTGAGTCCGGACACGCTTTACAAGTACGTGTACGAGGAAAAGATTCCTGCCTTCAAGCTGGGGAACCGTTGGAAATTCAAGAAGACCATCCTGGACCAGTGGATGGAGCGGAAAAGCACGCTCGGCGAAGGCCGAGGCAAGAAGAAACCCAAGGCCGCGCGGGCAGCCGCGGGTCACTAAGGCGGGTCGCATGGGTCTATTCGGTGGAGCGAAAACGATCGTGGGCCTGGACATCGGCTCGAGCAGCATCAAGGCAGTCGAGCTGAAGAGGGCCAAAGGGGAGATCCAGGTGGTGCACGTGGGCTTCGAGCCGCTGGGGTCCGACATCGTGGTGGACTCGATGATCGTGGACTCGGGCAGCGTGTCCAGCGCCATCTCCAAGATCTTCAACGACAACAAGATCACCTCTAAGGCGGTGGCCACCTCGGTGAGCGGCCACTCGGTGATCGTGAAGAAGATCGCCATGCAGTCAATGTCGGACCAGGAGCTGGCCGAGAGCATCAACACGGAAGCGGCGCAGCACATCCCCTTCGACATCGCCGACGTGAACATCGACTACCAGATCCTGAGCGAGGACACGACCGGCCCGCAGATGGACGTGCTGCTGGTGGCGGTGAAGAAAGACAAGATCCTGAACTACACGAACGTGCTGTCGCTGGCGGGGAAGACCCCAGCCATCGTGGACATCGACGCGTTCGCCTTGCAGAACTGCTACGAGTTCAACTATGACCCGGCGCCCGGCTCGACCGTGGCCCTGCTCAACATCGGCGCCAGCGTCATGAACATCAACATCGTGAAGGGCACGATGCCGCTGTTCACCCGCGACGTCTCGGTGGGCGGCAACCAGTACACCGATTCGCTGCAGAAGGAACTCGACCTCAGCTTCGACGACGCCGAGAACCTGAAGCTCGGCCAGAAGGTCGGTACCGTCAGCGAAGACGCCAAGATGCCCATCCTGCAACAGGTGACCGAGATCATCGTGCTGGAGATCCAGAAGACCTTCGACTTCTTCCGCGCGACGGCGAGCGGAGAGCACATTGAGCGGATCTTCCTGGCGGGCGGGTCCTCGGTGGTGCCGGGGCTGATGGAGGCCCTGCGCCAGGAGTTCTCCTTGCCGGTGGAGATCCTCAATCCCTTCCAGAAGATCAACCCTGGCGGGGCATCGGAATTGATCGAGAAAAACGCGGGACAACTCGCGGTGGCAGTGGGATTGGCCCTCAGGAGCTTTGAAACCCTATGATCCGCATAAACCTGCTCGGAGTACCGAAGCCGAAAAAGGGCAAGCGTGCGGCCGTTCCGACCATGGCCGGCGAAGGGCCGAATCCGTTGTTGGTCGGCGTGGTGTTACTGCTGATAGCGGCGGTGGCCATGGGCGGCTGGTGGTGGAAACTGGATAACGACGCCAAAGCCATCGCCAAGCGGATGGAAGAGGCCAACCGCAAGTACCAGGCGCTGCAAGTGACCAAGACGAGGTACGAGGACCGGCAGAGGCAGGCCGAAGCGTACCAGCGCCGGATCAAGGTGATCGACGACCTGCGCGCAGCCCAGGCGGGTCCGGTCGAACTGCTGACCATGATCGGCGATACGGTCAACGCCACCGATGGCGTGTGGTTGGACAAGATGATCGATTCGGGCACCAGCATCGACATCCAGGGCACGGCCTTGAGCGTCCACGGGGTGGCCAATCTGATAGAGAACCTGCAGAAGTCGGGCAAGTTCAAGTCGGTGGAGATCAAGGAAACCTACCAGGACAGCCAGGCCAAGGACATGCAGGCGTTCCTATTCACGCTCAGCTGCGAGAAAAAATCGTAAGGCGGGACGGTATCTATGGCGAGCTTCAGAGATTTACCGGCAAAAGCACAGATGGGGATCATCTTCGGCGTGGTGGTAGCGCTCTGCGCGGTCTTCTATTTCCTGGTCCTGAAGGACCAGATGGCAAAGAACGAGAAGGACCTGAAGACGGCCCAGGACAAAGAAGCCGAGGTCAAGAAGCTGGAGCCCTACCAGGCAAAACTGGAGGATCTGAACCGGCAGATCGCGAGCCTGCAACTGCAGCTTGAGATCCAGAAGAAGATCGTGCCCGACGAGAAGGAAGCGGACAAGTTCTTGAAGATGGTGCAGGACACAGCCGCGGCGGCGGGCATCGAGATCCGTCGCTACGCGCAGGAGAGCGGCAACACCAAGGAGTTCTACACCGAAGTGCCGTTTAGCCTCGATCTGGACGGCCCGTACTACTCGTTGCTGAATTTCTTCGAGCGGGTAGGCAAGTTGGAACGCATCATCAACATCGGCAACCTGAAGCTGAGCACGGTGAAGAAGCCGGCCGACGCGGGCGTGAAGGGACAGTACGCATACGCACCGAGTGAGAGCGTGGTAGCAACCTGCAAGGCGGTCACGTTCTTCAGCCATGAGGGTCCACCGCCCGCTCCGGCCAAGCCCGGTGCGCCGGCCAAGAGGTAGTTGAGGATGACCATGAAGGCGATGAAAACGATCCTGGCATTGATGGTGGCGGCGGGCGTGGCATTCGCGCAGGCCCCGGCCACGAACAAGCCGAAGGCACCGGCCAGCCAGACAGTGGCGGGCCAGGCGGCGGCCGCGCCGGCCCAGAAGCCGGCGGCCAAGGCACCCGCAGCGGCGGCCAAGGCTCCCGCGAAGCCGGCCAAGGCTCCGGCAGCGGCGGCCAAGGCACCCGCACCCAAGAAGCCAGTGGCGAAGGCAGCCGCGCCGGCCCAGAAGCCGGAGACCACCCCGGCGGCCCACAAGCCGGCCGGCAAACGCGATCCCTTCGTCAGCCCCGTGGTGCGCGCCAGTGGCGGCGGTCCGGGAGCCGTGTGCGCCACCGGCAAACGCTGCCTGGTGATCAGCGAAATGGTGTTGCGCGGCGTCATCAAGACGCCGAGTGGGATGATCGCGGTTGTGTCCAACCAGGCCAATCGCGCCTACTTCCTGAAGGAGAACGACCCGGTGTTTAACGGCGCGGTGGTCAAGATCACCGTCGATTCGGTCGTCTTCAAGGAGAACACGGTCGACAACGTCGGACGCGAAACCACTCGGGAAGTAGTCAAGCGGGTGAGCGCACCGACGGTGTAGCGAGTTTTGTCAGGAGTGCAGTAGCAGTCCAAGAGGTTGGGCCGAACCCAAGGGAGTTCAGGTTTCCGCCTCCGGCGGGACAAGGGCTAATTCTTTAGCGGCGGGGTTAAGGGACGCCGCTGCACGCGACGGACATGTCCGGAACGTGAGGAGCGACGAGATGAGGCTAAAGCAATTGCTGGGTATTCTCTTGCTGCCAGTCGTGCTGGGCACGATCGCGGCTGCTGCCGTATCGCATTTGACCGGTGTAGACGTTGCCCCCCAGGACAACGCCACCACGGTCACCATCCAGGCGAGCGGTGTCTTCACGCACACGGAATATCGGCCGTCCGACAACTTGCTGCTGGTGGATCTGGCGGGAGTGTCGGCGGGACGCATGGAAGGGAAGATGCAGGCGCTGAAGACGCCGGGCGTCACTTCCTACCGCGTCCTTGGGTTCAAGGGAGCGGGCGGCACCGACGTCGCGCGCGTGGAACTGACCCTTGCGCCGGATGCCGGGGTGCATATCAGCGAGTCGGGCCAGGCGCTAGTGGTCAAGATCACCACGCCGGCCACGACTGCGAGCGCGGCCCCGGCCCCGGCGGCAAAGTCCGCGGCTGAACCGGCTGCCAAGCCCGCCGAGAGTCATGCGGCGGCGGCTCGCTCCACGGGCCACCCGGTGGTCATCCAGAACGTCGCCATCGCCCGCAGCAAGTCCGGGATCAACGTCGAGATCGTAGGCACGGGCTCGATGACCCCGAAAGCGATGAAGCTGACGGCCCCGGACCGCGTGGTCATCGACGTCGCCAATGCCGTACCACTGCGCAAACGCGACATCGCCGTCAACAGCGGCGATGTGAAGAGCGTGCGCGTGGCGCGCTTCCAGGTGGATCCGCCGGTGACGCGCGTGGTGGTGGACCTGGCGACGGCCAAGGATTTTGAGATCGTCCCCGCAGGCCGCAAGCTCACCGTGAAGCTGCGCCCAGCCGCCGAGGTGGCGCAGCCCGCTCCAGCTCCGGCACCGGCCGCGACGCCTGCCGCCAGCGAGCTGGCCAGCGCCGCTCCGGCCACCCAGCCTGCCGCATCGCCCACCCAGCAGGGCGCCACGGCGCAGAACTTCGTGGTGGTCGAGCCGCAGTACCAGCCGAAGACCGACGCCGCCGACACCAAGCCGGCCGAGATGAAGCCGCCAAGCCGCGCCGAAGTTGCCGCGGCCAAGTTCACCCCGCCGCAACAGGATGTACCCCTGGTCAACGTGCCGCAGCCCAGCGCCGCGCTGATGCCGTCCTCGGCTGCCATCCACGCGGCCGTGCAACAGCAGGCGGCGATGCCGGCTCAACAGCCTTCTTCCACCCGTCCCAAGTTCAGCGGCGAACCGATCTCGGTCAACCTGAAGGACGTGGACCTGAAGGACTTTTTCCGCCTGATCCACGAGATCAGCGGTCTGAACATCGTGCTGGATCCCAATGTCAAAGGCACGCTGACGCTGGTGCTCGACAACGTGCCGTGGGACCAGGCGCTCGACATCGTGTTGAAGAACAACGGCCTGGAGAAGGAAATCGACGGCAACGTCCTGCGCATTGCCACGCTGGATACCATGCGCAAGGAAGCCGATGCGCAGCGCGCGCAGGTCGAAGCCCGCGCCCTGGCCGATCCCAAGATCACCGTCACCCGCGTCCTGAGCTATGCGCATTCCAAGGACGTGGTCCCGGTGATCAAGAAGTTCCTCTCCCAGCGCGGCGAGATCATCTCGGATGACCGCATCAACGCGCTGATCATCCAGGACATCCCCAGCGTGTTCCCCGCGGTGGACCGCCTGCTGGCGCAACTCGACCGCAAGACGCCGGAAGTGGAGATCGAGGCCCGCGTGGTCGCGGCCACGCGCAACTTCGCGCGTGACATCGGCACGCAGATGGGCTTCGGGTGGGGCAATAGCGTGTCAGCCGTGGGTGGCGCGGGCTCGGCGGGAACCAGTCCGCTCACTCTTACCGGCTTGACGCCGCTGTACCTCACCAACGCGGGCGGCTCGATCCCGCTCTTCTCGAATCTCCCCGCGGTGAACACGAGCAGCGGCCTCTCCTTCATCAACTTCAACAACGTCTACCGTCTGGATGCCATCCTGACCATGTCGGAGGAACGCGGCCTGCTGAAGATCCTCTCCCGCCCGCGGGTCGTGACCCAGAACAACATCACGGCCGTGGTGAAGCAGGGCGTCCGCATCCCGGTAGTGACCCTGGCACAGTTGGGCGGTCCGCCGACCACGACTTACGTGGACGCGTTCCTCCGCCTGACCGTGACCCCGCAGATCACCGCGGAGAACACCATCTTCCTGAACCTCGACGTGGAAAACACCACGCCAGACTTCAGCCATCAGGTACAAGGCAACCCGACGCTGCTTACGCAACAGGCGGTCACGCAGGTGCTGGTCAGCGACGGCGGCACGGTGGTGATCGGCGGCGTCATCCAGACGCAAAACTCGGTCACGATCCAGCAAGTGCCGCTGCTGGGCAGCATCCCCGGCCTGGGCAACCTGTTCAAGCGCCGCGCGGTGTCGACCTCGACGCAGGAGTTGATCTTCTTCATCACCCCGAAGATCATCCAGACCTAACTTGCTCACAGGACTTGGCTTGGCGGTCCGGCCCCCGCTAACCAGCGGGGGCTTTTTCATTGTTGAAAGATGATCGTAGCCTGGGGCCGGGACCGGCGATGGGCAACCATTTACAATCAATGTTTCGCATGGACCACCGCGCGCGCCAGAAACGTTTCGCCGTAACCGTTGCCCAGGCCAAAGTCGATGCCTTCCTTGTCACCCACTTGCCCAATGTCCGCTATCTCTGTGGCTTCACGGGGACTGCCGGCGTTCTGGTGCATGCTGGGGGCCGGTACGCATTCTTTACGGACGGTCGTTACATCGAGCAGGCCCGGCGCGAAGTGCAGGGTGCCCGTGTAGTGATCGCGCAGAAAGCCGCACTGGCGGCGGCTGCCGAGTGGCTCTCCCGCCGCCGCGCCCAGACGCTGGGGGTGGAGGCTGAGCACCTGACACTCTCCGCCCGTGCCAGCTTGGCCAAGATGCTCCGTTCCACGCGGCTGCGGCCGACGGTCGGCTTGGTTGAGCGCCTTCGTATGGGCAAGGATGCCGAGGAATTGAGCCTGATCCGCCGAGCGGTCCGCTTGGGCTCCAGTCTTTTCGGCGTGGCACGAGCGGCCATACGTCCCGGAGCGACGGAGTCCGATGTTGCCGCCGAGTTGGAATACCGCGCACGCCGCTCCGGGGCGGAGGGCATGGCCTTCGAAACCATCGTCGCGGCAGGGCTCCATTCGGCCTTGCCGCATTGGCGCGCTTCCTCGCAACCCATTCCAAACACAGGATTTGTGGTTCTCGACTTCGGTGTTATACTCTCCGGCTATTGTTCCGACATGACGCGTACTCTGTGGGTGGGCAAGCCCGACCGCAAGGCGCGCGCCATGTACCAGGCCGTGCTCGAGGCCCAGTTGGCAGCCATTCAGGCGGTCCGGTCGGGGACGACGGTCGGCGACGTGGATCGCGCTGCCCGGGGCGTGCTGAAGCGGGCCGGGCTGGCACGCTATTTCACCCACTCGACGGGACACGGAGTGGGGCTGGAGATCCACGAGGCTCCGCGCCTGGCCCAGGGCCAGAGCGAAGTCCTGCAGCCGGGTATGGTGGTGACCATTGAGCCCGGCGTCTATATCCCGGGAAGGGGTGGCGTCCGCATCGAGGACATGGTGGCCGTGACCGAAAGCGGCTGCGAGGTGCTGACCCCCACGACGAAGGAGTTCATCTCAATATAGGACGCGGCCGGAGTGACCGTGCCATGGCGGTCGCGCCACACGACGCATCACGGACCCATCCAGACTCATACGATGAATCAAAAAGAGCTGAAGGAACTCATCGAGTTCTTAATCGAGAAAGACATCGCCGAATTCGAGCTGGAGCGTGGCGATGTCAAGGTGCGGATCAAGCGCGCGGCCGATGTGGTTGCCGCTCCCGTTGCGGCGGAGCCGGTCACTCACATGACTCCCGCCCCGCGCCAGGCGGCCACAGCGGCCGCGGCCACGCCGGCGCCGCCCGGGCCAGCCAAGGAAGCCCCCAGCGAGGAGGGGCTACACATCGTCAAGTCGCCCATCGTGGGAACGTTCTACGAGGCGCCCTCGCCCGGAGCTCCGCCCTTCGTCAAGGTCGGCGACCAGGTGCAGGCTGGGCAGGTGCTGTGCATCGTGGAGGCCATGAAGCTGATGAACGAGATCGAGGCCGATGCCTCCGGCGAGATCGTCAAGAAGATGGTGCAGAACGGGCAGCCGGTTGAATACGCGCAGCCTCTATTCGCCATCCGCACGGCGTAGAGGTCCCCGCTCTTGCCCATGTTCAAGAAGATCCTGATCGCGAACCGAGGGGAGATCGCCCTGCGGGTCATCTGCGCCTGCAAGGAGCTGGGCATCAAGTCGGTCGCGGTGTACAGCGAGGCCGACCGGAACTCACTGCACGTGCGCTTCGCCGATGAGGCCATCTGCATCGGCCCGCCCAAGTCGAGCGAGAGTTACCTCAACATCCCCGCGGTGATCAGCGCCGCCGAGATCACCAACGTAGATGCCATCCATCCCGGTTACGGCCTGCTCAGCGAGAACGCCAACTTCGCTGAGGTCTGCGAGACCTCCGACATCGCCTTCATCGGCCCGCCGCCTGAGATCACGCGCCTGATGGGTGAAAAGGAGAAGGCGCGCAACACCATGAAGAAGATCGGGGTGCCCATCCTCCCCGGCAGCGAGGGCGTGGTCGGCAGCGGCGCCGAGGCGCTGGAGTGGGCGCGCCAGGTCGGCTTCCCGGTGATCGTGAAGGCGTCGGCAGGCGGAGGCGGGCGCGGCATGCGCGTGATCCGCACCGAACAGGAGCTGCCCAACCTGTTCCACGCCGCGCAGTCGGAGGCGGCCGCGGCCTTCGGCAACGGCGATCTCTACATGGAAAAATACGTCGAGCATCCGCGCCACATCGAGTTCCAGATCCTGGCCGACAAGTACCGCAACGTCGTCAGCCTGGGGGAGCGCGAGTGCACCATCCAGCGGCGCCACCAGAAGCTGCTGGAAGAATCACCCTCGGTGAAGATGACGCCGCTGCTTCGCCAGCAGATCGGCGACACGCTGTGCTCCGCACTGGCGGAGATCGGCTATGAAAACGCAGGCACCGTCGAGTTCCTCATGGACGAGGACGGCAGCCTGTACTTCATCGAGATGAACACCCGGATCCAGGTCGAGCACCCCGTGACCGAGATGACCACCGATGTGGACCTGGTGAAGAGCCAGATCCTGCTGGCTGCGGGCGACCGCCTGGAGGACGTCTTGCAGGTCCCGGTGGTGCACCGCGGACACGCCATCGAGTGCCGCATCAACGCGGAGCATCCGGAGAGCTTCACGCCCTCGCCCGGCACTATCACCACGTGGAATCCACCGGGCGGGACGGGGGTGCGGGTGGACAGCGCCCAATACTCCGAGGGCGTCGTCCCGCCCTACTACGATTCCCTCATCGCCAAGCTGGTGGCCCGCGGCAAGGACCGCGAAGAGGCCATCTCGCGCATGGCTCGCGCATTGGAGATGTTCATCGTCGAGGGCATCCAGACCTCCATTCCGCTGCACCGCAAGATCCTGGCTGACCCCGATTTCCGGGCCGGGAAGTTCGACACCAAGTTCATGGAACGCTTCATGCCGAGGAAGAACAACCCTTGATCGGTCCGCGGGAAACCTGGGGGCAGGAGACAGGAGGCCTCAGGCACAGGCCGAGAATCGTTCTGCCCAGGTTGTATGCCATCGTGGACTTCGGGTGCTTTGCCGGGACAGAAAATGTCACCGCCGAACTCGTTCGCTTCACAGATGAGCTGCTCGCGGGTGGGGCCACTCTGATCCAGTACAGGAATAAGCAGGGCGACGCGCGGGAGATGCTGGCCCAGGCTCGCGAACTCCGTCGAGTGTGCGGCACGAAAGCCAGGCTGATCATGAACGATCGGGCGGACCTTTGCCTGGCCGCCGCGTACGAAGGCGTGCACGTCGGGCAGGAAGATCTGTCGCCAGAGGGCGCGCGAGCCATCGTCGGAGATCGGCTCTGGGTGGGCGTTTCCACGCATTCGATTGAGCAGCTCAGGGCCGCCGATCGCAGCCCGTCGGACTACCTCGCGATCGGCCCCGTCTTCGCCACGTCCAGCAAGGAACACCCGGACCCGGTGGTGGGGCTGGAGGGCGTCAAAGCGGCGCGGGCCGCCACCCGTACGCCGCTGGTGGCTATCGGGGGCATCACCCAAGCGAGTTGCCGCTCGGTCATCGACGCCGGCGCCGACGCGGTGGCGGTCATCTCGGACCTGCTCCAGTCGCCGCGCAAATCGGTGGAAGAATTTCTTCGCATCTTAGGTTAGAGTCTTCCGACTGCGGCACGTCCACGCGCTCAGGAAAGCGGACCGTGAGTACAGAAACGAACGTGGCCCCCATTCCGACGCAAGATCAGGAACTGGTCAAGGGGTTGGGACTGACCAGCGCCACCACCCTGGTCATGGGATCCATGATCGGCTCCGGGGTGTTCATCGTTGCGGCTGACATCGCCCGACAGGTGGACTCTCCCGGCCTGCTGATTGCTGCCTGGCTGGTGACCGGCTTCATGACCATCACCGCGGCGCTGGCCTACGGGGAGCTCGCGGCCATGATGCCCAAGGCCGGCGGGCAGTACGTCTACCTGCGCGAGGCGCTGGGGCCGCTGTGGGGGTTCCTGTACGGCTGGACGCTGTTCCTCGTCATCCAGACCGGCACCATCGCGGCGGTTGGGGTGGCATTCGGCAAGTTCCTCGGCGTCTTCTTTCCTTCCGTCTCTTCGACGAACTGGATCCTCCACTTTTGGAAGGCGCCGCCGATCCATATCGGCCCCATGGTGCTGGGCAACATGGACGTGGGGCTAAACACCCAGAACCTGGTAGCCATCGCCATCATCTGGCTGCTGACCGTCGTAAACGTGTTCGGAGTGAAGACCGGCGCAATGGTGCAGAACGTTTTCACCATCACCAAGGTGTTCTCGCTGGCGCTGCTGATCGTTGTGGGCTTCATGGTTGGCCGGAATCCGGCGGCGGTTGCGGCCAACTTCAATCATTTCTGGGCCGTCGGCCCGGGCCACGCCGATCTCGGCATCGTCTCCGGGTTCCTGCTGGTGGCCACACTCATCTCCGTGGCGCAGGTGGGCTCGTTGTTCTCCGCCGACGCCTGGAACAACGTGACCTTCACCGCCGGGGAAGTGAAGAACCCAAAGCGCGACCTGCCGCTGTCGCTGGCGCTCGGCACCGGCGTCGTGATCCTGCTGTACGTGCTGGCGAATTACGTGTACGTGAACGTACTGCCGTTGCATGGTGTCCCCAACGGCGCCACGGTGATGGCGCGTGGCATCCAGTACGCCACCGAGGACCGCGTGGGCACGGCGGTGATGCAGGTGATGTTCGGAGCCACAGGCGCGGCCATCATGGCCATCGCCATCATGGTCTCCACCTTCGGCTGCAACAATGGCCTTATCCTCTCGGGCGCGCGCGTCTACTACGCCATGGCCAAGGATGGTCTCTTCTTTCACTCGGTAGGACGCGTCCACCCCGTCTACCGCACCCCGGTCACTTCCCTGATGGTGCAGGCCGGCTGGACCTCGATCCTGTGTCTCTCCGGGACGTACGGCCAGTTGCTGGACTACATCGTCTTCGCCGTGCTGGTTTTCTACATTTTGACCATCGTCGGCTTGTTCGTCCTACGGCGGACCCAGCCCAACGCCGAGCGCCCCTACCGCGCCATCGGCTACCCGGTGCTGCCCGCGATCTACATCTGCATGGCTTTGTTTATCGATATCGTGCTGTTACGCTACAAACCGCAATACACTTGGCCGGGGCTGATCATCGTGCTTCTGGGTATCCCGGTCTATTTCCTCTGGTCGAGCCGCGGGACGCGCGCAGTTCGCGCCTGATGGCAAGGAGAGACACTGAATGGCGAATCTGCTTGCGACCAAGCCGCTGAACGTACTCATGGCGGAATCGCAGGAGACGGGCGAACACAGCCTGAAACGGGCTCTGGGCGCACTCAACCTGATCATGCTGGGCATCGGCGCCATTATCGGCGCCGGCATCTTCGTACTGACCGGCGCGGCCGCCGCGCAGTATGCCGGACCCGCGATTGTGTTTTCGTACGTGCTGGCGGGTGTGGCCTGCGCCTTTGCTGGGCTGTGCTACGCCGAATTCGCCGCCCTGATCCCCATCGCCGGGTCTGCATATACCTATGGGTACGCGACGTTGGGCGAGATCTTCGCCTGGATCATCGGCTGGGACCTGATCCTGGAGTATGCGTTCGGGGCGGCCACGGTTGCCTCCGGGTGGAGCAGCACGCTGGTGGCATTCCTCCAGGACTACAACATCAAACTGCCGCCGCAGATCTGCGACACGCCCGGCTCGATCTGGGTGCTCTACCAGGACCGATGGGCGCCGTTGAACACACTCAAGCCCGTGCTGGATGCGGCTAACATCGATTGGCACACGCTGCCGCACGCGACGGCGGCTTTCAACCTGCTGGCATTTTTGGCGATCGCCGCCGTGACCACGATCCTGGTGATCGGCATCAAGGAGTCGGCGAACTTCAACACCGGTGTGGTCTTTGTGAAGCTATTTGCGGTGCTTACGTTCATCGCGGTCGCCGCGGCCTACGTCCTCAAGCACCCGGATACGGCAACGGCGAATTGGCATCCCTTCATTCCGCCGAATCAAGGGGTCTTCGGAAAATACGGTTGGTCGGGGATCGCACGAGCAGCCGGAGTCGTGTTCTTCGCCTACATCGGATTCGACGCGGTTTCGACGGCCGCGCAGGAGGCGAAGAATCCCAAACGGGACATGCCCATCGGCATCCTGGGATCGCTGGGGATCTGCACTTTTCTCTACATCCTGGTTTCCTGGTTGCTGACCGGGCTGATGCATTATGACCGGCTGAACGTGGGCGCGCCAGTGTCGCTGGCCATCCATGAGACCGGCGTGAAATGGGGCAGCTACGTGGTCAACGCGGGCGCGCTCGCCGGCCTGAGCACGGTGATGCTGGTGATGTTGCTCGGCCAATCGCGCGTCTTCTATTCGATGTCGCGTGACGGGCTGCTGTGGAAGTGGGCGGGTGAGATCCATCCGCGCTTTCGCACGCCGTGGAAGTCGTCGATCATCGTGGGTCTTTTCGTCGCCATCTTCGCATCGCTCATCCCGATCGGCGTCCTGGGCGAACTCGTCAGCATCGGGACGCTGCTTGCGTTCGTGATCGTGTCTGCCGGCGTGTGGGTGCTGCGCCGCCGCCGCCCCGACCTGCCGCGTCCCTTCCGGACGCCTTGGGTGCCGTTCACGCCCATCATGGCGATCGTTGTCTCGTTCCTGATGATGGCCGCTCTGCCAAAAGACACCTGGATCCGGTTGGTCGTATGGCTGATCATCGGCATGGTCATCTATTTCGGTTATGGCCGACATCACAGCCGCGTGCAGCGCGGCGAGTATGAGGTTTCTGCGGCGCCCAACGGCGCGACCACCGAGACGGCCGACTAGCGTATCGCTTCCGGCCCCCCGCTTCTTGCGCGGAGGGCCGTTTTTATTGGCCCGCTCCTGTCCCGTCACTGTCCTGCTGAGCGCCGCTGGCATACAATCGCCCGTTCTCACGAACATGCGAGCCCTGCGCAACTTCAAGGTCCTGGTGGCCGCCATCCTCGTCCTGATGGTGATCGGGATGACCGGCTTCCATCTCATCGAGGGGTGGACGTGGTTCGACGGCTTCTACATGGTGCTGACCACGTTCACCACGATCGGCTACCAGGAAGTGCACCCGCTCTCGCACACAGGGCGGATCTTCAATGTCTTCCTCATCATCTGCGGCGTGGGACTGGTGTTCCTGATCATCGGGACCCTTACCCAGGCTTTGTTAGAATTCGAGCTCGGCAACCTTTACGGAAGGCGAAAAATGGAGCGCGAGATCGCAAAGCTTTCCGGCCATTACATCCTGTGCGGCGCGGGGCGCGTGGGACGCAGCGCGGCACGCGCACTGGCGCGCGAGCCGGCGCCCTTCGTCATCATCGAGAACAACCAGGCCAAGCTCCCGCAGCTGGACCCGGGCTGGCTGACCATCCTCGGCGACGCCACCCAGGAGAAGGTGCTGCGCGACGCCAACATCGCACAGGCGCGAGGGCTGGTGGCCGCGACCACGACCGACGCCACCAACATTTACATCGTCCTGACCGCGCGTACCATCTGTCCCGGGCTGCGGATCATCGCCCGCGCCAGCGAAGAGGACGCGGAGAAGCACCTGCTGAAGGCAGGCGCGGATTCGGTCATCTCGCCCTATTCCTTCGCCGGACACCGCATCGCGCAGTCGTTCCTGCGGCCGGCGGTGCTCGATTTTCTCGACATCGCCACGGCACGCCAGGGCCATCTCGGCCTGGAGATCGAGGAGGTCTTCATCGATCCGGCGTCCTCCGTAGCGGGCACGACCATCGGCAGTTCGAAGCTCCGGCAGGAAATGGGCGTGATCGTGCTCGCCATCAAGCGCAATGCGGGCATGGTATTCAACCCTGCGCCGGACGACCGCATCGAGCCTGGCGACTACCTCATCGCCATGGGCGAGCCCAACAGCCTGCGCCGTCTGGAAGAAACGGCGCGTGCCGCGCGAGGCTGATCTCACAATGAAGATCGTCACCGCCGCCGAAATGCGCGAGATCGACCGCGTCACCAGCGAGCGCCACGGCGTCCCCTCGCTCACCCTGATGGAGAACGCGGGCGCCGCGGTAGCGGAGTTCGTGCTCGGGCGCTATCCGCAGGCGAACCGGATCGGCATCGTGTGCGGCAGGGGAAACAACGGCGGAGACGGCTTCGTCGCGGCGCGAAAGCTGCGGGAGGCGGGCAGGGCAGTGACGGTCATCCTGCTTGCCGACCCGTCCGAACTCAAGGGCGACGCGGCGGAGATGTTCCAGCGCATGGGCCACTCGCCACTGGTCATCAAGTCGGTGGGCGAGTTCCGATCCGAGGCGGCGCGCAAGGCGCTCGCCGGCGACATTCTGATCGACGCGATCCTGGGCACGGGCTTCCGCCCTCCGGTGACCGAACTCTATGCCGACGCGATCCATGCGCTGAACGCGACGGGCCTGCCCGTGGTAGCCGTCGATATTCCGTCGGGTGCGGACGCGGATGCAATGGCGCCCCCCGCGGAGAAAGACCTCGTAGCCCGCGCCGACGCGGTGGTGACCTTCACCGCCCCTCGTCCCGCGCACATCTTCGCTAACCTGACCGCCGGCCCGATCGTTTGCTCGCGGATCGGCTCCCCCGACCAGGCCATCGCGTCCCAACTCAAGCTGGAGGTGGTGACCGCGGGCGACGTCGCGCGCTTTGCCGAGCGGCGCGATCCCGAAGCGCACAAGGGCAGCTTTGGACATGTGCTGGTGGTCGGCGGTTCGACCGGCAAGGCGGGAGCGGCGGCGATGGCGGGCATGGCGGCACTGCGCTCCGGCGCCGGGCTGGTGACGGTCGCCACAGCGAAATCGGTGCTGCCCACTGTGGCGGGCTTTGCGCCGGAGATCATGACCGAGCCGCTGGCCGAGACGGAAACCGGAGCCATCTCCATGCGCGCCCTCGAGTACGGCCGGTTCGACGCCCTCGTCGAGGGCAAAACTGTCATCGCCCTCGGCCCCGGCTTCTCCCGCCACACTGAGGCGGCGCAGTTCGCACGCTCCGTCTTCGACCTGCATTACCTGCCGCTGGTCATCGACGCCGACGGGCTGAACGCCTTTGAGGGCTGCCCGGCCAAGCTCGACGGCCACCGCCGGCCCCTGGTGCTCACGCCGCATCCCGGCGAAATGGCCCGTCTGACGGGGCTTTCCACGCGTGACATCCAGAAGGACCGCGTCGCCATTGCGCGCAAGTTCGCCCTGGAGCGGCACGCGATCGTGGTGTTGAAGGGCCACCGCACGGTCATCGCGCAGCCGGACGGCCCGACCTGGATCAACCCTACCGGCAACCCCGGCATGGCCTCCGGCGGCACCGGCGACGTGCTCACCGGGATGATCTCCGGCTTCATCGCGCAGAACCCAAAAGACATCCTGGGCGCTGTGCTTGCGGGTGTCTTTCTTCACGGGCTAGGGGGGGACATCGCGCGCAACCTGGTGGGCGAGCAATCGCTGGTGGCGACCGACATCCTGGCCATGTTGCCCCTGGCCTTCGACCGCGTGCGCCAGCGGGCAAAGGAAAAATTCGTTCTGATCTCCGAATAAGACCATTTCACCGCAGAGCACGCAGAGAACGCCCAGGAAATGAAAACGAAAAATCTCTCCGTTCTCTGCGTTCTCTGCGGTTAATCTTCTTACTTGATGGAATTCACGACACATTCGGCGGAGGAGACGACTGCTCTAGGGCGGACGCTGGCCGAGCACATGAAACCGCCCAAGATGACGCTGCTGCGCGGCGACTTGGGTGCGGGCAAGACCACGCTCATCAAGGGCATCGTGGAGGGATTCAAGGCCGCCGAACAGGAAGACGTCACCAGCCCGACCTTCACCCTCATCCGCGAGTACCGCGGCCCGGGAGTCACGGTCTATCACATCGATCTTTACCGCGTGGACACGCAGCACGAACTAGAGACATTGGGGATCGACGATCTTTTCGCCGACGATGCCGTCCTGCTGATCGAGTGGGGGGACAAGTTCGAGCGCTTTAGGCGCGAGTGTGACGTGGAGATCGCGATCGAACGCACGGGCGACAACTCGCGACGCATCACCCTCACGCCGCGCTGACTACTTGCTCTGCGCCATCGCCGCCGCGCGCCGCTGCAACTCGTCGTCAGCCACATCTTCTTTATGCGTGGCGATGTACCACGTGTGCCCGAACGGGTCCTCGACGCCCCCGATTCGATCCCCGTAAAACTGGTCGGCCACCGCACGTTTCAGCTTGGCGCCGGCCGCGACCGCTTGCTCGACGACCCGGTCCACATCGGGGACGTACACCAGGAAATTGACCGGCGAGCCGCCGATCGTCTCCGGGCTGCGCGCGCCCATCTCAGGATACTCGTCAGCCAGACAGACGCGCGATTCGCCGATCTGGATCTCAGCATGCCCGATCTTGCCGCCCGTGCCGGCGATGCGCATCAACTCCTTCGCCCCAAATGCCCTCCGGTAGAAGTCGATTGCCCGCGCCGCGTCACGCACGATGAGGTACGGTGTGACCGTGTGATAGCCCTCAGGTTTGTAATTCACTGTTGCCATTGCAACCCCCACAATCAGAAGCCCATGATGTTGTAGCCGCAGTCCACGTAGATGACTTCGCCGGTGATGGCGGCGGCGCCGTCGGAGGCCAGGAAGGCGGCAGTCTCCCCAACCTCCAGAGGATCGACATTTCGTTTCAGGGGAGCGCGCTCGGCGTGCGACTTCAGCATCTCGCCCAGGCCCGAAATCCCGCGCGCAGCAAGGGTCTTGATCGGTCCCGCCGAGATGGCGTTCACCCGGATCTTCTTCGGGCCGAGGTCGTTCGCCAGGTAGCGCACGGTCGCTTCCAACGCCGCCTTGGCCACGCCCATCACGTTGTAATGAGGGACGACCTTTTCGGCTCCGTAGTAGGTCAGGGTGATGATGCTGCCGCCGTCTTCCATGAGGGGCAGGGCGGCGCGCGCGACCGCGATCAGAGAGTACACGCTGATGTCGTGCGCCACGCGGAAGCCCTCGCGGCTGGTATTGATGAAGTCGCCCTTCAGTTCCTCGGCGGGCGCATAGGCCACCGAGTGCACCAGCGTGTGCAGCTTGCCGTAGCGCGACTTCAACTGCTCGAACAGGCGGATGATCTCTTCATCCTTGGAGACGTCGCACATGAACGCTTCGGCGCCAGGCAGTGACTGGATGAGGTCCTTGGCTTCCTGCTCCAGGCGCTCGTTCTGATAGGTGATGGCGAGCTTGGCGCCCGCCGCCTGGAGCTTCTGCGCGATCGCCCAGGCGATCGAGCGCTTGTTGGCGACGCCGAAAACCACGGCCGTACGTCCTTCCAAGCTGGACATGCGTTCTCCTGTAAAACCGAAGAGCATACCAGAATGAAGAAGTACTCAGTACTCGGTACTCAGCGCCTTAGGCTTCGGCCGACTCGGCGACAGAATCGGATGGGATCTTCGCCGGCGCAGCGACCGGCCAACCGGCGGTCAGCGCGGCGACGGCGTACATGAGCCCGATGATGGCGAACCCCAGGGCCAGCGAGATATGGTGCGCCACCGCACCCACGGTCAGGCTGGTGACCAGTTGCAGCAGCGTGCCCAGAAAGTAGAACGTGTTCTGCACCCGTCCCATGAAGTGCTTGGGGACCATCTCCATCATGCTGGAGGAGATGCCGACGCCGCCAACGCCGCGCCCCGAGCCCATCACGATGTAACAGAGGACCGCGATGGGAAGCACGCGAGAGTAAGGCGCAAGCGTGAGGCTGCACGCCAGCAGTGCCATAGCCCAGGCCACAGCGCGGCGGCCGCGCAGCCAGCGGATGACCGATGGGACGTACAGCGCGCTGCTAACGGCCCCGATCGCCCATCCCGCATTCAGCCAGCCATAGCCCTTCGCCCCCGCGTGCAGGATGCGGTCGCTGAGCGGCGCGGTAGCCACGCCCTGGGTCAGCATGCCGGCAATGAACAACGCCCACGAGATCCCCAGCAGCACGATGTACCGCCTCCCGCGCAAGTAGAGGATGCCCTCGTGCAGTTCGTGCAGGAAGTGTCTCCAGGATCCCTGGGCGACATCCGGGGGCAGCTCGCGCTGGACCGCCACGACGACTCTGCCCTTGCGCACGGCGAAGTAGCACAGCAGGGAAACGACGTAGGTGGTGACGTCGATGGCCAGCACGCCGCCCAGGTGGATGTGCTCATACACGAATCCGACCAGCGCGCCGGCGATCATCCAGCCGCCTTGCAGGCCGGCCAGCAGCATGGTGTTGGCGCCCACGAATTCGGATTCGGGAGCCAGCTCCTGGATCAGGGCAGTGATGGTGGGCCAGAACATCCAGAACCCGGCGGCCACCAGCATGCCCATGGCGTACAGATGCCACAGCTGGACCCGGTGAGTGAACGCCAGCACCGCCACCACGGCGATGACCAGGCCGCGGCCGGCGTCGAGCAGCATCACCAGCCGTCGCCTGTCCTCGCGGTCGATGATAACGCCGGTGAAGGGAAGCATGAGCATGGCCGGGATGGTCTGCAATACGACCAGCGCGCCCAGGCTCATCTCCGAATGAGTCGCCTGGAGGATGAACCAGGTGACCGCGGCGGTGTTCATCCCGCTGCCGATCATGGAGACCAGGTTGGCGGCGAATATGAGCTTCAGCCCGCGATGTTGCAGAACACGGCGCATCTGAACCAAATCTACTCGAAAATTCTGCCGGGAGAAACCTGACATTGGACGTTGGGACCTGTCCTTCGGATAGGCGGACAGGGTCTGATTCCTGCCGGCAAGATCAGGAATCATCCGATAATACTTGGAGGAACGGGGGCGAACGTGAACGCGGGAACGGCCAAGGGACACATCGCATGCGCCGTCGTCTGCGCCAGCGCACTGTGCGCCGCGGCCGCGCCTCCCCGCCTGCCCATGCCCACCGCCTTTCACGAGGGGGCGGCTGTTACCGTAGAAATCGAGCGACCGGCCAGGGGCCAGCGCACGCTGGAGTTCGGACCGTGGCAGCTCGGGATCTATCCCCGCAATGAGCGCCCGCGCGACCGCCGGCTCAACCTGTACGTCGTCATCCCAGGGAAGCAGCACCACGCCGACGGATGGGACGACTACGACCACAACATGATCGTCAATGCCATTCCCGTGGGCGACGATCTGGTGGAGTGGGACGTGTACTGGGTGCTAGTGCTTGATCCGCACATGGGGCAGGACTTCCGCAGCGAACGCGACCTGCTGCTGGCGGCGCAGGAGCGCTTCACCCCGGGCGACCTCTTTGAGTTCGACGACGTCCCCTCCAATGCCGTGCTTCGAGACTACCTGCACATCGACTCGCTCGCCGGGTTGGAGCGCTACCGCTATCAGGACGGCACCCTGCCCCGGATCCTGGTCTTGCCCGCCGGTTGCGTCGTGCGGATGAAAGTGGCGCCGCCCGCCGCCGCAGCGGGCAAGTAAGTCCTCGCGGCTCCCTCCGGGCTCGTTTCCAGCGCGTCGATCTGAACACCCCAGTGACTTCACACGTTGCGCCGGGCCTGTGTTGGTACTACGATTCGGCTGGACCACGGTACAGCGGACCGATCCCTTCACCGAGGTGGGCGATGAAAGTGAATCTTCTGCCAGCCTTATTGCTGTTTCTCCTCACCATCCCTGCCCAGGCGCAGATCCAGAGCATCCTCATTCCGGCCGGAACGCCCGAGGACCAGGCCATCCAGACGATCACGAAGGAGCCCGACGAAGCCAAGCGGCTGACGATGTGGGAGGAATTCGTGGCCACGTACGCAACGAACCCGGCGGCGGTTGCCTACGGCAATTCGCAGATCGCGCAGTATTACCTGTCCGCCACCCAGCCGGACAAGGCGATGGCGTACGGCGACAAGGCCATGTCCGCCGTGCCCAATAATCTCGAGATCATCATGTCGCAGACCGTGGCAGCGCAACAATCGAAGGACGGCGCCAAGATCCTGCACTACGCGGGGCTGGGTGGAAAAGCGATCGACGGCATCAAGAAAACGCCGCCGCCGCAGGGCGTCGCCGCGGTAGACTGGGCGGCCGCGCGCGACGCGCAGCGCCAGCAGGTGCAGCAACAGTACGAGTTCTTCGAAGGCGCCGCCTACAATGCTGTCGCGATGGAGCAGGATCCAACGACACGCGTGCGCTTCGCGGGGGAGTACACGGAATCCTTCCCCGGCGGCCACTACGCCGATCAGGTGCACCAGTTGGCCATTACTTCACTGCTCCAGCTCAAGGATTTCGCAGGTGTCTCGAAGTACGGTGAAAAGGCGCTTTTGGCCAATCCCGACAATGTAGCCACGCTCTCGTTGCTGGCGTTTGCGCTGGCAGAAGACCCATCTCCGAAGAATCCGTATCTCAGTAAAGCTATGGAGCATGCGCGCAAGGCGATCGAGCTGGGCAACGCCGACGCGCCGGATACGGACCGTGCGATCAAGCTCTCTGTCGGGCTGGCGCATGAAGCTCTCGGCTACGCGATGATGAAACAGGAGAAGACGGCGGCAGCGATCCCCGAGTTCAAGAGTGCCAACGCGCTACTCAAGGATGATCCCGGCTCGCATGAAAGGGTGCTCTTCCGAACGGGCTACGCCTATGCCAAGCTGAAGCGATACCCGGAAGCACGCGAGGCGCTGAATCAAGCCATTGCCATGAAGGGTCCGTACGAGAAAATGGCTAAGGAAACGTTGGCGATAGTGAATGCACCGGGCAAGGCACACTGATCCGGCGAGAAGATGAACGTCATCCGGGGCCCGGACCCCGCCCCCGGATCCTTTGCGCCGCCGGCTCTTGCCGGCCGGCTCACGTCTTCGGCCAACGGTGTGATCGGCTTGCCGGGCTTGCACCTTTCCTCAATCGCTTCCAGCTCGACGCAGGGTTCGCTGCTCACTTCCAGCGCCCGCGACGTACACCTGGATAGCGGCACGCAGATGGTTCTGCGTATTTTCGGTTCGATCCGGTAGCTCGTAGTAAATCGGTGCCGTGTCCTTTCGCTCCGGCCGCATAGCTGTTACAATCCGGGGTTTGCGGTCGGAGCTTTTGCTGCTTCTGCTCCGTCTGTCCGGCCATTTCTTCCGCGGTACGACTCTTTAAGGTTGTCTGAAAATCCGGAGGGAGCACCAATGTCATTCCGTCGAATCCTTTTTGCACTCTTGGCGACTGTGCTGCTAGCAGGCTTGGCAGTCGCGCAGGACCAGACGCCGCCCAAGGTAGAGATTTTTGCTGGGTACTCATTCCTTCATGTTGGGGATGTCAACGCCCCCGACAACAACATCGACGCCGGTTGGGGAACGAGCGTCACCTATAACTTCCATCCCCACGTGGGCATTAGCGGCGATTTCGGAGGCCACTACTCGGACACATCGAATATCGGCACGATCATGTTCGGGCCGAAATTCACTCTGTACAACGGGGAAGTCGCGCGCCCGTTCGTGCACGCCCTGTTTGGACTGGCGCGTGTCTCTCCCAGCGGCCTCGGGACCGATAACACATTCGGCGTGGCCCTCGGCGGGGGCCTGGACCTGAAGGTACACCGCAACGTCGCCATTCGCGTGATCGAGGTAGATTGGATGCACGCCAACCCCGAATTCCTCGGGGTTTCGGAAGACATTAATGCGGCTCGCATCCGCGCCGGTCTGGTGTTCCTGCTGGGTGGCGGCCCGCCTCCCGCTCCGCCGACCGCATCCTGCTCCGTTCAGCCCTCGGAGGTGTTTGCCGGTGAGCCGGTGCGCGCCACGGTCACTCCCGGCGGATTCAACCCCAAGCACACAGTCGACATCAACTGGACAGCGACCGGCAACGCGAAGGTCGCGGGCAAGGAAACGGCCAGCGTCGATACCAAGGGCCTGAACCCCGGCGCCTACACCCTGACGGCGAACGTTACCGACCCAAAGGACAAGAAGGCGACCGCGAGCTGCAACACCTCCTTTCGAGTGAAGGAGCGTCCGAAGAACCCGCCGCAGGTTTCCTGCTCCGCGAATCCGGCGACGGTGCAGTCGGGGACGCCCTCGACCATCACCTGCTCGTGCAGCAGCCCGGACAACAGCGCCGATTACCCGGTGTCAGCCAGCATCACAAACTGGTCGGCCAGCGCGGGCAAGGCGATGGGCAGCGGCAACAGCGCGACGCTGGACACCGCGGGCGCGCCTGCGGGCCCGATCTCGGTCAGCGCGACCTGCACCGACAGCCGCGGCCTGAGCAGCAATGGCACGGCCAACGTGTCGGTGGAGAACCCGCCACCACCACCGCAGGCCAGCAAGCTGAACGAGTGCACCTACACCAACAAGGCCAAGCCGGCGCGCGTGGATAACGCCTGCAAGGCCGCCTTGGACGACTACGCGCTTCGCTTGCAGCGTGATGCCGATGCCAAGGGCGTCATCGTGGGCAACAAGGGCGCCAAGGAAAAGGCCAAGAACCTGCCCGGTCAGCGTGCCGCCAACGTCAAGGAGTACATGGCGAAGGAGAAGGGCATCGATCCGGCACGGCTCGAGACCCGTTCCGGCAGCGCGGACTCCGCGACCACCGAACAGTGGATCGTGCCTGCGGGCGCTACCTTCAATGCGCCTGGAACCCAGCCTGTGGCCGAGAAAGCGACCCCGGCGAAGCCTGCGAAGAAGGCTGCCAAGAAGCCTGCTGCGGAGGCTCCCAAGAAGCAGTAAGTCTTTTGTTTTGCGGCCGGTGGGACCTATCCCACCGGCCATTCTTCTTTCGGCCTTCGGTAACTTGCCGGCGAGAGCGGGCGGAGGCAAAGTTAGGCCTCGGCTCGAGGCGAAATCTCACTACTCTGGCCGGAAGGGACCTTGATATGATTCACAGGTTTCCCATGCGGTGGCGAACGCACATGGCGGTTGCAGTCCTGCTGGCGCTGGCGGTGTCCTGCGTCCAGGCGGCGAACTGGCGTGCCCTGGGTCCCGACGGGGGCGACGTCCGCAGCCTGACCTACGACCCCCGCAACCCTGACCGGATCATCCTGGGGACCAGTTCGGGCAAGCTGTTCGTCTCCACCGACAACGGCAGGAGCTGGTCGCGATTCGCACAGCTAGGCGGCGGCGACGATCTCGTCCTCGACCACGTCGTCTTCGATTCGGCGCGTCCGGGCACGATGTACGTGGCCGCATGGAGCGTCGAGACCAGCGAGCGCGGCGAGCTGTTCCGCTCACGCGATGACGGGCGCACCTGGGAAACGATTCCGGCCATGCACGGGAAGAGCATCCGGGCCTTCGCCCTCGCCGCCGGACATCCGGAGACCATGGTCGCGGGCGCGCTCGACGGCGTGTACCGCAGTGAAGACGCGGGCCAGACCTGGCGCAAGATCACGCCCGAGCACCACGCCGAGCTGAAGAATTTTGAATCGGTCGCGATCGATCCGGCCGATCCCAAGGTCATCTACGCCGGCACCTGGCACCTGCCGTGGAAAACCACTAACGGCGGCGCCACCTGGACCAACATCAAGAAGGGCATCATCGACGACTCCGACGTGTTCTCCATCATCATCGATCCAAACCAGCCGTCGGTCGTGTATGCCAGCGCCTGCTCGGGCATCTACAAGAGCGAAAACGCCGGCGACCTGTTTCACAAGATCCAGGGCATCCCCTTCTCGGCGCGGCGCACACGCGTGCTCAAGCAGGACCCGAACGACCGCAACGTGGTCTACGCGGGCACAACCGAGGGCCTTTGGAGAACCGTCGACGCGGGCAAGACCTGGAAGCGCGTGAGCTCCGCCAACGTCATCGTCAACGACGTGCTGGTGGATCCGCGGCGCTCCTCGCGCGTATTGCTGGCGACGGACCGTGGCGGCGTGCTGGCCAGCGACGACGCTGCCCAGACGTTCTCGGCGTCCAATCGCGGCTTCGTGCATCGCCAGGTCGCGGCCCTGTTGCTCGACCGCAGCGACAGCCGGACAATCTACGCCGGAGTGCTCAACGATAAGGAATTCGGCGGCGTCTTCCGGTCGCACGACGGCGGCCAGAGCTGGATGCAGTCCAGCGAAGGGCTCGAAGGGCGCGACGTCTTCGCCTTGCGGCAGGCCGAGGATGGTGCGCTGCTCGCCGGCACGAATTCGGGCGTTTTCATGTTGGACCGCGCCGCGCATAGCTGGCGGCCGGCCAGCGTCGCTATCACCGAGAAGATCGTCACGACTCCGGCGCGCAAGGGCGTCAAGGCGCGCACCACGAAGCAGACTTTGGTCACGGAGCTGCGCGCGCGCGTAGCCTCGATCGAGACCACCTCGAACAAGTGGTTCGCCGCGACTTCCGCGGGGCTGTTCAGCAGCACCGATCGCGGACAGAGCTGGTACGGCGGCCCGGTGCTGAGCAGCCAGAACTTCGTCTCCGTAGCGGTGCGCCGTAACATGGTCGCGGCCGCCACGGCGAGGAGCGTCGTGGTCTCCCTGGACAAAGGTTCCACCTGGTACGCCGCTAAGTTGCCGGCCTACGTGACGCAAGTCTCCGGCCTCGCCATCGATGGCGACTCCCACATGTGGCTGGCCGCGCGCGAAGGCGCATTCCGCAGCGACGACGGCGGCGACACCTGGGATCACGTGATGGCGGGCTTGCCGGCCAAGCACGTGTATTCCTTCGTCTCTGACGACGACGGATCCCGGCTGCTGGCCACCGCCGCTGGGCAGTCGTTCGAAAGCCGCGACGGCGGGCGCTCTTGGCACAGCTTCGGGGAGCTCGGATACTCGGTGCGCGCCCTGAGCTTGGGCTGGGGACGCGTGCTGGCCGCGACCGATTTCGACGGTGTCATTGCTCCGCCGGAGCCGGCGCGGGTGGTAGTCCGCGAAACCGGTGCGGGTGGCTCGAGCGAATAACGAGTTCACACCGCACCACCTCCGCAACCCAGAAATTCCCCGCAGAGACTCCCGAGAGCGTCGCCGCCTAGCCACGGATGGTGGCGGGTTGCGTCCCCCGTTGTTTCTTGAGATCCCTTTTGGTCCCGAGTACCAAGTTGGGAAGACGTAGCACGGGGATCTTTCCCGTTTGTGGAAGCGTTCCTACCCACTCTCCTTAATTCCCGTATTTGCACCATGCCGAAAACGGCAGCCCGTGTGCAGCAAGATTGTTGGTCCACACAGAACAATAGCCACGAGCTATATGGCGGACCGACGCAAGCCGGAGTCGCCGCTCCAGATTTTGCGGTCGACGTCACTGCGCCGGGCCTCACATTCGTGGTACTAGGAGAACTGCTGTCGGACTCGTGCGGGAGGGATGCTCAATGGCCACCGTTGAGTCAATGCCGGAGATTCAGGAAATTCGAAGCGATCTGCTGAACCTGCTGATCGTAGATGACGAGCGAACGGTGCGCGAGGGTTGCCGGGAAGCCGCACAATCGCTCGCCATGACCACCTTCGTCGCCGAGAACATTGACCTTGCGTTCCGTGTTCTCGATGCCCAGGCCATCGATGTCGTGTTGCTCGATTTGCCCCTGGGTAGCGGTGGGTTGGAGGTGTTGCAGGAGGTGAAGCGGCGCCGCCCGGAAGCCGAGGTCATCGTCATGACCAGTCATGCGACGGTGCAGGCGGCGGTGCAGGCCATGAAGTTGGGCGCTTATGATTACGTGCCCAAGCCCTTCAACCTGGAAGAGCTCAAGCTTCTCCTGCAGCGCGTCGGCGAACACTTGCGCCTGACCACGGAGAACCGCGTGTTGCGGGAGAAAGTCAGGTCCCGCCTGGGGTTCGGGAACATCATCGGCCACGCACCGGAGATGGAGCGCCTGTACCGCATGATCGCCAAGGTGGCGCGCAGCACGCACCCGGTGCTGATCATTGGTGAGAGCGGCACGGGCAAGGAACTGGTGGCGCGCTCCATCCATAATTCAGGACCCGTCCGCGACAAGCCGTTTCTCCCGGTGGATTGCGGTTCTCTGGTGCCCACCCTGATCGAGAGCGAGCTGTTCGGGTATGTGCGCGGCGCCTTCACCGGCGCGGTACGATCCAAGGACGGGCTGCTTTCCGTGGCGGAAGGCGGGACGGTGTTCCTCGACGAAATCGCCGAGCTGCCCGTGGACCTGCAGGCGAAGCTGCTGCGTGCCCTGCAGGAGAAAGAGATCCGTCCGGTGGGCAGCACGCGGCGCATCCCCATCAACGTGCGCATCCTCGCGGCCAGCAACCGCAACCTAGAGGAGGCGGTGGAGGAAGGGAAGTTCCGCAAGGACCTGTATTTCCGCTTGAACGTGGTGGCACTCAAGCTGCCGCCATTGCGCGAGCGCAAGCAGGACATCCCCATGCTGGTGAGCTATTTCCTGGAAAAGATGGCCGGCCTGGGCGGAAAGGTGCGCACGCTCAGCGACGAGGCCCTGAAGCTGATGCTGGCCTACGACTGGCCGGGCAACGTGCGCGAACTGGAGAACGCGCTGGAGCGCGCCAGCGCGCTGAGCTCGGGACCGCTCGTCCAGGTCTGCGATCTGCCCACAGCCCTCCAGAACTGTCAGGCGCAGCCGGGGCTGCCCATCAGTTCCGGGAAGATCATCCCCATGGCTGAGCTGGAGAAGCAGGCGATCCTGAACAGCATTGCGCAGCTCAACGGTGACAAGCTGATGGCAGCGCGCCTGCTGGGCATCGGCAAGACCACGCTCTACCGCAAACTGAAGGAATACGCCTCCCGACAGTGAACTGGGCGGCCCGCCGGATGCCAGTCCGGGAACGGGCCCCCAGACAACCCCTGCGTTTTCAACGGGTGTCTCTGGAAGGACGCTTGCACCGTAAGCAGGCATGGTGCTCCTGGTCATGTCCTCCGGACGGAGTAAGGAGTGCGCGGAAGCCATCCGCCAGCTGACGGGCGAGGTGGTCCAAACCGTCCGCGACTTGCACGCGGCGAGCGACGAGCTGCGCCGGGCGGAATTCACGGCCGTGGTCGTGGAGCAGCATCTGTGGGAACTGGATAGCCGGTTGGCGGACAGCTTGGTTGCGACCTGCGGTACAGCAGCACTGCTGATCGCCAATCTGGCCATCGCCGGTGCCAACCGGGTGGCGCGCGAGGTCTCCGCCGCCCTCCGGCGGCGTGAAGGCGAGCTGCGACGGGCCCGAGAAGATGCTGAATCGCGGCTGTACACCGAACTGAATGAAGCCTTGACCGGCATTCTGCTCTCATCGGAACTGGTCTTGGCAAGCCCCTCCCTGCCGGCCGGCGCCGCGACCAAGATTCGCGCTGTCTATGAGCTTGCCATGTCCATCCGCGAGTGCCTGGGGGCCAAGCGGTAAGGACTGTCCTGCACCGAATCCGCCGGCTCGGGAAGCAGCTTCCGGCCCCTGGAAGCCTTCCCACCAGGTACGACTCCTTCGCTGTGGCTAGAAACCGAACAGATAAGACAGTTTGAGGAAGACTTCGTTGCCGAGGTCCGCAGGATCCAGCGGCGTGTGGCGCTGGCGGTTGTAACCGACGAACAGAGCGCTGCGCGCCGTGAAGTCGTACGCGACCAGCGAGTTCAGACTGAGGTTGTGGCCGTGGATGTCGCTGGCGTACTGCGCCAGGACGCGTGCGCGCAGTTTCGGCGTGACCTGGAAGGTCCAGCGGGAGATGAGGAATCGCCGGTCCTGGAAGTAGGTGTGGTTCCGCAGGGACTCGCGCGCGTCCACGGCAGTCAACTCCAGGCGATTATGCTCGCCGATCCGGGCGTTCACCGAAACGTCCACACGTTTCTGGTAGCCGAAGAAATTCTCGTCGAACTGCACCAGGCCGGAGGTCGTGTAGCCCACGCTCGCACTGTAAGGGCGGCTCTGGTTGGTGGACAAGATGAACTGCCAGAAGGGGGTCACATAATTCCTGGTACAAGCAAGGTTGTCCGGGCACAGCTGGTGCGTGAAGCCGGGATTGAATTGGAAAAATCGGACTCGGTCGTAGGAGTAGCGGGTCTCAAAATTCCAGAAATTCTTGAACTGGATGCGCAGGTCGGCGTCAGCGCCGGAATCCTCCAGTTCGCCGCGGGTGCCATTGGCCTCGTCGTAGTTCAGGGTGGCGAAGATCTGCCGGATCCCGTAGCGGCCGATGAAGGGCTTGTATACGACGTCCGCCTGGCCCGACCAGCGGTCCACCTCCGGCTCGAACCCGGTGCTGCGGATGTCGAAGTTGCGGCCCAGGTACTTCCCCGTGGTCTCGAAAGTCCACAGCTCGGAGTCGTACTTGAAGTGACTGATGCCGCCCAGGTGCTGGCCGGTGAAGCCCGGGTGTGTCGCGTTCTGGTTGGCCACGAACTGCGACGCCCAGGTGATGTGCTCGCCGGAGACGATGTTCAGATCGATGCCATTGGTGGACTCGCTCTGGCTGAGCACGTTGTTGTCCGAGTCGCGCAGCACCCCGTTCTGGAGCCGCGTAGCGGAGATGAAGCCGATCGTGGATTTCTGGAAGATGTCGCGCTGCACCCGCAGTACGCCGAATAAGGCCGCGGGCGCGAGGTCGTGGAAGCCCGATCCCGGGTCAATGAAATCCGTGCGCTGGGTGACGGCTTCCAGCGCCCCGATGGTCCACGGGCCGGTCTTGCCGGTGAGCTTGCCGCCTTCGAGGATGCGCTGCGGTTCTCCGTCGAGCAAGAGGGAACCTACGCGGCGCGTGAAGAAGATGCCCAGCGGAGTGGAAAAGTAGTTGGCGCCCTCGGTAAAGAACTTGCGTTTCTCCGGGAAAAAGATTTCGAAGCGCGAGATCTGGGAGGTGAACTCGTCGGCCTCCGTCTCGGCGAAGTCGGGGTTGACGGCGAGATTCAGGGTGAGGTTCTGGGTCAGCCCGTACCGGGCGTCCAGACCGCCGTTGCCGCTGCCGCCGGAGTACTCGGGTATCCACTCCGCTTTGCGGTACTTGGTCGAGACAAAGGGGATCAGCTCCAGATTGCGGCCCACCTTGATGTCTTCCAGGCCCGTCAGGTCGCCGGTCTTCGAGGGCCGGGCAGTGCCGTCGAAGCGCGACACCGGCGCCCACCAATCGTTCTCGTTCTTGCGCACGATGTCGCGGCCCAGGTTCAGACCCCAGATCTGCTGGGCTGCCCGCGATACGCGGATGGACTTGAAAGGAATCGCGACCTCCGCCGACCAGCCCCAGGATTCGATGGAGGTTGCGCTCTCCCAGATCCCGTCCCAGGTGGAGTCGTAGTAGGAGCTGAAGTCGCCGCTCTGCCCCGATTCTCGTGCGGTGGCGTCGTACTGGCTGTTGCGCGAGTTCAGCGAGAAAAAGTAACCGGTGCGGCGGTCGTGGAAGGTATCGATGAGTATGTTCACCGAGTCGGAGTTCGTAAAGGCGTCGTGGGCGCCGTAGCGGTGGACCATCTTCTGCGGTTCTGAGTCGTAACAGCGGAAGCCGAAGTAGATCTTCTCGTCGTCGTAGAAGATGAACGCCTCCGTCTTTTCGCTGCCGGGGGCGCCCAGGTCAGGATTGGTCTGGGTGAAATCGGTGATGGGCGTCAACTGGCTCCAGACGGGCTCGTCGAGCTTGCCGTCGATGTGGATCTTGGCTGCGATCTTGCGCACACGGATGGTCTTGCCCTGGTTGGCAATGGTGATTTCCTGCGCCACGAGGGGCAGGCAGAGGAGAAAGAAGACTGCGCCGAGGATGGAACGGGTTCGCAGCAACGCGGAATTATAGACGTGCTGCGCTGTCGCGGGTAATGCCTGGCTTTTTTTTGGGCTCATGGACCCATCGGCGGCCAGGGGCTGGCGGTCCGCGTGTTATCCTGCTCCGTGCTGTAACCGGAGCTGTTGCCCCGCAATCAGAGGATCTCGGAGGAAGGAATGGCGGTCAAGATCACAGCCAAGAAGAACGGGCCTTTCCGCGTCGAAGCGGCCGAAGGCGAAGCTATCTTGCTCGACTACGAAGGCAACCAGTACGACCTGACGGGCAAGCCGGCGTTTTCCCTCTGCCGCTGCGGTCATTCCAGCAACAAGCCGTTCTGCGACGGCACTCACGCCAAGGTGGGATTCCAGGCGGACCAGACGGCGCCCAAGAAGCCGGCGTAGCGGGCCTCGGCGAGGATTTCCGGGCGGCACTCAGGCCGAAGCTTCATTCTTCAACGCCACTTCGCGCACCTGCTCCGACGTCATGCCGTAGAGCGGCGGCACCGCCACGCCCAGCATCCCGAGATACACGTACATCTCGCCGCGGTGGTGCGCCTCGTGCTCGATCATGGAGCGCAGCATCTTCCACATGCTCATGGTCGAGCCGTCGGCGGCAAACACCTTGCGCTTCAGGTCTTCATCTTTCACCCGGGAAAAGATCTCCATGGACTCGGCGTGCATGCGCTCCATGAAGCGCAGCACGTTCTCGTATCCGTCGGCCAGCTCTTTCCCGCAGCCGGGATAGCTATTGCGCCCGCCGTTGACGCTCTCCGCGAACAGGTAGCGCTCGACCACAGCGATATGCCGCGCCAGGTCGCCGAGCGTGAACTTGCCCTCGCGATAACTCCACTCAAGTTTTTCCGGCGGGATGCACTTCACCAGGCGCATGGTTCGCTCGCGCACCCGCTCGAAGTAGTCTAAGAACGGCTGGATGGTCGTGATTTCCATGGGAAGACAGGGTAGCGCGTCACCCGGGCCGACGCCAGCGAATCAGTGGATGGTCTTGGTCTTGCGCGACATGTAATCCATCAGCAAGTACTGGCCGAGGGTGTACGGCGTGGTGAAGTACGCTTTGCCGCGGCACATCTCCGTGACCTTCTGCACGAATTGCACCAGCCCGTAGTCGGACGCCAGCATGAAGGTGTTGATCAGGATCCCGGCGCGCTTGCACTTGGCAACTTCTTCCAGCGTCTGGCTGACCACCAGCGGATCGAGCCCGAAGGCGTTCTTGTAGATGCGGCCGTCCTCCAGGGTGAGCGCTGACGGCTTGCCGTCGGTGATCATCACGATCTGCTTCATGTCTTTCCGTTGGCGTTGCAGGATGCGTTGTGCCAGCCGGAGGCCTTCACGCGTGTTGGTGTAGTACGGCCCGACCTTCACCCGCGCCAGTTGCGACAGAGGCACCTCTTCCGCCGAGTCGTGGAAAAGGATCAGCGAAAGCGAGTCGCCCGGATACTGCGTGCGGATCAGGTGCGAGAGCGCCATCGCCACTTTCTTCGCCGGGGTGAAGCGGTCCTCGCCATACAGGATCATCGAGTGCGAGCAGTCGAGCATGAGCACCGTCGCGCACGACGACTGGTACTCGCACTGGTGCACCTGGAGGTCGCTGTACTCGATGTTGATGGGCAGGCCGAGGCCCTCGCGCTGGATGGCGCTGGAGAGCGTGGCGGTGATGTCGAGATTGAGCGTGTCGCCGAATTCGTACTGCTTGGCCGAGCCGCTGGCCTCGATGCCGGTGGCCAGGTCGCGCGTGTCGTGCCGCCCGAAACTCGACTTGCCCAGCGAGCCGAGCAGGTCGCGCAGCGTCTTGAAGCCGAGGAAATCGAGGCTCTTGTCCGTGACCTCGAACCGCGCCTGCGACTCGTTGCGCCCGACCTGTCCGCCCACGCTCGACTGCTTCGACGGATCGCGTGGCTGGTCGATGGAGATGTAGTCCTCCTGCTCCATCCGCTCAATAAGCTTTTCGACCAACTCTTCGAGCGTGCCCTCCATCTGCATCTGTTGCAGACGTTCCCTCATCTCCTCGTCGAACAGTTCGCCGTTCAGCAGCGCCTCTTCGATGGCGCGCTTCAGCTCCTCGAGCGACTGCTCGTTCATCTCGTAGAACTGGGCGTAGGGATTCTGGAAGCCGCTGTTCAGCAGGTAGTCGGAGAGCGCGTTGAGCAGGTCTTCCATGCTCATCTCCGACGCGGGATCGCCGACGTACTTGCTGTATTTGACGAACTTCACAGGAGATCCTTCCCCCTCGCTACGCTCGGTGTCAGGATGACCGCGGCGGGCTCTCCCCCTCGCTTTGCTCGGGGTCACGCCCGCCAAGCGCGATCAGTTGTAGGGGCGGCGATTTCTGTTCGGCCGCTCTTCGTCGCGCTCGCGCAGCGGCTGCGGCTCGGGCCGGCGCGCCTGCTTCTCGCCGGCCGAGAAGACGCGCTCTTCGCTACGGCCGATACGCTTGTGCGCGTGCAGGCCTTCCAGCAGGAATTCCGCCGCCGAGACCAGCACCTCGGGCCGGTCCTTCGGCTTCACCCCGAGCGGCTCAAGCTTGTCGAGGAGGCCCTGGATCTTGCGCAGGTTGGCCACCACCTCGTCGGCCGGCACCGTGTCGCTCATCTTGATGTCGCCGCCCAGGTCGAACCACTGCACGATCTGCTGCAAGTCTCCGTTCGCGAGGTACGCGTCGAAGGTCTTGGCGACGGCGGCGCGGATCAGCTCGCGCGCCACGTTGTCGGCGCCCTTCATCTCGCCTTCGTACTCCAGCTCCAGCTTGCCGGTGATGGCGGGCATGGCGGAGTAGATATCGCCCACGCGCGGCACGACCATCTGCTCGTCGTTGCGGATGGCGCGGCGCTCGGCGTTGGAGATCACGTTTTCCATGCAGGAGATGGGCAACCTCTGGCTCACGCCCGAGCGCTTGTCGATGCGCTTGTCCTCGCGCGCCACGAAGGCGATGCGCTCAATCACCTCGCGCACGTACTTGGGAACCAGCATCTTGTGGCCGTTGCGCTGTGCCCACGCTTCCTGCGAGGTGATGGCGATGCCTTCCTCCACCGTCGCCGGATAGTGCGTGCGGATCTCCGATCCGATGCGGTCCTTGAGCGGCGTGATGATCTTCCCGCGCGCGGTGTAGTCCTCGGGATTCGCACTGAAAACCAGGGCAAGGTCCAGCGGCAGGCGCACCGGGTAGCCTTTGATCTGCACGTCGCCCTCTTGCATGATGTTGAACAGGCCCACCTGGATCTTTCCCGCCAGATCGGGCAGCTCGTTGATGGCGAAGATGCCGCGGTTGGCGCGCGGCAGCAGCCCGTAGTGCACGGTGAGCTCGCTGGAGAGCTCGTGCCCTCCCTTGGCCGCCTTGATGGGATCGATGTCCCCGATCAGGTCGGCGATGGTCACGTCCGGGGTGGCCAGTTTCTCGACGTAGCGCTCCTCGGGCGAAAGATAGGCGACCGCCGTCTTGTCGCCCTCGCGGGCGACCAACTCGCGGCAGCGCTTGCAGATGGGCGCATAGGGGTCGTCGTGGATCTCACAGCCGCTGACGTACGGCGTGTGCGGGTCGAGCAGCGCCGTGAGTGCGCGCAGGATGCGGCTCTTGGCCTGTCCGCGCAGCCCGAGCAGGATGAAGTTATGCCGCGAGAGGACCGCGTTCACGATCTGTGGCACTACCGTATCGTCGAAGCCGACGATGCCCGGGAAGATGGTTTCCTTGCGGCGAAGTTTTTCGATCAGGTTCTCGCGCAGCTCGTCCTTCACGCGCCGCGTGCGCAGACGCTCTTCTGTAAATTGACTGTGCCGGAGTTCACCTAGACTTCGGGGAAGATTCACGATGGGACGCCCCCTCCACATCCATTGAGCCGATTATACGCCCCGCTGCACCTTCGGAAATCTTTCTACCGGCTGCCAGCTACTACAGCCCGTGCCCGTTCCCGCCGGCTTTTTCTCTGGCTTTGAGTGCCCGCTTCATGCGCGGCAGCACTGCAACCAGGTACTCGGCGGTCATGGCAATGCGCTTGGCCTCGGAGCGCGAGGCCAGCAGGGTCTGCTTGAAGTCCAGGTCCACGGGCAGAGCGGCGACCAGGTGGAAGGAGAGCTGTGGGTCGTCGGCCTCCGGAGGCTCAGCTTCGGACTCGACCAGCGACATCAGCTCGCCGTACGACGCGATGGCGCTCTTGGCGTGCTCGAGAGACGGCGCATCGGGTTCGTCATCGAAGAAACTCACTTCCGCGCGCAGGTAGCTGCGCTCCTGGTCGAGCTGCACTACTTCGAAGCGCTGCCGCCCCTCGCACATGATGTCGAGCTGGCCGTCGTCATACTTCTTGACCACCTCGACGATCTCGGCCGTGCATCCGACCTCGGCCACCGCCTGCCCGCTCATGGCGCGTACCACGCCGAAGGCGCGCTTCTGCTCCAGGCATTCGCCGATCATCTCCTTGTAGCGATCCTCGAAGATGTGCAACGGCAGCGGCACGCCGGGGAAGAGCACCAGCTCGAGCGGGAACAGGGGCAGGAGATCGGCCATGGGAAAACAGGATACATTTTTTTCGCCGTTGGCGTCTTGGGGGTGCTTTCGTCCGCTGTCCCGTTGCGTTTACCTTCGTGTACCTTCGTGCCCTCTGTGGCGAGTCCCTTCTAAAGGATTAGAATCCTTGCTCTTATGCGACTCCAGGGGAAAGTTGCTGTCATCACGGGTGCTTCGATGGGGATCGGCGAGGAGATCGCCAGGATCTTTGCCGCCGAAGGCGCGAACGTGGTGCTCTCATCGCGCGATCTGGGCCGCGCCGAAACCGCGCGCCAGCGCATCGGCCACGAAGATCAGACCCGGGCCGTTGTCTGCGACGTCCGCAAGCGCGGCGACATCGATTCGCTTGTGCTGGCAGCACTCGACCGCTACGGCCGTATCGACATCTGGGTGAACAACGCCGGCTATGGCATGCAAGACGCGGTCGCGAGCATGGGCATGAGCGCCTGCCGCGACATGTTCGAGACCAATCTCTTCGGCGCCATCGAGTGCATGCAGGCGGTGGTCCCGCTGATGAAACAGCAGGGCGGGGGCACCATCATCAACATCTCGAGCGTGGTCGGCTACATCGCGCTGCCGTACCAGGCGGCGTACAGCGCTTCCAAACACGCCATGAACGCCATCGGGCACGCCGCGCGCGTTGAGCTGCGCACGGACGGCATTCACGTGATGACCGTCTGCCCGGGCTATATCCCCACGCAGTTCCAGCAGAACATCGTCATGGGCAAGGAAGCGTTGAAGTTCAGCGGCGGCGGCAGGGCGGACGCAACCGCGGAGGACGTGGCGCGAGCGACGCTGAACGGCTATCTGAAAAGGAAGCGCGACGTGATCGTGCCCGCAAAGCACCGCTTCAGCGTGAAGATGTACCAGCTCTTTCCCACACTGATCGAGTGGGTCGTCGGCCGGAACTTGCGGCCGGCCCAGGAAGTCTTCGACAAAATGGCCGCCAGCTCGAAAAAGCAATGATTCTACGCGGCGCCGGCGGTCGCTCCCGAAACGATCTTCTCCAGTTGGGCCAGATGGTTCAGGGTGTGTCCGGCGAGGATGCGGATGACGGTTCCGGCCTTTTCTGGTCCACGCTCGGGGTGTTGCGCCGTCCGCTCCAGCTCTTCCTTGCTGAGCTGCCGGAACAGCGACAGGTTCCACGCCCGCAGCGCCTTGAAGGCCTGCGCCGCTTCCAGTCCGCTCATGCGGTCATAGCGTACCGCCCACCGGTTTTCGTCGAAGGGCTGGATGGGGAGCTCAGGTTCGGCGACTACCTGCCTGACGCGGAAGCCGAATGCGATCTCGGCATCTGCTAGGTGCGACAGCACCTGCGCTGCGCTCCATTTACCCGGCCCGTAGCTCCGCTTCAGGCCCTCGGGGCCGAGTTTCTGCGCGAGCGCCGGGATCCGATCCTGGGTTTCGGCGAGCACGGCAAGAGGATCGCGGTCGCCAAGAAGTTGCGCGTAGGGATGGGTGGCGGTCATTGCTTCAACTCCTGTAACAGCGCCTCCATCTCCGACATGGCGTGGTTGTTGCCCGTGCGTCGGGCGCAGGCGATGCCCTCGGAAAGCATCTTGATGGCCTCCGCGGTGCGGCCTGCGCTGGCCAGCGTCTGTCCAGCCATTTGATAGGCGGCGGTGTAGTCGGGATTCTTTTCCAGCAGGGTCTTGAATTCCTGAAGCGCGGTGTCCACGCTTCCGGCCTTCACGTACTCCAGAGCGAGTCCGTAGCGCGCGAAGGAGTCGTTCGGGTTCTCCTTCAGGAACTCTTGCAGCATTGCCATGCGGTCAGTCATAAATGAACAGGCGAATTTATCACACGCCGGGAGGGCAGTCAGCGAGTCGGATTTGCGATTAGCCAATGTGAAGCTCTGGACGGCTAAACGCTAAGCGCTAAATGCCAATTGCTCATGCGATAGAATGCCTTTCCGTGGCCTGCCCGTATTTCATGCCGACCGAGCGGTTGGTCTCTGACCTGTGGCCGCATCGCGCGCGTTTGCCACTGGGCGACGGCTTCCGCGGCGTGTGCACAGCGCCCGGCCACGAGGGCGCAGCGTTGGCCGATGAAGAGCTGAGAGACTTCTGCAATCTCGGATACGCCAGGCGCTGTCCGCGTCTGCCGCAGGGGCGCACCGCCGATGCTGTGCGCTTCATCGTCACGCAGGTCCGCGAGGACCTGGTCGCACTCTACTTCACCTGCGAGCGGGACCACGCTCCGCGCGATCACGGTCCCCTGGCCTACGACCGGGCGCAGCAGCGCTGGATCAACCCTCACCCGGACGCGCGCATCCAGCGCATGGCCGAGTGCTACGTGCAGTCCTACTTTTCCCGCAGGCAGGGCGGCTTCAGTACCTCTGCCACGACATAAGCCATGAACGAGAAACCCAACCTGTCCGGCCGGCCGGTGCGCGAGTCGCAATCGGAGATGGCGGAGGTCGTCCTGCCCAACGACGCCAACCCGCTGGGCTCTCTGCTCGGTGGTCGCATCATGCACTTCATCGACATCGCCGGAGCCATGGCCGCTCACCGCCACGCACGCAGCTATGTGGTCACCGCCTCCATGGACCACATCGATTTCCTCGCGCCCGTTCGCGTCGGCGATCTGCTCATCCTGAAATCTTCGGTGAACCGCGCCTTCCGCACTTCGATGGAGGTGGGCGTGAAGTGCTTCGTCGAGAACTATATTTCAGGCACGCGCCAGCACATCGCTTCCGCATTCCTGACCTTCGTCGCCGTGGACGAGCACGGCCACCACGTCCCGGTGCCGCCCGTCATTGCAGAGACCGAGGACGAGAAGCGCCGCTACGACGGTGCCGGCCGCCGCCGGCAACTCCGCGAGCAGGAACGCCAGCGCCGCAAGTCCTGACTAAGACAGGAGGCAGGATGAAGGAACCTGCCGCCTGCCCCCTGCACGCTGGTTCAGCGGGTATAATCGAACGTTTGCCACTACCTCCAGAGGGTATCCCGTGAGTCACATGCATGCTCCGCCGCAGATGGGTCCGCAGCCGCTGCCCGGCATTCAGAACATCATCGCCATCGGTTCCGGCAAAGGCGGGGTGGGCAAGACCACCATCTCCGTGAACCTGGCGGTCGCGCTGGGCAAACTGGGCTACAAGGTCGGCCTGCTCGACGCCGACGTCTACGGCCCCAACGTCCCGCTCATGATGGGCACCAGCGCCACGCCCAAAGTCGTCGGCGAGAACCGCATTGAGCCGCTGGAAGCGTTCGGCGTTAAGGTGCTCTCGGTCGGCTTCCTCAACCCCGGCGACAAACCCCTGATCTGGCGTGGGCCGATGCTGCACTCCATCATCCGTCAGTTCCTCCAGCAGGTGGAGTGGGGCGAGCTCGACTATCTAGTCATCGACCTGCCCCCGGGCACGGGAGACGTCGCCATCTCCCTGATGCAGACTGTTCCCCTGACCGGCGCCATTGTGGTCACGACGCCCTCCGACGTCTCGCTCCAGGACGCGCGCAAGGCCATCGAGATGTTCCGCCAGGTGAAGGTGGACATCCTGGGCATGGTCGAGAACATGAGCCACTTCGTCTGCCCGCACTGTCATCACGAGATCGACATCTTCTCCACCGGCGGAGGCGAGCGTACCGCCAAGCAGTTCAACGTCCCCTTCCTGGGGAAAATCGAACTCGACCCCGACATCCGGCGCGGGGGCGATACCGGCCACCCGGTGGTTCTTGCCGGGGAGCAGGGTGAGCATGCGAAGTCGTTTTTCGCCCTGGCCAAGACGGTGGTAACGCGCGTGGACGAGCAGAACGCAGCCGCCCCCCAGGATTTCCTGAAAATCCAGTAGCCCTGGCGGTTTGGCACTCTGAGTCCCAGAGTGCCAAACCTTGACTACCCTTTCGTCCGGACCTAGAATCTAGGTAGACCCCACTCTGCGGATTGGGTGTAAGTTTTTGCATCTAAAGCTTTTAGTGGGGCAGGTGTTCATTCATGTCGTCCCCCGGACAAATCGGCCCGCGCGAGCGCGAGATTCTGACGGCCATCGTGGAGACCTACATCGCCACGGGCGATCCGGTCGGATCGCGCACGCTGTCGCGCAGCAATCCCAACGGGCTCAGCCCGGCGACCATCCGCAACGTCATGGCCGACCTCGCGGACGCCGGCTTCCTGGAGCAGCCGCACACTTCCGCCGGCCGCGTGCCCACGCCCAAGGCGTATCGCTATTTCGTTGAGCACATCACGGGGCGGGCGCATCTCTCCCCGGCCGACGAGGGGCTGATCCGGCAGTCGCTTTCCGGCGTCTCCGACCCGCAGGAATTCCTGGAGCGCACTTCGCACGTGCTCTCGCTGATCTCCAGTTGCGTGGGCGTGGCAGTCGCGGCCCCCGGCGCGCACAATGCGCTTGATCATGTCTATTTCTCGCGTCTGGCGGAAAAGAAGATCCTGGCCGTGGTGGTGACGCGCTCGGGTGTGGTGCGCGACCGCGTGCTTCGGACCGAGCGCGACCTGCCGCAGTCCGACCTCGACACCGCCGCGCGCTACATCAACGAAAACTTCCGCGGCTGGACCATCGAGGACATGAAGGCCGAGATCGGGCGGCGCCTGGAGCAGATGCGCAGCGAGTACGACCGCCTGCGCGCATCGCTCGAGGAGCTCTGCCGCGGTGGCGCGCTCAGCGGCGGGCCGGCTGCTCCGCAGAATGTCTTCGTCGAGGGCGTGGCCAACCTGGTGGTGGACGAGGCCGACAAGGAGCGCCTCAAGGAGCTGTTGCGCGCTCTGGAGGAAAAAGAGCGCATCGTCGAACTGCTTTCCGCCTACCTCAGCGCCCGCCAGGAAGCGGTGCGCGTGGTGATCGGGCTCGAAGAGGCCATGCCGCAGATGCGCAACCTGGTGCTCATCGGTGCCCCCGCTCGCGTCGGAGAAGAGGTTGTGGGCTCTCTTGCCGTGATCGGACCCACCCGCATGGATTACGAGCACACCATCACGGCCGTGTCTTACATCGCGAAAATGTTCGACAGGATCTTGAACGAAAACCGTTGAACGGAATCGAATAGGAGAATGGCAAAAGGGAACGGAAAACCGGATCTTGACTTGGAGCATGAGCTGCCTCCGGGCGAAGACGGCGGCGAGGTGACGCCGGAGGCGGGCGCGCCTGAAAGCCAAGCGCCCATCAGTGAGGCCGCCGCACAGCAGGAAGAGCTGCGCAAGCTGAGGGCGGAGCGCGATGCGCTCTACGACCGCCTGGCGCGCCAGCAGGCTGACTTCGAGAACCAGCGCAAGCGCATCGTCCGCGAGCAGGCGGAGTTCAAGGATTACGCGCTCGCAGACGCCGTCAAGGAGCTGCTGCCCATCGTGGACAGCTTCGACCGGGCGATCAAGCATGCAGGCCCAGAGGACAAGGATTTCCGCTCCGGCGTCGAGCTCATCAACCGGCAACTGCACGATGCGCTGGCCAAGCTTGGCGTGCGCCAGATCCCGTCGGAAGGCGAGCCCTTCGACCCGCACCTGCACCAGGCGGTCCAGATGGTGGATACGGACCAGGCCGAAGACAACCACGTGCTGGAAGAGTTGCAGCGCGGATACAAGCTGAAAGACCGCCTGCTGCGCCCGGCGATGGTGCGCGTGGCGCGCAATCCAAAATCCAAATCGTAGGGGAATGAGTCTGGCCACACAAGCAAAACGCGATTATTACGAGGTCCTGGGAGTCGGGCGCGGTGCCGCCGATCAGGAGATCAAGAGCGCCTACCGCAAACTCGCCATGCAGTACCACCCGGATCGCAACCCCGGGAACCCTAACGCTGAGGAGAGCTTCAAGGAGTGCAGCGAGGCCTATGCCGTGCTCTCCGACCCGAACAAGCGCGCCCAGTACGACCAGTTCGGCCACGCCGGTGTGAATGGCGGCTCGGTGCAGTTCGACCCGTCCATCTTCAATGACATCCTCAGCGACCTGTTTGGCGGGGACTTTTTCGGTTTCGGCGACCTTTTCGGCACCGGCAGCGGCCGTCGGCGCAGCCGCGCGCAGCGCGGCGCCGACCTGCGCGAAGACCTGACGCTCGAGTTCGAAGAAGCGGTCTTCGGCGCCAAGAAGGAGACCACCTACCGCCGCCACGAGATCTGCGACCAGTGTCATGGGTCGGGCGCGGCGGCGGGCAAGTCGCCCTCGACGTGCAGCCAGTGCGGCGGGCGCGGACAGGTCCGCTATCAGCAGGGATTCTTCACTGTCTCGCGCACCTGCCCGGCCTGCGGCGGCGTGGGCAGCGTGATCACCGACCCCTGCAAGGCGTGCAAGGGACAGGGCCGCGTGCTGCGGCAGCGCACCAAGGAGATCGAGATCCCGGCGGGCGTCGAGGACGGCATGCGCGTGCGCCTGGGAGAGGCTGGCGAAGCGGGCTCGTTCGGCGGACCTCCGGGCGACCTCTACGTCGTCCTGCACGTCAAGGAACACGCGTTCTTCGAACGCGAGGGCAACGATCTGCACTGCGTGCTGCCCATCTCCTTCGCCCAGGCTGCCCTCGGCACCGAGCTGAAGGTCCCGACGCTGGACGGGGAGCAAAACCTGAAGATCCCCGACGGCACGCAGAGCGGAGCCACCTTCCGCCTGCGCGGCAAGGGGGTGCCGGTGCTGAACGGCCGCGGGAAGGGCGACCTCTTTGTCGAGGTGCGTGTGCAAACTCCGAGCAAGCTCACCAAGCGCGAAAAGGAACTGCTTCAGGAACTCGATTCGCTGCGCCGTGTGGACAACAAGCCCGAGCACCGCACGCTGTTCAGCAAAGTCAAGGACATCTTCCAGTAGTCCCACCCTATATGACGAGACGCCGCTGGATCGCCGACGAAGTCACCGGCGATCGTGCCGCCCTCGTGGAGGCCCACGCCGATCACCTGGTGCGCGTCCTGCGCGCGCGCGTAGGCCAGGAATTCGACATCTCTGCTGGCGGACGCGTCCGCCGTGGCCGGATCGCGAGCGTAACGCCTCAGCGCGTGGAGTTTGAGCTGGCCGAAGACGTCCCCGCCTCGGCCGCTCCGCAGATCCACCTCTACCTGGCCGTCTTCAAATTCGATCGCTTCGAATGGGCGGTGGAGAAAGCCACCGAACTCGGCGCTGCGCGCATCGTTCCCGTCATCGCGCGCAGGACCGACTCGCACCTGGCCGCAGCGGCGGCCAAGCGTGCGGAGCGCTGGCGCCGCATCGCGCGGGAGGCTGCCGAGCAGTCGCGCCGTACCTCGCCGCCGGAGATCGCCGAGCCGGTCAAGCTGAAGGCCGCACTCGCCGGTGCCGGCGGCACGCGCATCGTTCTGGCCGAATCGGAGCAGGGGACGACACTCAAGGATGCACTGGCTTCCGCCGCCGAACCGGTCTTGCTCGCCATCGGCCCAGAAGGCGGCTGGACCAGCGATGAGTTGAGACAGTTCACCGAATCCGGCTGGATCTCTTCCGGGTTAGGACCCACCGTTCTGCGTGCGGAAACCGCGGCGGTCGCCGCTGTGGCGATCGCTGTTTCCGAGCTAGCGACTGGCGACTAGCAGCCTTTTCCACGCCGCGGACTTTTCCTCATTGCCGCCCGCGCCGGAGTCTCACATAATGTTCTGCCCCAGGCGATTGCACGCGCGCAGTGTCTGATTCCCGCAAAGACGTTGAGCTCAACCCGCAACAGCGCAAGGCTGTCGAGCACGTGCACGGCCCCATGCTGGTGGTGGCCGGCGCCGGCACCGGCAAGACCACCGTATTAACCGAACGGATCTCGCACCTTATCGAGCATCAGCATGCTCTCCCGGACCAGATCCTGGCAGTCACGTTCACGCGCAATGCCGCCGAAGAGCTGCGCACACGCGTCGCCGCCAGGATCGGCCCATTCGCCGCCCAGCAGATCATCGCCTCGACTTTCCACTCGTATTGTGCCGCGGTGCTGGAGGCTGCGGGCCGAGGATTCGAGCCGCTTAGCCGCGAGGATCTGTGGATCTTCCTGCGTCAGCGCATCCAAGAACTGGAACTTGAACACTTTATCAAGCCTAGTGACCTGGGAGAATTCCTCCGAGATCTCATCCGCTTTTTCGATCGCTGCAACGATGAGAACGTCGACGCGGCGGCGTACCAGGTTTACGTTGACCGAGTCTCGCGCGGCGAAAGGCCGGTCCCGCCGGTGGGCCGCAAGTTTGCAGACTTGCCACCCGAGCAGCGGCTGGAAAGACTTCTGGAGATCGCAAAGGTTTACCGAAAAGTCGAGCAGATGCTGGCTGCTGAAAGACTTGGGACGTACGGCCTGCAGATCACGCACGCCCTTGCACTCTTGCAAGAGCGGCCGGCGCTATTGGAGGAGTGTCGGGGGAGGGCGCGTTTCATCCTGGTTGACGAATTCCAGGACTGCAATGCCACGCAGATTCGCCTGATCCACCTGCTCGGCGGCAACAAGGCCAACGTGTTCGTGGTCGGCGATCCAGACCAGGCGATCTACCGCTTCCGGGGCGCCTCCAGCGCAGCGTTCGATCAATTCCGCGACGTCTTTCCGCACACGAGCGGGGTCGTCCTGCAAGAGAATCAGCGCTCCCGCGGACCGATCTTGGACTGCTCCTTCGAGCTCATACGCGAGAACCCGGCGGTCAACGTCCTTGTGGGAAATGGTAAATCGTACGGTCGGGCGCCGCTTGTCTCCGCACGCGACGAGGCGGAGCGTGCGCGGGGGCAGGTCCCGCCCGGAACACCCGTCGAAGTGGTGCCGTGGACCGCTGCCGAACAGGAAGCTGCCGACATCGCCGAGCGGATCCGCGAGCTGAACCGGCAATACGGAGACGATCCGGCAATGCGCGAGCATTCCGGCGCGAAGCCCTGGTTCGGGGTTCTTTACCGCCTCCACGGCCATCGCGGCCACCTGATCGCCGAACTGGCCCAGCGGGGGGTCCCATACATCGTCAAGGGCGTCGACGTGCAGGACACTGGAGACGTCCGAGACCTGCTCGCGCTCCTGTGGGCCATCGATTCGCCAGGCGACAGCGGCAGCCTCTTTCGAGTCGCGTCGTTCACGATATTCGCCATCCGGCCGGAAGAATTGCGCCGGCGTCTGGCCTCTGCCGGCGAGATGAGTTTCACCGGCATCCTGTCGTCGTTTTCGCAAGGCCAGGCCGTATTGACCGCGATCGATAAAGCGCGGGCATTCTCGCGTGATCGGGTCATCAGCGCCGTCGTGAGCTGGTGTGTCGAACAGTTCCACTTCGACCGCTCGTCCGCAGCAGTCATCGCATTTCGGAACTTCATCGAAGCCTGGAAGGACAAGCCACTAAGCCGGCGCAAGGATCTGCGCGAATTCCTCGCTTACATGGAATATTTCGAAGAAGCCGGTGGTTACATTCCGCTGCGCAGCGAAGAGGAGCAGGAAAAGCTCGAGCGGGGCGACCGCACGTCGGTGCGGCTGATGACCGTTCACAGCGCAAAGGGCCTGGAATTCCGCCACGTGTTCGTCGTGCGCACGACTTCGGGTTCCTTCCCATTGCGCTACGGTCCGCCGCTTCTCGATTTTCCTGAGGAACTGCTCTCGTTCCCCGCGCCCGCAGACAGCAGATCCGCGCACGATCAGGAGGAGCGGCGGATGTTCTACGTTGCCATGACCCGCGCCCGCGACACCCTCGCGCTTTATGGAAAGCAGGGGATCGGCCGCGACAAAACGCCACCCGGGCTCCTGCGTCCGCTGTTGGGCGCGTTACGAGGTCTGCCAGTCATCAAGAGCCGCGACGCCCGTCCGTACACCATCGACATCCAGGCGAGTGCCGCTCCGGCATCAGCGATCGGGCAGTGGCTCATGTTGCCGCCCCGCCCGAAAGATGCCGTGGTGCTCAGCGCGCATTCGGTGGAGACCTACCACGAGTGTCCTCTGCGCTATAAGCTGGACCGCGACTGGGCTATTCCAGGGGAACCCACTGCGGCGGTCCAGTTCGGCAACGCGGTGCACAAAGTGCTGAAGGACTACTATGACCCGCATGCCCGCATCACGATGACAGTCGACCAGGTCGTCGAGGCCTTCCGCGCCGAGTGGACAAAAGTTCGCGCCGACGATCCCGAGCAGCATGCGCTGTATGGCCGCCGCGGCGTCGCGCAGTTGCGCGAACTCGTCGCTCGTTATCCCAGGGGGAGTTCAAAAGTGCTCGCTACCGAACAGACATTTCGCTTCAAGCTCGGAAACCTGGAGATCGGCGGGCGTATGGACCGCATCGACGCGGTTGTCGGCCGCCGGGTGCGCATCGTCGATTACAAGACGGGGAACCCGCGCCGCCAGGATCACGCGGATAAGAGCTTGCAACTCTCCATCTACGCGATGGCCGCTGGACAACTCGGCCATGCGGTGGACAGCATCGCCTTCGTCAACGTGCAGAACGGGGAAGAGGTTGTTACCAACCGTGACACGAAAGCACTGGCGCACGCCCGTGAGCAGATCGAAGAGGCGGCAGATGGGATCGCTCGTGGAGAATTCGACCCCAGGACCGGGTTCCACTGTCGCTGGTGCGCGTATCGAACCCTGTGTCCTGCCACTGAGGAGAAACTGATTACTCTTGGCGCCGCCAGCGCAACCGGAGTCAACTGATGCCCGCTACCGTAATCGCCATCATCGCCGTCCTTGCCGCGATCATCGCGGCCATCGCATTAGTCGCCGTGCTTCGCCGACCATCCGGCGCCGACGACCAGGTGCTCCAGGCTGTCCGCAACGACGTCAACCTCCTGCGCGAGACCACAGACCGCTCCATCAAGCAGATCACCGATGTCTTCTCCCAACAGTTGCAGGGGATCGGTTCCAATGTGCAGACGGCGCTGGCAAGCGTGAACTCGGAAGTCGCGAATCGGCTCGAGGCCATCAACAAGAACGTCGGCGATCGCCTGGGAGAGAACGCGCGCGCCGTCCAGACCAGCTCCGAGGCGGTCAACGCCCGCATCGCGACCGTGCAAAGCACGTTCGCGAATCTTCAGAAGCAGGTCGGAGAGATGAGCGAACAGGCGCGGGCCCTCGCCGAGGCCTCCAAGTCCATCACCAGCCTGGAGCGGGCGCTGACTGCGCCCAAAGCACGCGGCGGATTCGGAGAGACGAGCCTCGAAGCTCTCCTGCAGCAGGTGTTCGCGGCGCACCAGTACCAGATGCAGTATCCGTTCAAGTCGGGCGAGGTGGCCGACGCGATGCTGTTCTTCCCCCAGGGCAGCGTCGTCATCGACTCCAAGTTTCCCCTCGAGAATTTTCGCCGCATCACGGATGCCGCAACCGACCTGGAGAAGAAAGCGGCGCGGCGCGAGTTCATCAAGGACGTGAAGAAGCGCATCGACGAGATCGCCACCAAGTACATACTCCCCGCCGAAGGGACGCTGCCCTTCGCGCTCATGTACGTGCCGGCCGAGAACGTGTACTACGAAGCCGTCATCCGCGAAGAGGAAGGATCGGATCTCTACGGTTACTCGGTCGAGCGGCACGTCATGCCGGTGTCGCCGAACTCGCTCTACGCCTACCTGCACACCATCATGGTCGGCCTGAACGGCATGCGCATCAGCCAGCGCGCCGAGGCGATCCTGCGCGAGATCCAATCGCTGAGGGTCGAGCTAGGAAAATTCGCCGACGAGTACCAGACCGTCGGCAAGCATTTGCGGAACGCCAGCACGAAGTTCGACGACAGCGCCAGACAGCTAGGAAAGGTGGAGACGCGCGTCAGCGGGTTGGCGAACCAGGCGGGCGGTGCGGAAGAGCTCGGCGAGCCGGAACAGAAGCGCGCTCTGGGCGCGGGCGGGAACTGACGCAAAAACTCTGGGGACGCTCATCGCGTCCCCATTTATGCCTTTCGGCATGAGCTTAGTGTTTCTTCTTTTTTGCTTTCTTCTTCTTGGTTGCCATGGTTTCTATTCTCCCTTTCCATTCTTCATGGATGTGCAACGGTGTTTTGTTGCGATTGTTGAATGTATAGAGTCATTAAAATTTGATGTCAAGAGAAAAATCGAACCAACGTAGTTACTTCAAGGAACGTACTTCGCGTGATTGTCGATGATTTTCGGTTTCGCCGGAGGCATCGACGACATTTTTCGTGCAAAAGCGGCATTCACTTCGTGCCAAGCGCCAGCATCGCGCGCTTCAATCTAGCGTGCTGGCGCAGCAATCGCAGGTACGCGGTTTCGTCCGCGCGGACCTTCGATCGGATGATTCGCACCAGCGCGCGCTTCTCCGCGTCTGTCCAGCGAGCCAGTCCTGAGACGAGTGCCAGCACGAACGCGATGTTGTCGAATGCGGTGCGCTCGACCCCAGTCCAACTACCGATGTCGACGCGCAGCGTGCGGGCGAGACGGGCGCGAGCGGCGGAGCGCATTGCGTCAGGATCGCCTCCGAATCTGGCGGCCATGCGCCTCTGCACCGCCATGCCGACATTGCGCACGGAGAAGCGGTCCCACAGTCCCCGCTGCGTTCCCGACATCTCGTAGAAGATGTGCCCCGCTGCGAGCTTTCGCAGCACGCTCGCTGGTGCGCGGTACTTCGGATCGAAGGCGATCTTTTTCTCTTCTCGCTCCGCCAGGGCCAGCAATTCAGGCCGGCCGGGACGGAACCCGAGCTTGCGATAGAACCAGAACGCACCCGACTTGATCGCTTCTTCGTTACCTTGTCCGATCTGGTACGGATACACGGAGAAACACGTGTATCCGAATAGCTGGTGGAACAGGTGCAGGATTTTGGAGTAGATCCACGCGCTCTCGCCGTCGCGGTAGGCGTAGAACGTATTGAATCCCACCTCCACCCACTCGAACAGACCGATGTCTTCGATGTAGCCGATGGGGACACCGTTCTTCACCGTCAGGCCGGCGTGGTACGTACGCAGCGGCAGACGCCGGTCGGGCGGCAGACCCCAGAGAAAAAGACTGACGCCGCGTCCCGGCCGCGCCTCGATCACCTGCTCCGGGTCTCCGCGCGTGGTGCCGTAGAGTTCGCGGTAGCGGAGCGTGAGACACGTCCGCACCATGTCCATAACTTTTTCGCCGTCGCGGCGAGAGAGCTTCCGCACCGGGATGTCAGGCGTCGCGAACTCGCGCTCCAGCGACACCTCGCGCCGCTGGATGAACCCGCCCTTGTGGAAGAAGTGCTGCTTCGCCGGCCAGCGCGCCAGCGTCCGCGATGCCGGCGAACCGCCCAGTTCCCAGTTCAGTGTGATGCCCAGCGCGTCGTAGATCTCGGTCTTCTGGGCGATCGGGATGCGCAGCGCCTCGAGGCGTCGCATGAGCCACCGGAGGTCGTGCCCTCCGTCGGCGGCGTGCATCCACGCGAGGTAGGGAACATCCGCCTCGACCAGCGAATCCTCTTCGAGCAGGGGGAGGAAGCGGGGAAAGGTGGCCGCCAGACGCGCCGACTGTTCTTCCTCGTCCCAGTCGATGGTGACCTGTCCGTGGTATCGCTGCGCCAGCCAGCGCGCCACCTCATAGGTGAACGTGTCGAAGATCGTTGTGCCGGCGATGCCGGAGACATCCTCCGGCTCGAACGGGCTCAGGTCGGCGCCCGCCGCGCGCAACTTCTGCACACGGCCGGCGAAGGACGCGAGCAACCGGTCGGCGAGTCCGGCCGTGCGCGCGTTTGGGGGAAAGGCGCGCAGGAACATCAGCGCGTCGTGAAAACGGATGAGAGAAGCGGCGTCACGGAAGCGGCTGCGGCCGAGCGAGCGCAGCAGCGGCTCGAATGTCGCGGATTCTCCCCGGACGTACTGACGCTTGGCTTCTTCGAACCGCGCCAGCCGGCGGCCCAGCCCGTCCCTCATTCCGCAGCCTCGCTGGAGATGCGCGCGCCAGTGTACCGCTTTCGCCGACTCCCCGAAACCGCGTTCAGGGTGGAACCGGCGCCGCCCGCGATGCGTACGATAGAATGTCGCCCTCGAGGTGCGCCTAAGATGGCCAGCTCCCGCCGTGCGTGGATGAAAACATCCGGTCTCGCCGCCGTCGCCTTGTGTGCCGGAGAGATGTGGGCGCAGGGCGAGCGCCCCGGCCGCCAGGGCCGCCAGGGTGGGACCGTGTTCGTCCCGCTATTCACCTACCTGCCGGATTTCTCCGACATGCTCGGACTCTCGCGCGACTACACCATCGAGTGTGCTTTGGCGATGCCGGAAAGCCGGTACGGCTTCCGCCCGGCCCAGGAGGTGCGCACCTTCGGCCAGCACATGGTGCACATCGCGGAGTCCGTTCGCGGAGTGTACGAGGTATTCGTCGAAGGCAAGGCGGGGCCGACCAACGCACTCAGCGAAGCCGGGCAGGAACAGGTGCGCTCGCGCGCCGAGGTGCTCTCGCAACTGCGGCAGTCCTTCGACTACGTCGGGGGAGCCGTGGGAAAGCTCAGTGAGTTCGAGCTCGGACAGCGTGTCAGCTTCCTGGGCAACCGGCAGATAGCGCGTTGGCGGGTGCTGGATTTCATCCTCGACCACACCACCCACCACCGCGGGCAGACCGTCGTGTACTTGCGCATGAACGGCGTCCGCCCGCCGACCTACCGCGCCTGACTCCTACTGCGCCGCACGGAACGCCAGAACCGCGTTCAGGCCTCCGAACGCGAACGAATTCGAGAGCGCACTCTCCACGGCCGCCTCGCGTCCGCGATTGGGCAGGACGTCCAGATCGCACTGCGGGTCGGGCGTCGTGAAATTTGCCGTGGGCGGTAGGAAGCGCTCGTGCAACGCGAGCAGCGTCGCCGCCGCCTCCAGCGCGCCCGCCGCGCCGAGAGCGTGCCCGTGCATGGATTTGGTGGAGCTGACCGCCAGCCGGTCGGCATGCTTGCCGAAGACGCTGCGGATCGCCTGCGTCTCGGCGACGTCGTTCTGCGGCGTGCCCGTGCCGTGGGCGTTGATGTAGCCGACCTGCTCGGGCGCGATGGAGGCGTCGGCCAGGGCCGCTTTCATAGCACGCGCTGCGCCATCGGCAGACGGGCGGGTCAGGTGATATGCGTCCGCCGACATCCCGAAGCCCACGATCTCTCCGTACACGCGCGCGCCGCGCGCCCGCGCCGCCTCCAACGGCTCCAGCACCAGCATGGCTGCGCCTTCCCCCAGGATCATTCCTTGCCGGTCCTTGGAGAAAGGGCGGCAGGTGTCGGGCGCGACCACGCGCATCGCCTCCCAGGCTTTCAGCATCCCTAGGCTGAACGGCGCTTCGCTGCCGCCGGCCAGCGCCAGTTCTGCTCTCCCGTCTCGCACCATGCAGAATGCTTCTCCGATGGCGTGATTCGCGGAAGAGCACGCGGTCGAGATGGTGAAAGCCGGTCCGGTGATGCCGAATTCCATCGAGATGTGGCTCGCGCCGGCGTTCGCCATGGTGCGCGGGATGGTCAGCGGATGCACGCGGTTGCTCTTTGCTCCATACAACTCGGCGAACTGAACGTCCTCCGATGACTGGCCTCCGGTGCACGAACCGGTCACGATGGCTGTCCGCTCACCGACAGCGGCATCAAGCTTGAGGCCTGAATCGCTGATCGCTTGCCGCGCCGCCACTAGCGCGAACTGCGAGAAGCGGTCGAGCACGGTGCATTTTTCTTCCGTGAAATGCTTGCGGGGATCGAATCCGCGGACTTCGGCCGCGTTCTGGAAGCGAAGGCTGCTGGGATCCACCAGCTCCATGCGGCGGATGGCGCTACACCCTTCTCGCAACGCGGCCCAGCAGTCGGCGGTGGTTGCCCCAAGGGCGCAGATGGTTCCCAGTCCGGTGACTGCGACGCGGCGCATGGATCAGGTTTCCGCTCGTCCCGCCGCGGCGAGCATGCTCTTCACGCCCTCGACCATCTGGCGCACGCTGCGGATCGATTTCGCCTGATCGTCCGGGATGGAGATGTCGAAGGCGCCCTCGACCTCGAACAGCAGGTTCATGCCGTCGAGCGAATCGATCCCCAACTCCTCAAACGAGCTGTCGAGTCGGACCTGCTCGCGCGGCAATCGTTTGATGGCCGCGACCAGGGACAGGATCTTCTCCGCTACGCGGTCCGGCATGGTGTCAGGCATGGCGCTCATTTCTCCTTAGATGAAGCAGGAGGGCTGGAAGTATCGCACACGTGAGCGGCTCACACGTGCCTGTGAGCGCGGTCATAGATGGCGGTGGAAGGTCTGAGTACAGTGATGTGTTCCATGCTGTTCAAAACCCTGAGCGCCGCCGTCTACGGCATCGACGCGCACATCATCGACGTCGAGGTAGATGTTTCCGGCATCAAGACCAACGAGGACCACTTCCTGACCGTCGGCCTGCCCGATGCGGCAGTGCGCGAGAGCCGTGATCGCATCCGCGCCGCGTTGCGTAACTGCGGCTACGACATCCCACCCACGCACATCACGGTCAACCTTGCGCCCGCCGACATCAAGAAGGAAGGCTCGGGTTTCGACCTGCCCATGGCGCTCGGCATCCTGGGGGCCTACGGCGCGCTCGCCTGCAAAGAGATCCCCGACTACGTCTTCGTAGGCGAGCTCTCACTCGATGGCGGCGTGCGCTCGGTGCGTGGCGCGCTGCCCGTGGCTCTCGCGGCACGCTCGCGCAAGATCGCGGGCCTGATCGTCCCCGAGGCCAACGCGCGCGAAGCCGCCGTGGTCAGCGACGTCGCCGTCTATCCCGTGCGCTCGCTGATGGACGTGGTCAACCGGCTCAATGGACGCGACGGCAGCCCGCCGTTGAAGATCGACCCGCAGTCCGTGCTGAACGAGTCGCAGCACTTCACGGTGGACTTCCGCGACGTCCGCGGGCAGTACACCGCCAAGCGCGCCCTGGAAGTTGCCTGCGCCGGTGGGCACAACATCCTGATGATCGGTCCGCCGGGCTCGGGCAAGACCATGCTGGCCAAGCGCGTGCCCACCATCCTTCCACCCCTTACGTTCGACGAAGCGCTGGAAACCACGAAGATCCATTCCGTCGCCGGCGTGCTCGATCCCGGCGCGGGGCTGGTCGGGACGCGTCCCTTCCGCTCCCCGCACCACACCATCTCCGACGCGGGCCTGATCGGAGGCGGCGTGATCCCGCGTCCGGGCGAGGTCTCGCTGGCCCACAACGGCGTGCTCTTCCTCGACGAGCTGCCGGAATTCCCGCGCAACGTGCTTGAGGTCATGCGCCAGCCGCTGGAGGACGGAACCGTCTGCATCGCGCGCGCCTCCATGTCGCTGACCTTCCCCGCGCGCTTCATGCTGGCGGCGGCCATGAACCCGTGTGCCTGCGGCTTCCACAACGACCTCTCACGCGAGTGCCACTGCACTCCGCCGATGATCCAGCGCTACCTGTCAAAGATATCGGGGCCTCTGATGGACCGCATCGACATCCACATCGACGTGCCTGCGGTGAAGTACAAAGAACTGCGCAGTGGGGCGGCCCCAGAGGGTTCGGAGCAGATTCGGGAGCGGGTGATCCGCGCCCGCCAGGTGCAGTTGCAGCGCTTCGCCGGGGCAGGGGAGCGCATCTACTGCAACGCCCAGATGCAATCGCGCCAGATCCGGACCTACTGCGAGCTGTCGGCCGATTGCGAGCGCCTGCTGGAGCGCGCCATGCAGCAACAGGGCCTCAGCGCCCGGGCCCATGACCGCATATTGAAGGTCGCGCGGACCATTGCCGACCTCGAGGGCGCCGCGGCCATCGACCCCAAGCACATCGCAGAAGCCATCCAGTACAGGACGCTCGACCGTACGTATTGGGTGTGATTAGAGATCCTTCGCTTCGCTCAGGATTTCGCGTGCGGGCTCCCGCTTCGCTCACGCCCGCAAGGCCGCTCAACATCGCCGAGGCCATCCAGGACCGGACCCTGGACCGGACCTACTGGGTGTAGTGTCTGTCTGGCGTGGGGCACCTGCCGCCGTGGGGCTTACGATTCTTCTTGACCTCCAACTCCTTTACCGGTAAGGTATTCCCGTTCGGTTGCCAGTGTGCCCCCTGAGGGCCGATGTTTCTGTAGGGTAAAATCCCCTTAAAAAGAGCAACTAAGGATACGGTTAAGGCATCTATAGCATTGTCCCGTATTCGATTCCCCAGAAAGCCAGCAGAACCAACAACTTACCAGCTTTCAGCAACATGTCGGCCGAATCTGGGTTTCAGGATAGAATAATCGAGCCACCGCCAAGGCTCGGGGATCAAATAGACCGAACAATCGTAGGAGACCACATGGAAATGCGTTCTGATCTGATTCATGAGGCACTGCGTACGGTGAGCAACCGCTACACTCTGTGCCAGCTGGCGTCGAAGGCGACGCGCAAGTTCCACAAGCCCAGCACCCGCATCCAGGAGACTATGAATGAGGTGCTGGAGAAGTTCGGCAAGGCGGCCAACGATCCCGCTCGCATTGTGGGTTCCGGCCCGCAGTTTAAGGTTTCTGAAGGACAGCGGCGCGCTGCATAATAGGGTTTCGCAGCGCGCCCGCGCCGCGATTCAAAGATTACATATTTCGTCTTGATCGACCCGGTCGTTTCCGACCCCCCTCAATCCGGACAACAATCCCGTAGGTGAGCATGACCATCGCAGAACTGAAAGAAAAGAACATCACGGAGCTGACCCGCATCGCGCGCACCCTCGACCTGCCTGGCGCCAGCGGCCTCCGCAAGCAGGACCTGATCTTCAAGATCCTCCAGGCACAGTCGGAGAAGGAAGGGCACATCTTCGCCGAAGGCGTGCTGGAGATCCTGCCCGACGGCTACGGCTTCCTGCGCTCGCCGGACTATAACTACCTGCCCGGCCCGGACGACATCTACGTCTCGCCCTCGCAGATCCGCAAGTTCGACCTCAAGACCGGTGACACGGTCAGCGGACAAGTGCGTCCGCCGCACGAGGGAGAGAAGTACTTCGCGCTGGTCAAGATCGAGGCGGTGAACTTCGAGTCGCCCGACGAGGCGCGCAACAAGATCCTGTTCGACAACCTGACGCCGCTGTACCCGCAGGAGCGCATCAAGCTGGAGACGGTGAAGGAAAATATCGGCGCCCGCGTCATGGACCTGCTCACTCCGCTGGGCAAAGGGCAGCGCGGCCTGATTGTCTCGCCGCCACGCGCCGGCAAGACGATGATCCTGCAGAACATCGCCAACTCGATCACCACCAATCATCCGGAGGTCGTGCTCATCGTGCTGCTGATCGACGAGCGCCCGGAGGAAGTCACGGACATGCAGCGCTCGGTGAAAGGCGAGGTCATCAGCTCGACCTTCGACGAGCCTGCCGCGCGTCACGTGCAGGTGGCGGAGATGGTGATCGAGAAGGCCAAGCGCCTGGTCGAGCACAAGCGCGATGTGGTGATCCTGCTGGATTCGATCACCCGGCTGGCCCGCGCCTACAACACCATCGTGCCGCCCTCGGGCAAGGTGCTCTCCGGCGGCGTGGACTCCAACGCGCTGCAGCGCCCGAAACGCTTTTTCGGCGCGGCCCGCAACATCGAGGAAGGCGGTTCGCTCAGTATCGTCGCGACGGCCCTCGTCGAGACCGGCAGCCGTATGGACGACGTGATCTTCGAAGAGTTCAAGGGCACCGGCAACTCCGAAGTCATCCTGGACCGCAAGCTGAGCGACAAGCGCGTCTTTCCGGCCATCGACATCCAGCGCTCCGGCACCCGCAAGGAAGAGCTCATCATCCCCAAGGAGGATCTGGCGCGCATCTGGGTGCTGCGCAAGGTGCTGACCCCGCTCTCGCCCGTCGAGGCCATGGAACTGCTCATCGACAAGCTGAGCAAGACCAAGACCAACGGCGAATTCCTGAGCAATATGAGTTCGTTGTAGTAGCTGGCAGCTGGCAGTCAGCAGCTCAGCAAAGACAAGAAGCCCGGCAGAGATGCCGGGCTTTTCTTTGGCGACGGAAAATTCAGGAGTTCTTCTTAATGGCCTTGCAGCTTGCCTGCGTGGGACTGATCTTGCCGCACGCGAGAGCCATGGTCTCGAACACTTTCTCGTGCTTGAATGAAGGTTTCTGGTAGGGCTTCTTGCCGGATTTCGCCGTTGCTTTGGTTTCTTTCTTTTCGTTGCCCATAGCGATTGGCGGCAAGGCACTCCACACCCTTCGGCGTGTGCCTTGCCTGAATGCAGGTATGATACCGCGAAAGCGGCAGGTCTAACCACTTTTCGATCAGTAGTAAGAGAGCGTCCCCTCACGACGGGCGTAACGCAGGGCACGGCCGAACAGCCACACGCTCACCGGCAACAGGACGATGGCATAGGCTGCCAGGATGACCAGGGGACGGCTCATCTCCCGCCAACCGGCGTCACGCAGCAAGGCCAGGCGCAGTCCGTCGAGCGAGTGGGTGATGGGGACCAGCTCCCCCAGCCGCCGCAGCGGGTCGGGGAGCGCGGAGACGGGGAAGGTGGCGCCCGTCAGCAGCCACAGCAGCGAGCTGAGCAGCCACACGATCCCAGCGCCTTTTTGGATGGCGACCTGCACCGCGGCGATCCCGATCCCCACGGCCACGGCTACCGCCAGCGAAAGCGCGAAGACCACCAGCGCGGCGGCCACGTTGGGGGTCGACAGGGGCACGCCGAACACCAGCATCCCCACGACGATGTAGAACACCAGGTGCAGCGTGCGCGAGAAGAAGGTCGAGACCGCGGTCAGGAACACCAGTTCGGGCTCCGCGGTGGAGGTGGTCATCAGCACCTCCATGGTGCCGGTCAACTGGGCCTCGTGGATGCTATTCACGAACGAAGCCACGCCCGCCACAAAGAACCCGTAGAAACCGGTGCCGATCAGCAGGAACGGGAAGTACTCTACGCCGTCGGGACGGAAGCCGGGTCCGACCGCCCGCGCCAGGTAATAGAACGCCGCCATCTCCGCCAGCATGCCGCCCACGTACATCCAGGAGGCGCTGCGGTAGCGCACGGCACTGAGCAGGTCGCGGCGCAGGATGGCCGCAAGTTTGTCGATCAAACCGCTCATCCGACGCCTCCCGTGACCTCGGCGCCTTCCGGCTCGATCTCGCGGAAGTAGAAGGTGCGCAGGTCCTCGGTCGAGGTCTGATGGCCGACCCGGCGCTCGGCTGCGACTTCTCCGTGGCGCAACACCACCACGTGGTGGCCTACCGTGACCGCCTCTTCGAAGTTATGCGTGGCGAGCAGCACGCTGGTCCCGTTCTCCGCGGTGCGGCGCAGCATCTGCCACAGCCGCCAGGTGCTGCCGGGATCGAGACTACGCGTGGGCTCATCGAGCAGGAGGACGGCCGGCTGCTTCAGCAGCGCGCGGGCGATCCCCAGCCTCTGGTACATGCCGCTGGAGAACTTCATCACCAGGGTGTCGCCGACTTCGGCCAGCCCGGAGGACTCGAGCACCCGCTGCACGCGCTCCGGGCGTTCCTCGCGCGGGATGTCCTCCAGCGCGCCGAAGAAGTCGAGGTTCTCGCGTGCGGTCAGGCGGGGGTAGAAGGAGCGCTCGGTGGCCACCGCGAAACCAACGGAACGCCGCACCTGGCGCGTGTCCCCGGCGGTATCGGCGCCGCAGACCCGCACCCGGCCCTCGTCGGGCAGAAGCATGGTCGAGACCAGCTTCAACAGCGTGGTCTTGCCGCTGCCGTTCGGACCGAGCACAACCAGCACGTCTCCCGCCGCCGCCCGCAGCGACACGCGCAACACCGCGCACGTCACTCCGACGCGCTCGGAGCCAAACCAGTTCCACAGGGCCGGCCGGTGGCGGAAAAACTTGCTCACGGATTCTAGGGTGACTGCGTCCATGCTGAGGTGCGATCCGCGGTTTCCGACAGCATACATTCTCCGGCGGCGGATTGCTGCGCTAATCCGCTCCCCGTGGGCTTCCCGCGCCGGGAATCGTGTAGGATTGCGAGTTCTACCAGGAGAGAGCAGGCATGATCTCGCCCAGGACTGTACTCATTTTTTCGATGTGTCTCGCAATCGCCATCCCAGTCTTTGCCCAGGCCGGTCGCCCGGTTCCCGCGCAGGCCGAACCGCCCTACACACCGGGCCTGGACGTCTCCGCCATGGACAAGACGGTCGATCCCTGCGTGGATTTCTATACCTACTCGTGCGGCGGTTGGATGAAGAACAACCCTATCCCGCCCGACCAGTACAACTGGAGTGCGTACTCCAAGCTCCAGGATGAGAACCGGCTGATCCTGCGCGACATCCTGGAGAAGGCCTCCATACCCGATGCCAAGCGCAGCTCCGTGCAGCAGAAGATCGGCGACTACTACGCCTCGTGCATGGACGAGAAGGCGATCGAGTCGTCGGGCGCGAAGCCGCTCGAAGCGGAGCTGAAAACGATTGCCGGACTCCGGTCGAAAGATCAGCTTCCGGAATTCCTGGCGGACTTTCATCGCGGAGATGAACACACCGACGGGCCGACGGCGACGCTTTTCTCCTTTGGCTCCGGCCAGGACTTCAAGGACTCCACCCAATATATCGCCCAGGCCGACCAGGGCGGCCTGGGCCTGCCCGACCGTGACTTTTACCTGAAAGAAGACGCCAAATCGGTCGAGATCCGGAACGCCTACGTGGCGCATGTTACGAAGATGCTCCAGCTCATTGGGGAAGGTCCGCAAGAGGCTGCGAGCGACGCGCAGGTCATCCTGAAGATCGAGACCGAGCTGGCCAAGGCGTCGCTCACCCGCGTGGAACGGCGCGACCCGAACAACATCTACCACAAGATGGGCGTCGCCGAGCTACAGGCATTGGCGCCCTCGTTCTCCTGGCCGCGCTATTTCACACAGGTGGGTCTCGGGCAGACGAACTCGCTGAACGTCACCCACCCGCCGTTCTTCAAACAGATGGAAGCCGAGCTGAACACGGTGTCCCTCGCGCAGTGGCAGACGTACCTGCGCTGGCACCTGGTGCACTCGCGCGCTCCGTACTTGTCGTCGCCATTCGTGAATGAGAATTTCGACTTCTACGGAAGAACGCTCACCGGGGCGAAGGAGCTGCGCCCGCGCTGGAAGCGCTGTGTGAGCTGGGTCGACCGCGACCTCGGCGAGGCGCTCGGCCAGGCCTACGTGGAGCGCACCTTCAGTGCGGAAGCCAAGCAGCGCACTCTGAGGATGGTGCAAGAGATCGAGAAGGCGATGGACGACGACGTCAAGTCTCTGGACTGGATGCAGCCCGCCACCAAGCAGCAGGCTCTGACGAAGCTGCACGCTGTCGCCAATAAGATCGGTTACCCCGACAAATGGCGCGACTACTCGGCGCTGAACATCGTCCGCGGAGACGCGCCGGGCAATGTGCAGCGGGGCATCGCGTTCGAGTTCCGCCGCCAGTTGGGCAAGATTGGAAAGCCGGTGGATCACACCGAGTGGGACATGACTCCGCCGACCGTCAATGCGTACTACAACCCCCAGATGAACGACATCAATTTTCCCGCCGGCGTGCTCCAGCCGCCGCTCTTCGACCCGCGCATGGATGACGCGCCGAACTACGGCAACACCGGGGGGACCATCGGCCACGAGCTGACCCACGGCTTCGACGACGAGGGCCGCCAGTTCGACGCCCAGGGCAACCTGCGCGACTGGTGGACGGCGCAGGATTCCAAGGCATTCGAACAGCGCGCCGGCTGCATCGTCGACCAGTATGCCCAGTACACCATCGTGGACGACATCAAGATCAACTCCAAGCTGACCGAAGGTGAGGACGTCGCCGACCTAGGCGGTCTTCTGCTGGCGTGGATGGCGTGGAAAGATCACACCAGGAACATGAAGCTCCAGCCCATCGACGGGCTCACGCCCGAGCAGCGGTTCTTCATCGGCTACGGCCAGAGCTGGTGCACCAACGAGCGCGACGAGATCAAGCGGCTGCGCGCCACCATCGACCCGCACTCGCCCGCGAAGTACCGCACCAACGGCGTGGTTTCCAATATGCCCGAGTTCCGTGAAGCGTTCCGTTGCAAGCCCGGGCAGCCTATGGTGCGCGAGAAGGCGTGCCGCGTCTGGTAGGGCTTGCTACGCGGTTCCCAGTGCTCAGTGAAACCGACCGTCACTATCGGGTTGCCGGTCTATAACGCCGCGCCATTCATCGAGGACGCGCTGCGAAGCATCTTCGCGCAGACATTGACCGATTGGGAGCTGATCGCCGTAGACGACGGATCGTCCGATGGCGGCGCCGAACTGTTGCGGCGGCTGCGGGACCCGCGCGTGCGCGCCTTGATGGACGGGCAGCACCACGGCCTCGGTGCGCGCCTCAACCAGATTGTGGGGCTGGCCGCAGGGAAGTACGTCGCGCGCATGGATGCCGATGACCTGATGCATCCCGAGCGGCTCGAGCGCCAGGTCGATTTCCTTGAGAATCATCCCGCGGTGGATGTCGTCGGGTGCGGGCTGATCAGTTTCGATGCCCAGCACCGGCCGATCAGCGTGCGCCGGCTCCCCGCCGAACACCAGGCCATCACCGCCCGGCCTCTGCGCGGGATCCCGCTGGCGCATGCCACGGCCGTGGGCCGCGCGCAGTGGTGGAAGAAGCACCCCTACAATGAGCGAAGCCGCCGTTGCGAGGATTGGGAGCTATGGTTCTCCAGCTTCCGCGAGAGCCGGTTCGCCAATCTTCCTGAGCCGCTCTATTTTTATCGTGAGGTCCAGGCGTATTCGTTCCCCGGCTACGCGCGCGGCAAGGCAGAACTGGCGGGATTCTTGTGGGGTCAGCGAGAGAGCTTTGGTGCGCCTGCGGCGGCCGTGGAGGCGGTTGGCCAGTGGGCGCGCATCGGCGCGTACGCGATCGCGCATCTGGCCGGACTCGACCGCACTCTGCTACGAAGGCGGGGACAGGCAGTCAGGGAAGAAGAGCGGGCGGCATTCGAGTCGGCATTGGAGCGGGTTCGAGGCGTCGCGCTGCCCTTCTGATCCGGCTACGATCCCGGCTAGTCGCGCACCACTTCCGTCTTCTCCGACGCAACCAGGATGCGCACCAGCTTGTAACGGTCGGCCGAATCCACCCAGAACGACCAGTTCAATCCGTCGGCGTCCAGGTCGAAGCGGTCGAGCTGGCGCTCGGCGCCCCGGATCTGCACCTTCTCGCTCCCCTTGTACTCGAGGGTGACCATCGTGGGAGTCTGCTGCCGCGGCACGAAGACGCCGAATTGGGACTTCCCCAGCCGGCATTGGTTGTTTTGCGAAGGCTGGCCGCAGCCTGCTGCGATGTAGCGCCACAACAGGACTTCCCGGTGGCTGAAGAAGTAATCGTCCACCACCGAGGTCGAGGGCGGCAGGATGAAAGCCAGTTCGATGGGTTTGTCGCTCCCCTCCGTCGACAGGCGCTCGATCAGGAATTGCTCGCTGGGTTGGACGGTGGCGCGCGCTTTCCCGGGGCTCAGCTCGTGCCACTCGTACTTGCGCAGGTTGCCGTTGGAGAGGACCTCGAGCTTTCCCTGCTGCGTCGCCTTGGATCCGTCCTCCATCTTGAGTTCGGAGCTGGTGACGCTGTATCCATCGTACTCCTGGATCTGGAATGTTTCCGTCGCGACCCGTTTCCCGTCGATGAAAATCCCGAACGAGCCGGCATCGACGACCTGGCTCGTCTCGCCCTTCTTCTTCGTAGGTGTCTTGGGGCTGGGATAAGCGCAAACTTCGAAGGCGAACAGCAGGAGCGCGAACACCAGGATACCGGACCGCTTCACATTACCTCCCCAGCTGCAACCGCTGGATGATCTCGGCCGCCACCTGCTCAGCCGTCTTGTTGGATGTGTCCACGCGCACGTTGGCCCGCAGGTAGTGCGGCCGGCGGGTCTCGAACAATGCGCGGAACCGGCTCTCGTCCTCGAACAAGGGACGCGCCGGTCCCATGGCCTCGCAGCGCTGCCGCAGGATCTCGAAGCCCGCGTCGAGGAACACCATGGGGTCGCCCGCCTCGGCCAGCAACCACGCATTCTCGTCCTGCACGAAAGCCCCGCCGCCCAGCGCCGCCACCGTTGGCCGCTCGTGGTCGAGCTGGTCGAGCAGTTCGCGCAGCGCCTCCGTCTCTGCCTTGCGAAACGCGCTCTCGCCCGAGTCGCGGAAGATCTCGGCGATGCTCCGCTTCTCCCGCGCCTCGACCCGGTCATCCAGGTCTATGAAGCGCCATCCCAGGCGGCGGGCGAGTTGCTCTCCCACGCTGGTCTTGCCCGCACCCATGAATCCGACGAGGAAGACCGCGCGGTGCCTGCCCATAGAACACTTTCGTAGAGACGCCCTTCCGGGCGTCTCTACAGCAATTCTGGGAATCTGAGCTACTGCTTCTTGACGCGGATTTTACCACTGAAGCTGCGGAGCTGGACCGATGATGCTCCGGTGTTGGAGGTCCCGGCGAAGGAACGTCCCGGGTTGGGCTGGAACGCCAGGTGCGACTTTTGGTGGAGAGGGAAGTCCTGCTCGACGGTTCCAGCCACCGAGCGCGCCGAGAGATCGACCGATGCGCTGGTCGGCAGCGACACCTCGATGTCCCCCGCGTGGCTGTTGAACGAGTAGTCTCCGCCCCCGGCGAAATCACCCTTGTAGCGGATGTTTCCCTTGGTGGTGTTGACGGACACCTTTGGCCCGTTGACCGAGGTCATCTGCACGTCGCCGTTCACGCTGGTGACCTCGACGTGCCCATTGCCGATATTGCTGAGCGTGACCGGCCCTGTCACCGTGCGAATGTGTACGTGCGCATTGCTGCAATCCTGCACCGTGATCTGTGCCGTGTCGCCCTCCAGCGTCATGTCGCTGCGCAGCTTCTCCACCCGGATGGGCCCGCCGGCGGCGCGCACCGTGAGCATGATGTTCGGCGGCACCTGGATGTCGTAGTCCACCTGGGCTTCGCTTTCGCTGGGCTTGCCCAGCAGGTGGCTGTGTGCCTCGATGCGGTTGCCGGTCTGTGTGGAATCGACCTCGACCTTGTCGGAGTGAGAGGTGGCGCCGATGACCACCTGGCGCGAGCTCGACGGACGAACCGTCACCGCTCCGAATTCGTTGACCACGTTCAGTGTGGCCCCGCTCCCCACGTTGTAGCGAAACTCTTTCTGGGTGTCGGCGGCGAAGGTGGCGCAGGCCACCAGTGTCACGGCCAAGCCCAGTTGCTTCACGCGTGTTCCAGCTGACATACCGACTCTCCCCTGCACCGTGCCGGCCGACTGCCCGCTAAGCGAGAGCGCCGGTCTCCGATTCGTTACTCCAAAGACCGCGACAGGGCCATTTCGTAGAGCATGGCTTTCTGGTCATAGGCCAGCATAAGGTGATCGTGCGCTTCTTCGCTCCCCGGGTTCTTGGCCAGTGTCGTCTTGGCGTCAGCGATGTACGCGTTCACGCTCTTCAGACTGTCCTCGTAGCTGGCCCGCACAGCGGGAACGCGATGCGCGACCTCTTGCAGCAACTTAACGTCGTCATCGTCGATGGCCGCCGCCTTGGTAGTCGCGGCGGGGGCGTGCATCGCCGGCACCGCAGCCGTTTCGGTCCCGCTTGGGTTGGTCACGCTACGGTAGGTGACCAGCCCGATGACGATCAGCAGCGCCGCGGCTAACGCAGCCACTCTTGCCGGCAATCCCCAACGGCGCGGCATCAGGACCACTGGGGCGGGGAATCGGGCCGTCCCGGCAGGACGTACCAACCCTTCTCCCTCCAGGGAAGACTGGATCCTGTCCCACACCCGGGGATCGGGATCCATGGTCGGCTCCAGCAGCTTGGCCTGCTCGGCGATGTACTTGAGAACGGCCACCAGGTCGGAGCAGACCTGGCAGCTCTGCCTGTGTGCTTCCTCCTCGGCGTTGCCGCCGCTGTCAATGATGTCGGGAAGCACCTTCTGGTATTCGGCGCATGTCATGACTGCATCCTCTCCCCTATAAAACTCGCCCGTGTCAGCGCTCCTGTCACTGTCGTGCGGCCTTTTCGGCTCTGTTCAGCTTGAGGAGGTTCCGCAGCTTCATTCTCGCCTTGTGGAGCTGCGATTTACTGTTGCCGACCGAGCACCCCATGATTCCGGCGATCTCGTTGTGCTCGTAGCCTTCCACGTCGTGCAGGACGAAGATGATGCGGTATCCGGGCGGCAGGCTCTGGATGGCCCGTTCCAGGTTGATCCGATCGATGGATCCCGCCAGTACGTTGTCGCGCGCCCCGATATCTTTCCTCGGCCCGTCTTCCTGCTGCGGCTCCAGGCTCTCTTCGAGCGAAACCTCGGGCAGGCCTTTCTTGCGCAGGTGCATCAGCACCACATTCACGGCCAGACGGTGCAACCAGGTGGAGAACGCCGACTCGCCGCGGAAGGTCGCGATCTTGCGATACAACTGCAGGAACGCTTCCTGCGTCAGGTCCTCGGCCTCCGCCGTGTTGCCCGTCATGCGCAGACACAGCGAATACACACGGCGCTTGTGCAGGCCATACAAGCCTTCGAATGCTTCCGCGTCTCCCTGTTTGGCCCGATTGATCGCCTCTGCCTCTGGGAGCCCGGAAGCTGTCGTTTTTCTTGCTTGTGTCAATGCCCTTTTCAGGCCGCAATCTGTCAGATGCGGCTAGGTAGTTGCTCGTTGTATGCGTTGCAGAACGCAGCCGTAAGTGCCAACGGAATCTGGACTAACCCTGGGACTCCGACCGCCGGAGAAAGACCCCCGCCCGTGAAATGAGTCGTTTTGTTACCTGCCCGGTCGCCCGGCCCGCCCGATTATGCGCCTGTAGCCGTCGTAATGGTCTCCAGGCCGTGGCCGTGCGGCCCGGTCTCCCGCTGCCGCAGCAGAAAGGCAAACAGCATACCCAGGAAGCCCAGTACCGAGAAGATCTGCATGCCCAGGCGGTATCCGGCCGGGTTCTGCGCGCTCGCTCCCCCGTAATCGTTAGCCCAACCCACCAGCAGGTTGAAGCCGAACAATCCGATGTTCTGGATCATGGTCATCAGACCGTATGCCGTGCCCAGCTTCGACTGCTCGACGATGTAAGCCACCGAAGGCCACATGACGGCTGGGATCAGCGAGAAGGCGATTCCCATCATTGCCATCGGGACGTACAGACTGACGTGCGTGTAGCCCATGATGAGGTACACCGGGATGAGCAGCAGCGAACCGAACATCATGAACAACGCGCGCTTTCCTACCTTGTCGACCAGCAGCCCGAACAGCGGCGTGGCGAACATGGCGAACAGCGTCAACATGCTCGAAAGGAAACCGCCGAACGCCCTTGAGGTTCCGTGAGCATCTTGAAAGAACTCCACCGCGAACGTCTGGAACGGAAAGATCGCCGAATAGAACGTGATGCAGAGGGCCACGACGTACCAGTACGACGTGCCGAACGAAAACAGGTCCCTGAATACCACCTTATCGGTAGAGGCGTGGCCGAGCTCATAGTGCTTTTCCGCATAGAGCTCCATCACCCAGTAAACGACGGCGCCGGTGATGCAGAACGTGCAGAAGCCCACGCCGATCAAGAACGGCGTGCGCCAGTTGGAATATGCGCCTTGTGCCCAGGTCGGCGAATTGAGCGCCGCGAACGAGCCCAGACGCGCGATCATGAGGTTCACCCCGAACGCGAAGCTCAATTCCTTCCCGCGAAACCACTTCGCCAGCGCCGCCGTTACCGCGACGATCAAGGATTCCGCTCCCATTCCGAATATCAGTCGTCCGAAGGCCATCACCAGCAGGCGGTCATTCGACAGTGCCGTCCGGATGTAGTCGCCTGTACTCTGGCTGAACCAGCTGAAGGGAGCTGCTACGGTTCCGGCAACGCCGGGCGCGATCGCCGCAACAAAACGCGGAGGGCTGATGACGGTGACGAACGCGCCGATGAAGCACAGCACTCCAAAGATCAGGGTCGATTTGCGAAGACCGATGCGGTCGATGATCACGCCGCCGATCAGCACCGTGAAGATATTCGGGAAGCTGTAGATGCCTTGCAGCAGTCCGATGTAGGTTTGGGGGAAGCCGAGTTGGCGATTCAGCAGGTCCGCCACCGGGCTGAGCGCGTCGTAGACGTAGTAATTGCCGAACATCGCCAGGCTGATGAAGATCAGCACCAACCAGCGATAGAGACGCGAGGGCTGTGGACGGGCCTGGCCGGGGGTCTTGGGTTCAGTCATGCGGGGGAGGTCTTTCCCGGGGTTGTTCCTGGATGCCTTTGAAATTGTGCAGCGAACGCACCAAGATACCAGAACTTGCCGGAGTTGTCAGACGACCGGGGTGTCCCGTGAGTCATAGCTGGCGCTCGTCACATTCGGCCTGGCGCAAGGGAATCGTGGTGGGCTTTGGCGCCGGCCTAGCAGCCGACATACCGTGCGTAGAGGCTGCGCGCGGCGGCGGTATCGGTGGTGCCCTTGATGATCGCCCGCCCGTCGGGAAACAGGGTCATTTCGTATGGCTCGTGCCAGAACTTCAGGACGAATTCGTTGTGCCGCACCGCTCCGTGCGGGGAGAGGCGAGTGGCCAGCTCGGCGAAGTCGATCGGCCGGCGGCGCTCGTGGATCTGGACCGAATTCCGTCCACATAGCGTGATGTGTGGGCGTCCTTCTCCGGCCAAGTGAGGGAACTCGCGACGGGCACAGGTGGGACAATCGGAGCGCGGATGCGCGGTCGAGATCTCCGAGCGCTCGTTGCTCCAGGCGTCAAAGGAGAGCAGCGTGCGCCGCATTTTGTCGCGCGCCCCCACCAGCAGCTTCATGGCTTCCGTCGTTTCGATGGATGCCACCTGGTTGACCACCGAGTTCAAGATCCCCGAGGTGTCGCAAGTCTCGACCGTACCTTGTGGCGCCGCCGGAAACACGCACGACAGGCACGCGGTCTCGCCCGGCAGGATGTTCATGGTCACGCCATAGCTGCCGACCGCCGCGGCATAGATCCAGGGCACGCTTTTTTTCACGCAGTAATCGTTGACCAGGTAGCGAGTCTCGAAATTGTCAGTGGCATCGAGCACGAGCTGCGCGCTGCCCAGAAGTGGCTCGATGTTTTCCGGACACAGGTCGGCGACTTCGCCGTGGATCTGGATCTCGGAATTGAAGGCGGCAATCTTGCGCTGCGCGGCGACCGCCTTGGGAAGCGATTCCGCCGCATCCGCTTCGTCGAATAGCGACTGGCGCTGCAGGTTGCTGGGCTCGACATAATCGCGGTCGATGATGCCCAGGTGACCGACCCCGGCGCGCGCCAGCAGCCCCGCCACCGCCGATCCGGTCGCGCCGCATCCCACCACAATTACCCGCGACTCTCCCAGGCGGCGCTGTCCGTCGGCGCCGACTGGGCGGAAAAGCATCTGGCGCGAGTAACGATCTTCAATCGGCATTCCGGGTCCCAGCCATTATTATAAGTGCCGCGATCCAATCACCTTAACCGGGCGCGCGCTCCGGGTGCGAGTACACGGACCGAAGGGCGCCTGCTCGTCAATCTCCGCCGGGTATCGGCCTGGCATTTTTGAAGGGGCGTCTTTTTTGGGATTTCGGTCAGCTCTAACCCAATGGCTGATTGCGGCGGTGGCGTGTGCCCTCGCCGCCCCGGCGGTTCTGGGACAATCGCAGGCCGGATCCTCGGCCAGCCAGGACTCTCCGCCGGTGGGCGCCTCCGCGGCTCCTTTGCCCACGGCCCCACCGTCCCCGCAATCCCAGACCGGGGGGCTGAACCGGCTGGTGGGCCTCCCCGTCCGTGACATCGAGTTCCGGGGTCCTGCCCCCGACGAAGTCGAGCATCTTCGCACCCTCCTGGTACAAAAGCCCGGCGAACCCCTCGACAAGCAGAAGCTCCGCCTCAGCGTGCAGAACCTGTACTCCACCGGGCGGTTCCTCGATATCCAGGTGGAAGCCGACCGTACGCCTCAGAATGAGCTGAAGCTGGTGTTTGTGGCAGAGGCGAACTATTTCATCGGTCGTATGACGCTGGTGGGCGCTCCCAGAGGCGGACCCAACGCTCACCAGCTCATTAATTCCAGCAAGCTGTTGCTGGGACAGCTCTTCACCGACGAAAAGGACCAGGACAATAAGACCCTGATGGAGCGTGCCCTTGAGTCGATGCAGCGGACCCTCCAGGCGAACGGCTTCTACCGGGCGACCATCACTCCCGAGTACGCCAGGCACCCTGGCACGCAACAGATCGAGATCCAGTTTCATGTGGACGCCGGGGAACGGGCGAGGATCGGCAAGGTCACTGTGGATGGAGCTTCCGACCTGACTGCAGATCAGGCCTTGGACATCCTGAAGATGAAGCCGGGCGATCCCGCGTCGTCAGATCGGTTGGACCGGGCGCTGCGGCGACTGCGAAAACACTACCGGAAGCAGGACAGGCTTGAAGCCAGCGTTGCGGTTGCCCCCAGCTCCTATCGCCCCGAGAACGATGCCCTGGACTACGTCTTCAAAGTCGAGCGCGGGCGCGTGGTGGATATCCAGGTCGAAGGTGTGCGGCTGCTGAAGGGAACGTTGAAGAAGTACATCCCCGTGTACGAGGAGAACGCGGTCGACGATGACCTGTTGAACGAGGGCCGCCGTAATCTTCGCGACTACCTCCAAACCAGGGGATACTTCGATGTAAAGGTCAACTACACCCAAAAGGTGGAGTCCGACCGCCGTCTGGTCATCTACGACGTGGACAGGGGCATGCCGCATAAGCTGATCGCCGTCGACATCGACTGGAGCGACACCGTCGTCCTTCCCAACCACGAGACCTATTTCAAGGCGGACACCATCCGCGAGCGCATGCTGGTGCAGGCGGCAGGGCGAGTGCTCTCGCACGGACTTTTCAGTCAGTCGCTGTTGGCCCGCGACCTGCAATCCATCGAGAGCCTCTACCAGTCGAACGGCTTTCAGCAGGTGAAGGTCACCGCGGACGTACACGATGACTACGAAGGTGTGCCCGGACGCATGCGCGTTGCGGTCCACATCGCCGAGGGGCCCCAAACGCGGGTGAACTCGCTGAAGTTCGTGGGCAACGAGCACGCCCCAGCCGACCGGATCCGCAGCCTCATTTCCACGCTCGAGGGGCAGCCCTGGTCGGAGGTCAATCTCACCACCGATCGCGAAGCGGTCACGAACTACTATTTCAACGACGGTTTCCCCGAGGTTGGCCTCGAAGTCACTTCGGCGCCGGTCGCCGGCGACCCCACCCGCAGGGATGTCACCTTCAACATCAACGAAGGGAAGCAGGTCTTCGTGGATCGAGTGCTGATCAGCGGCCTGAACGTCACCCGGCCATTCGTCGTCGGGCGCGAGCTCCAGGTTCGCCAAGGCGACCCGCTGAACCAGAGCGCCATGTTCGAGAGTCAGCGGAAACTCTACGACCTCGGCATCTTCAACGAGGTGGACGTGGCCGTCCAGAACCCCGAAGGCGACGACACGCTGAAGAACATGTTGTTCGACATCAAGGAAGCGCGCCGCTGGACCTTCAATTACGGATTCGGCATCGAGGTGCAGACCGGCAGCGAACCCAACAGCAGCCTGCCCCAGGGCCGCACCGGCGTCAGCCCCCGCGTTTCCTTCGACCTCACCCGCATCAATTTCCGCGGCCGCAACCACACACTCCTCTTCAAGAGTCACATCGGCCGCCTGGAACAGCGCGGGCTTTTCACCTACCAGGCGCCGCGCTGGTTCGACCGCGAGAACCTGACCTTCAGCTTCATCAGCTTTTACGACAACACGAACGACATCCGCACGTTCACCTCACAGCGCCTGGAGGGCGCCTTCCAGGTGGAGCACCGCTGGAGCCGCGCCACCACCTTCCTCTACCGCTTCAGCTACCGTGGGGTCAGGGCGACCAATCTCGTGATCGATCCGACGCTGGTGCCGCTGTACTCGAAGCCGACGCGCATCGGCATGCCCAGTTTCACCTATATCCGCGACACGCGCGACAACCCGCTGGACTCACACCGCGGGGACTACACCACGGCGGACATGGGCGTCTCCACGCGCATCTTCGGATCCCAGGCGAGCTTCGCGCGTCTCCTGCTCCAGAACTCGACCTATCACCGGTTCGGCAAGCGGCGTCTCGTTCTGGCCCGCTCTGTCCGCTTCGGGATCGAACACCCGCTCGCCAGCACCAGCACCACGCAAGGCGTGATCCCATTGCCCGAGCTGCTCTTTGCCGGTGGCGGGAATTCGCACCGCGGCTTCTCCATCAACCAGGCTGGGCCTCGCGATCTGGACACCGGTTTTCCCCTGGGTGGACAGGCCATGTTCATCAACAACCTGGAACTGCGTCTGCCGCCTCCCTGGCTGCCGTGGCTGGAAGACAAGGTCAGCCCGGTCCTCTTTTACGATTACGGAAACGTGTTCGCCTCCCCCAGCGGCATGTTCCACAGCTTCCTGAAGACGGGTCAGAACAACCTTCAGTCCTGCCGGCCCAAGGTGGCGGCCGACCCGCCCGATTTCAAGCCGCTCTGTGACTTCGATTTCATGTCCCACGCCGTGGGCGGCGGGTTCCGCTACAACACTCCGATCGGGCCGGTGCGCCTCGACTTCGGCTACAACCTCAATCCGCCTATCTTCCTGGTCGGCCGCGAGAACCGGGTGGACGAGCTCCGCCGCTTCAATTTCTTCTTCAGTATCGGGCAGACTTTCTGATGAGGGCCTGGCAACAACTCGTGCTCGTTCTCGCGCTGCTGGCGCCGCTCGCCGTGGCGGGGGAAGTGGTCGAGCGCATCGTCGCCCGCGTCCATGATCGGGTCATCCTGCAAAGCGAGCTCGACGATGCCCTGCGCTACCAGGCGCTGCTCGCGGGCCGCGATCCGGACAGGTTCACCGGCGACGAGCGCAATCAGGCCATCGAGCGCCTGGTGGACCAGATGCTCATCAAGGAGCAGATCGACCGCAGGACGTTTGCCCGCGCCTCGAAAGAGGACATCGCCCGCCAGGTGGCCGACATCCGCCGCCGGCTCCCCGGTGCGCAGGACGACCAGAGCTGGCGCCAACTGCTCGCCCGCTACGGCTTGGCCGAAGCCGACGTCGACGAGCTGGTCGCCGTCCAGGTAGACATCCTGCGCTACGAGGACGCACGCTTTCGCCCCACCATCCACATCGACGAGCGCAGCATCAAGACGTACTACCTGGAACAGTTCATTCCGCAGCTCCACAAAGCTGGGGCGCAGGAGGTGCCCCTCCAGGATGTCTCCGGTAAGATCGAGGAGATCCTCATCCAGCAGCGGATCTCCGAATCCGTGGACTCCTGGCTGAGCCGGCTGCGGGAAGAAGCGCATTTACCGAGGTCGAAAGAGGTGAAACTGCAATGACGCGCCGCCGCACCAAGCTCGTGCTGGCTGCCATCGGGATCGCCTTGTTCGCTCTGTGCATCTCGGCGGCCTGGTACCTCACCAGTGCGCGCTTCCACGAGAGCGTCCGCGCCCGGGTGGTGGAAGGGCTCGAGCAGACCACCGGTGGCCGCGTCGAGATGAAGTCGTTCGAGTGGAGCCTGTCGAAGCTCGAGTTCGAGATCCGCGACTTGACCATCCACGGCCTCGAAGGCGTGGACGAGGTGCCGTACGCCCATGCCGACCGCGTCTTCGTGCGCGCCCGAGTCCTCTCCCTGTTCAGCCGCAAGGTCGGCCTCAAGTACGTGGGTGTCGAGCGCCCCGTGCTGCACCTCATCGTCTATCCCGACGGCTCCACTAATCAGCCGGCGCCGAAGGTCGCGCAGCTGGGCGGCCGTGCCCGCGCCCAACAACTCTTCGACATGGCCATCAACCGCCTGGAAGTCAAGGACGGGCGGTTGCTGCTGAATGACAAGCCGATCCCCCTCGATCTGGATGCCACCGACGTGGGCGCGACCTTGACCTATCGACTGCTCGCCCGGCGGTACGACGGCGAACTCCGCGCCGCCATGGTGCAGACCAAGTACACCGGCTTGCCTCCGCAGGGCTCCCAGGCCGCGCTCCAGTTCAGCCTTTGGCCGGACCGGGCGGAGCTGAAGTCGCTGAAGTGGGCGTCGGCGCGCTCGCAGATCGAAGCCAGCGGCGCCCTCAATGACTTCCGCGATCTCAAGGCCGACTTCACCTACAAGGCTTCGCTGGATGTCTCCGAACTGGGGGCCATCGAGCGCAACTCCGCGTTCCGCTCGGGCAGGATCGAGCTGAATGGCCAGGCCGCGTACCGAGGCCAGGGGTTCTCTTCCGCCGGCAAGCTGATCTTGAAGAACGCGGAATGGCAAGGCGACTCCCTGCGCGTCACCGGCATCAATGCTGGCGCGCAATTCACCGTCAACCCGGATCGCATCGCGCTGTCCAGCGTCTTCGGCACCGCGTTCGGCGGCTCCGCCAACGGCAGCGCGGAGATCCGCAACTGGATGACGGGCAGGCAGCCGCCCGCCGGCCAGCTCAAGCCCGCGCCCGAAATCGGCATCGCTAACCTCCGGTTCAACGGCATCCAGGTATCGCAGCTCGCGGCCGCGTTTGCCACGCGCTCTCTGCCGCTGGAGAATCTGGGGCCCGTCGGCGCTGCCAGCGGGACGCTCCGCGCGCAATGGGCTGGATCGTCGTCCAACATGGAGACGGCGGTCAACCTCGACATCGTGCCGCCGGCCAATCTCGCTCCCGGCCAGCTTCCCATTACCGCGCACCTCCAGGCTGTCTTCAGCAGGCCGCGGCAGACGATCGTAGTCACGCAATTCGACCTCGCCACGCGCGCCACCCGTGCTGGCGCCACGGGTGTCCTTGGTTCTGCGACGGCTGCGCTCCGCGTTTCCGTGGACTCGACCGATTTCTCCGAGTTCAGCCCGGTGCTCGCCCTGTTCGGCGAAGGAGCCTTTCCCGCCGACATCCACGGCCGCGCATCATTCAATGGGACCATCTCCGGCAAGCTCGCCGCCCCCAGCATCGCTGGTCGCATCGAGGCCACGGACTTCGATTCGCTGATGAGCATTCCGCCGGGCCTCGTGATCCCACTCTCGATCGTCGCTCCAGCGAAGCCTGTGCTCATGCATTGGGACCTCTTGCGCGCCGATGTGCTTTACTCGTCGACACAATCCGCGGCCCGTCACGGGCTGCTGCGCCGCGGCGCCGCGCAGATCGAATTCGACGTCACGGCCAACCTGCAGGGCGCCAGGTTCGATGCCGACACGCCCTTCTCGCTACGCTCCAAGGTGGCGAGCGTGGACATCGCCGATCTCCAGGCGCTGCTCGACCGGCGCTATCCCGTCGCCGGCAGACTGTCGCTGGATGTGAACCTGGCCGGCACCATCAACGATCTTCGTGGCGACGGGCACATGCAGGTGGCCAGCCTCAGGATCGGCCCGGAACCGTTCACCAGCCTGCGCGCGAACCTCCGCTTTGCAGGACGGGAGACGCAGTTCAACGACATCGTCCTCGCGCACAACGGCGCGCGCGTCGCCGGAAGCTTTGCCTATGTCCTCGGTACGCGTGGGTTCCGCTTCGATCTCCGGGGAGCCGGCTTCGATCTCGCGCAGTTCCAGCAGCTCCAGTCCGAGAGGTACCGGGTCGCCGGCCTGGCTGAGTTCAAGGCCTCGGGGTCGGGAACCAGGGAAGCGCCGGTCATCAATGGATCCCTCCGTGTCAGCCACCTGGTTGTGAACAGCGACGAAGTCGGCGAGCTCACCGCCGAAGCGGTCACGCACGGCGCCGATCTCCAGCTCAACGCGCGCGCCCATTACCAGAGATCCGAGCTCACGGTGGAGGGCACCGCGCACATGCGCGACGAGTGGCCCGCCGACCTCGTGATCCATTTCGACAGTTTCGATATCGACCCGTTGCTGCGGGCTTACCTGCCGGGCCGCATCACCCGTCCCTCTGCGATCGGCGGGCGTGTGGACGTGAAAGGGCCGCTACGCGAACCGCGCGGCCTCAACATCACCGGGACCATCGACCGGTTCTCGGCTGAGATAGAGATGATGCCCATCGGCATCGAAGGCGCGATCCGCTTCGACATGGCCGATCAGGTATTCAATCTGCGGCAGCTGCATCTGAAGGCGGAAGACACCAACCTGACCGCCTCCGGCAGCGTGCAACTGGGCGGCGCGCGCGAAATGAACCTCAATGCCAAGGGCGACATCAGCATGAGGTTGCTCCAGACCCTTAACCCCGATCTGGCCGCGTCGGGGCACATCAAGGTGAAGGATGTGACGGTCGGCGGCACCATGTCCAAGCCCGCGATTTCCGGCACCCTCGGCGTCGAGAACGCGGCTATCTCATTCCGCGAGCTTCCCAATGGCCTCAGCGAAGTTAACGGCACCCTCCGATTCGATCAGAACCGGCTTGCGGTGCAGTCACTCACCGCGAAGACAGGCGGCGGAACGATCGACCTGAAGGGTTGGATCAGCTACGCGCACGGTGTGCTCTTCAGCTTCAAAGTGGCCAGCGTCATGGAATCCGGAGCATCGGCGGAGGAGGCGGGTGGCATCCGCCTGCGTTACCCACCGGGGGTCAGTGCCGTCGCCAGGGTGAAGGGGTTGGTATATGCAGGTTCTGTCCAGAACTCCCGCCTGAGCGGCGAGATCGAGATCACCAGATTCGCGCTCAATTCGCGCTTCGACTTCGCCCAGTACCTGGCGCAGACCAAGCAGGGGCAGACCTTGCCCGAGCCCACGTCGCCGCTGAGCAACCTGCACTTCGACGTGCACATCACCTCGAGTCCCGAGGTGCAGGTGCAGACCACGTCGGCCAAACTTTCCGGTAACGTCGATCTCCGGCTGCGGGGGACTGCGAACCAACCCGTCCTGCTGGGCCGCGTCAACGTCCTGGAAGGCAATGTCTCCATCAGCGGCACGAAGTACCGCATCGAGCGCGGCGACGTGACCTTCTCGAATCCGACGCACATCGAGCCGGTGGTGAACGTGGAGGCCACCGCCCGCATCCGCGATTACGACATCAGCGTTGGCGTCCACGGCGTGCCGCCCGACAAGCTGAAACCCACCTACCGCTCCGATCCCCCCTTGCCCACCGCCGACATCATCGCTCTGCTCGCCCTCGGCCGCACCAAGGAGGAATCCGTGCTTACCGCGGGGCCGACCCAGAACTACACCGAGACCACCTCGAACGTCATCCTGAGTGAGGCCCTGAGCTCCACCGTCAGCAGCCGCTCGCAAAAATTGTTCGGCTTGAGCCGCATCAAGATCGATCCCCAGGCCGGCGGCCCCGAGAGTAACCCCAATGCGCGTGCGACCATCGAGCAACAGGTTTCCGACAAGGTCACGCTCACCTTCATCACCAATCTGTCGCAATCGTCCCAGCAGATCATCCAGGTGGAGTACAACGTGAACCGCAACCTCACCGTCATCGCCATCCGCGACCAGAACGGGGTGGTCAGCTTCGACGTCCGGTATCGCCAGCGGAAGCGGTAGCGCCATGTCCCCGCCGCATGCGATCGATCCGTTCGAGCCCAGGCGGCTGCGCATGGTGGAGACCCAGATCCGCGAGCGCGGCGTTCGCGATGCGCGCGTGCTCGCGGCCATGGCGCGCGTCCCGCGCCACTTTTTCGTGCCCGCTGGCTACGAACGCGAGGCCTACGAAGATCATCCCATCCCCATCGGCGAAGGGCAGACCATCTCGCAACCTTACGTGGTCGCGGCCATGACCGAGGCCCTCGCCCTCGAGCCGCAGGAGATCGTGCTCGAGATCGGTACCGGTTCCGGCTACCAGACCGCCGTCCTCGCGGAGCTGGTGAGCCGTGTGTACTCCATCGAGCGCATCGCCGCTCTCGCCGAACGCGCCCGGGAGGTGCTGCAACGCATGGGCTACGAAAATGTCAGCGTTGTGGTTGGAGACGGCAGTGAAGGCCTGCCCGGCGCCGGTCCGTTCGACGCCATCCTCTGCAGTGCCGCCGCTCCCGACCTCCCGCCCCCGCTCTTCGACCAGTTGCGCGAAGGGGGGCGCATGATCATTCCCATCGGCACTTATGGAGGACAGCAGCTTCAACTCGTACGCAAGGTGGAGGGCAAGCCCATGAGCGCCTGGCTCGACCTCGTCCGTTTCGTTCCCCTCATCGGCAGCCGCGGCTACCGCGAGAGCTGGTAGTGCGCCTCTTCCGCTAAAATCTCTTTGTGGCCGGTGTGTCCATCTTCCGCAATATCAGGATCACGCTAGAGATGATCAAGTGGGAGCACTCGGTTTTCGCGCTCCCCTTTGCTCTGTGCGGCGCCATGCTGGCCGCACGGGGATTGCCGCACTCCCGGCAACTGGCGTGGATTGTCGTGGCCATGGTGGCGGCACGCTCGGCGGCCATGGCGTTCAATCGCCTGGCCGACGCCGACCTGGATGCCGCGAATCCCCGCACCGCCGCCCGCGCGCTTCCCGCCGGCCTGCTCTCGCGGCGCTTCGTCGGATTCTTCGTGATCGCCGCTTCGGCCGTGCTGGTGCTGGCCGCCTCGCAACTGAATCGCCTCGCGCTCTACCTGTCGCCGCTGGCTCTCGCTCTCCTGCTCCTGTACTCGTACACCAAACGGTTCACTCGCTGGTCGCACCTGGTGCTGGGTTTCGCGCTCGGCGCGGCACCCGCCGCGGCCTGGATCGCGGTGCGCGGGGACCTCGACCTCCGCATTCTGATCCTTACCGCCGCCGTCACTTTCTGGGTCGGGGGTTTCGACGTCCTCTACGCCTGCCAGGACTACGAGTTCGACTGCCGCGCCGGCCTGCACTCCGTTCCCCGCTACCTCGGGATACGCGGCGCCCTCCGGGCCGCTCGCCTGCTCCACGGCCTGATGCTTGCCCTGCTGGTCTTGCTGGTCGTCGTCTTCCACCTGGGCGCCATCGCCATGACCGGCGTGGGCACCGTTGGGCTGCTCCTGGCCTACGAGCACTCCCTGGTCCGTGCCGGCGACCTCAGCAATCTCAACGCTGCCTTCTTCGCCATGAACGGCGTCATCTCGGTGGTGTTCTTCCTGTTCGTGGCCGGCGACCTGCTCCTGCGGCAGTCTTGATATCATTTGATATCAGCCCCTCGATTTCCGCTGGAACTCTCTCGTACCTCGACATATATTGGTGCTGTTTTGGGACGTGGAAGGCGAACCGCAAGTTGACTTGGTCTCTGCCGGCTGCGGCCGGTAGGGACTTTTGTTTTTTGTGTGCGCTGCACCCGCCCGCATCGGCACCTCGCCGCTCAGCACTTTGCACCTGGCGGGGGACGGAAAGGACGTTTTTTCAATGGCCAAGGAACGAGGGACCGTAAAGTGGTTCAATGCCAGCAAAGGCTATGGTTTCATCCAGCGCGAGCAGGGTGGAGACATCTTCGTGCATCACACCGCGATTCAGTCCGAGGGCTTCCGCACCTTGAATGAGGGCGACGCCGTCGAGTTCGAGGTGACCCAGGGCCCCAAGGGACTCCAGGCTTCGAACGTCACGCGCTTGTAGCCCAGCACAGCTCAACAGGGACAGGGAGCCGGCGCGCTCCGCCGGCTTCTTGCCCTCCTCCCCGCATCTGGCTGCCAAGCTGACCTCTGCCGCGCCGGTAAGGTAATATCGAGGCGGATGGCCCACGCTTTTCAGACCGACGATTCGCGCCTGCAACCCGTCGCCCAGAAGGTCCTGGCGGGAGAGCGTCTCGATCTCGACGACGCACTCGCCCTGTACCGCTCGGGGGACGTGCTGGCCATCGGGTGGCTGGCCAATCACGTGCGCGAGCGCATGCACGGCAACGCCGCCTACTTCAACGTCAACCGGCACATCAATCCGACCAACGTCTGCGTCGCCGCCTGCCGCCTGTGCGCCTTCGGACGCAAGAAGGACGCCCCCGGCGCCTACACGATGGCCCTAGAAGAAGCCTGGCAGACCGCCGCCACCGGCTACACCGAGGCCATCACCGAGTTCCACATCGTCGGCGGTTTGCATCCCGACCTGCCTTTCGAGTATTTCCTCGACCTGATCCGCGGCCTGAAACAGCGCTTCCCCCAGGTGCACCTGAAGGCCTTCACCATGGTCGAGATCGCGTATCTGGCGAAGCGTGCCAAGCTCACCATCCGGGAGACACTCGAGAAGCTGAAAGAAGCCGGCGTGGATTCGTTGCCCGGCGGCGGCGCCGAGATCTTCGCCGACCGCGTGCGTCACATCATTTGCGACCACAAGATCGACGGGGACCAGTGGCTGGAAACCGCCCGCCTGGCCCACCAGATCGGCCTCAAGTCCAACGCCACCATGCTCTACGGCCATGTGGAGAACGACGAAGACCGGGTCGACCACCTGCTCAAGCTGCGCGCTCTGCAGGATGAGACCGGTGGGTTCCAGACCTACATCCCGCTGGCCTTTCATCCCGCCAACACGCCGCTCCAGCACCTTTACACCACCACCGGCCTGCGCGACATCAAGGAGATCGCCATCGGACGCCTGGTGCTCGACAACTTTCCCCACGTGAAGTCCTACTGGCAGATGGTTTCGCCTAAGATTGCCCAGATCGCGCTGCGCTTCGGCGCCGACGACATCGACGGCACCGTGGTCGAGGAGAAGATCTACCACGACGCCGGCGCGACCACGCCCCAGGGCATGCGCCGCCAGGAGCTCATCCGCCTCATCAAGGAAGCGGGCCGGGATCCAATCGAGCGCGACACCCTCTACCGTCCCGTCACCCGTACCGAGACCTCATTCACGGTTTCGGTGTAGTGTCTGGGATCCCGAAATCGGGCCCATTCCTAGAGTAGCCGCTCCGCTTTTTGCCACTCTCCTAGCACGCAAACAGCCGCAATTCAAGCTGCCAAAGTGCAACTTCTGAATTTTCGCTTGCGTCACATTGGACAGGTGTAAGATTTGCCTTGGAGCGTCATTGGCAGTGGTGCGGAATGGGCGCGGGTTCCTTACCGCGTCCCCGAGGTACCCATGAACGTGCATGTCTCCTACAAGGCCGCAAGAGCTCCCGAAGTCGAAAAAGAATTCCACCACCAGATCGAGAAACTGGGCCGTCGGCTCGCCGTCTTTCGCCCCGAACTGATCCACCTGAAAGCCATTGTCGAGGAGACTAACCCCCGGGAGGGAATCGCTGTCTCTTTGAACCTGCGGCTGCCCTCCGGACAAATGGCGGCGCAGCAGGCCAACCACGCCGCCATCTCGGCGGTGAAATCAGCCTTCGCCGACCTGCTCTCGCAGCTCACCAAGCACAAGGACCTGCTGCGCGGGCAGAAGCGGCATCCGGCCCGCCGCGGCACCGAGGACAGCCAGTTGCGCGACGTGGTCCCTTTTGAGCAGACGTTTGCCGCCGTCCATCCCGTCCGGATCTCCGACGCCGATATCGCCAGCTGGGTGAACGCTAATCTGGAGCGTTTGAACGCCTTTGTCGAGCGGGAGCTGGCCTACCGCGAAGCTAACGGCCTGCTGCCGGAAGACGCGGTCAGCAAGGAAGAGGTCATCGACGAGGCCATCGTCACCGCCCTGGGCGACGAAGAAAAACCCGAGCTGTTGACGCTGGAGCGCTGGCTTTACCGCCTGTCCCTGCGCGCCATCAACCAGGTCAACGCCGGCAACCACGAGGCCGTGACCGCAGTCCCCCTGGAGGATTCCGCGCGCAAGCAGAACGTCCGCGCCAGTGACGAATCCGAACTCCAATACCATCAGCCCGACGAGATGCTCCACCGCTCCGACGTCATCCCCGACCTGCGCACCTCCAATCCGGAGCAGGCCGCCGCTTCTGTCGAGATGGTCAACCTGGTGGAAAGCGTGTTGCGCGGGGCACGGCGCGAAGACCGCGAGGCTTTCATCCTTTTCGCCATCGAAGGGTTCACCCTCAACGAGATCGCGGCCACGACCGACCGTACGGCCGATCAGGTTCGCGGTTCCATCACCGCCGCGCGTGAGCTGGTCCGGCAGAAGATGCCCTCGGCCAGCCTATGGCGCGACAAGCTTCTCCAACATACCAAGATAGCCTGAGATCGTTCTTCAGGAGAGAACGCGATGATCACGCGTGATGAACTCCGTTATCTGGCACAGATCGAGAATACGAACAATTCCGCCATCAGTTTCTATTTCCAACCCCGGACACCCAAGGACAAGTCGCACCGCGAAGAGATGATCCTGCTCAAGGACATGGTGCGCGACGCGCTCCGCCAGGCCGAGCACGGGACCGGCAACGGCAGGAAGAAGGAGGACCTGCACCGCATCCTGGAACAAACCGAGCAGTGGAAGGGAGGCTCGAAGGCGAAGGTGATCTTCGCCTGTGGCGCTCAGGAGATCTGGCGCGAGTTCGATGTCCCTCCGCACCTGGTGAGTTCCCAGCTCATCGTTAATGACGGCTTCCACCTCAAACCACTGGCGCGTCTGGTCGAGGCCTTTCCGCGCGCCTGCGCCGTCGTCCTGGACCGCGAGCACGCCCGCTTCTTCACCATCCGCGTGGGCGAGATCCAGGAAGCCGGCGAGATCCGCACTCCGCTGCCGCGTAAGGCGCGCACCGATGGCTTCGCCGGCTACAACGCGGGCCACAGGGAACGCCACGCGGACAACGAGGCCATGAAGCACTTCAAGGAAGTTGCCGAGCGGCTCCAGGGCCTGCAGCAGTCGGCCGGATGCGAGCGCTTCCTGGTCGGGTGCCGCGAGGACACCTGGCCCGACGTCGAGCCGCACCTGCATCCTTACGTGAAGCAGCGCCTGGTGGGCCGCTTCACCGTGGATCCCGCCCTGGTCACCACGCAACAGGTGCACGAGCACGCCACCCGCTTGCTCCAGGAGCACGCGCAATCCCAGCGGCGGGACATGGTGCGCGAGGCGCTCGGCGAAGCGCACCGCAATGGCCGCGGCGCCGTCGGCCTGCGCCACGTCCTGCTGTCGCTCGAGCGCGGCGAGATCCAGGCCCTGTTACTGGGCGAGAATTTCTGCGCCACGGCGGCGCGCTGCCTGCATTGCGGCCACCTCGACACCCGCGTGGTTCGCCATTGCGCCGTGTGCGGCAAGGAGACCCGGGAGATTGACGACATCGCCGACGCCCTCGTCGGCGTCGCCATCCGCAAGGGCCTTCCTGTCGTGTACGTCCGCGACCAGCCCGATTTCGAGCGCGCGGGCAACATCGGCGCCCTGCTCCGCTTCCGCGCCGACCAGAGCACGCCCAAGAAACTCGCGGTGTAGACATTCCCGTCAAGGCGTCTCGAAGCCACCAGCCGTCAGGTCTTCCTGGCGGCTGTGGTTTTTCTGTCCATTGGCCAATGCCCACTGTTATTCTGCTGCGCTCACCGGAGGTTGCATGTCCAACCGTCGTAACTTCATTGCTGGCGCCGCCCTCGGCGCTGCGGCCCTCGCCCTGGAGGCGCAGGAAACCAAGTCGGCCAGCCAGACGCAGGATGTCAGCAAACTTTCTCCGCCCAAGCGTCCGGTCATCATCTGCAAGCACACCGGCATGCCGCAGCTTGACGGCGCCTACGAAACCCTTCTGCGCGGCCACGACACGCTCGACGCCTGCCTCTTCGTCACCCGCGGACGCGAGGACGATCCCAACGACACCACCGTCGGCCTCGGCGGCCTGCCCAACGAAGACGGTGTGGTCGAGCTCGACGCCTGCGTCATGCACGGATCCACCCGCCGCGCCGGAGCCGTCGGCGGCGTGCGCAATATCAAGAACGTCTCGGCCCTGGCCCGCGTCGTGATGGAGCGTACCGACCACATCTTCCTGGTCGGCGAAGGCGCCGAGCGCTTTGCTGTCGCCCACGGCTTTCCGCGCGAGAACCTGCTCACCGAGCGCGCCCGCAAGACCTGGCTCCTGTGGAAGGAAACCATGTCCAACCAGGACAACTGGGGCCCCGGCCTCGCCGACCCGCAGTGGAAACCGCCCGTGCCCGTGCCTCCCCTGCCCCCGCAGGGAACTCCGCAGTCCCTTGACCTGAAGATCAAGCAGATGGAAGAGGTGGCGGCCCAGTTGGGCATTGAGCCCGACTATCGAATGAAGGCGATCTACGACTGTCTCTACCCGCCCAAGGGCACGCTGCACGTCTCGGTCGTCAACGAGAAGGGCGAGATGTCCGGCGCCACTACGACCAGCGGCCTTGCCTGGAAGCTGCCCGGACGCGTCGGCGACTCCTCCATCACCGGTGCCGGATGCTTCACTGACCAGGACGTGGGCTCAGCGGGCGCGGTCGGGCGCGGGGAAGAAAACATCAAGATCGCCGGCGCGTACACCATCGTCGAGAACATGCGCCACGGCATGGCGCCGCTCGAGGCGGGTATGGACGCCCTCAAACGCATCGCCCGCAACTACAACAACGACATGACCCGCCTGCGTTTCGTGGACATGTTCTTCTTCATCCTGCGCAAGGACGGCGCCTACGCCGGCGTCGGCCTGTGGAGCACCGTCCGCGGCAAGCCGTACAACTTCGCCGTCCACGATGGCTCGGGCAAACGCCTGGAGCCCTGTGTCGGCCTCCTCCAGGGCGAGTCCATCCAGTGGCCCCCGGCCGCTGCACCGACTGGATCGAAGTAGTTCGGGAAGGGGCACGGCTTGAGCCGTGCCGATGCAGCCTCGCCATTGTCATCCCGAGCGGGCTTCAGCCCGCGAGGGACCTGCTTTTCCCGCATTCAAGACAAAAGGCCTCCGTTTCCGGAGGCCTTTTCTGAGTACTGAGTACCGAGTACTGCTACGAGAATCTCACCTTCACATCGTCCCGCTTCTCCAGGTGGATGCTGTCGATGAACCGCACCTTGCCCGTCTGGAGCGTCAGGATGATGGACGACGTCCGCGTGCCCTCGCCGAAGAAGCGCACCGGCTTGAGCAACGAACCGTCGGTAACGCCGGTGGCGGCAAAAACGATCTGCTTGCCCGGCGCCAGGTCGTCCGCGGTGTAGATCTGCTTCGGATCCTTGATGCCCATCTTGGCCATGCGTTCTTCCTGCCCCGGCTTGGTCATCACCAGCCGTCCCACCATGTAGCCGTTGAGGCAGCGGATAGCGGCTGCGGTCAGCACACCCTCGGGCGCGCCGCCGGTGCCCATTACCGCGTGTACGCCGGTGCCGATGACCGCCGAGGCGATGCCCGGCGACAGGTCGCCATCGGTGATCAGCTTGATGCGCGCGCCCGCGCGCCGGATCTCGCTGATGATCTTCTCGTGCCGCGGCCGGTCCAGGATCACCACCACCAGGTCTTCGACGTCGCGGGAGAGCGCCTTGGCGATCTGTTTCAGGTTGTGGGCCACGGGCGCGTCCAGGTCCACAATGCCTTTGCACGACGGCCCCACCACGATCTTTTCCATGTAGCAGTCCGGCGCGTGCAGCAGCCCGCCCTTCTCCGACGCCGCCAGCACCGTGATCGATCCCGGCGATCCGGTGGCGCACAGGTTGGTGCCCTCCAGCGGATCCACGGCGATATCGATGTCCGGGACCTGCTGCCCGTCGGGAAACTCCGCCCCGACTTTTTCCCCGATGTAGAGCATGGGCGCTTCGTCGCGCTCGCCCTCGCCGATGACGATAGTGCCGCGCATGGGCACCGAGTCCATGGTCTTGCGCATGGCCTCGACGGCCACGTGGTCGGCGAATTTGCGATCGCCCTGGCCCATGGTCTTGGCCGCCGCGATGGCCGCATTCTCCACCACGCGCAGGAACTCCAGCGCCAGGTCGCTCTCCATGTTCTTGCCGAAACTCTTGGCCAGGGCCTTTACTTCCGGTCGTGTCTCAGTTGCCATGAATGAATGCCTCCAAGCGCCGCGCCCACTCGGCCTTTCCGGGGCAAGAATCATGCTCCCGCCCGCGCCTATCGTCAACCCTAGGGTCTGGCCGCTAGAAACTAGAAACCAGAAACTAGAAACTGCCGTTCAGATCGCGTCCACGCCCGTGATCGCCTGCCCGATGATCAGCGTATGGATGTCGTGCGTGCCCTCGTACGTCTTCACCGACTCCAGGTTCATCATGTGGCGCATGATCGGGTAGTCGTCGGTGATGCCGTTCGCGCCCAGCACGTCCCGCGCCATGCGTGCGCACTCCAGCGCCATCCACACGTTGTTCCGCTTGGCCATCGAGATGTGCTGCGGCTTCACCTTGCCCGCATCCTTCAGCCGGCCGACCTGCAGCACCAGCAACTGCGCCTTGGTGATCTCCGAGATCATCCACACCAGCTTCTCCTGCACCAGCTGGTGCGAGGCAATCGGCTGGTCGCGCCATTGCTTGCGGATCTGCGAGTATTGCAGTGCAGTGTCGTAGCACGACATCGCCGCCCCCACCGCTCCCCACGCGATCCCGTAGCGCGCCTGGTTCAGGCACATCAGCGGCGACTTCAACCCGCCCGACTTGGGCAGCAGATTTCCCCCGGGCACGCGTACGTCCTGCAACGACAGCCCCGACGTCACCGACGCCCGCAGCGACCACTTGCCGTGCACGTCGTCCGCTTTGAACCCCTTGCGATCGGTCTCGACGATGAATCCGCGGATCTTACTCTCCTCATGCTTCACCTTCGCCCAGATGATCGCGAGGTTCGCGATCGTCCCCGACGTGATCCACATCTTCTCGCCGTTCAGGATGTAGTCGTTGCCGTCCTTCACCGCGTGGGTCAGCATCCCGCCGGGGTTGGACCCGAAGCCCGGCTCGGTCAGCCCGAAGCAACCCAGGATCTCCCCCTTCTGCATCCCCGGCAGCCACTTGTTCTTCTGCTCATCGCTGCCGAACTCGTGGATCGGGTACATGCACAGCCCCGATTGCACGCTGACGAATGAGCGCACCCCGCTGTCCCCGCGCTCCAGTTCCTGGTTCATCAGGCCGTATTCCACGTTCGACATCCCCGCGCACCCGTACCCTTGCAGGCTGGCGCCGAAGAACCCCAGCTCCGCCATCGGCTTCACCAGTTCCTTGGGAAAGCGCCCATCGCGGTTGCACTGCTCGATGAGAGGCACCAGGTTCTCTTCGATGAACTTGCGCGTGTTGTCGCGCACCAGGCGCTCCTCGTCGGTGAGCAGGGAATCGAACTCGATGAAATCCACTCCCTTGAACTTGATGGCGGGCATACGGCTCCTTGCTTGCGTTCCTTGAGATCGCGCTGAGTAGGAAGGAACCGACAAAGCTATCAGACGCCAAAACGGAGGGTCAAACGGAACAATGCGGCCGCAGAGATTGCACGGCACGCAGCCAGAGACGGTGTCGTCCTGAGCGAGGCTGCGCTTTGTGCAGCCGAGTCGAAGGACCCCTACCCCTTCAAGAAATTCGTCATCCTCGGCGAGCGGAGCGAGTCGGGGGAACCTGAATTCCTTCGACGACTCACGGCTTTAGCCCTCGGGCCGAAAGCCTGTATCCTTGACCGTGCGCATGCCCCGCCCATCCCCCGTCCGCGAAGGCTTCCGCACCGCCATCCGCTATCCCGGCCTAGCCGCGGCCGAGATCGCCTGGCGCTGGAGCTTCGGGGCTGCCGCGTGGGGCTTGCTTATTTTCGCCTGCTTCGCTTACCTGCACAGCCTGACCGTCACCGATGCCGACTGGCTCCTGATCCGCACCAAGGTGCCGACACTGGTGGCCGAGGCTTTGCGCCACATCTTCAGCGGCAGTTGGCCGCGCCTCTTCCGCGCCGCTGCCGTGCTCCTGCCCGCGATCAGCGTGCTCTGGATCTTCGCGGCATCTTTGGCCCGCTGGGCCTCCCTGCGCGCCCTGCTCGCCGAGACTCGCGGGCGCTTCCGTACCTTGCTAGGCCTGCATTTCCTGCGCGCCGCCACCGCTCTCGCCGCGTGGGTCGGATACCTGGGCGCGCTGCTGGTCGCCGGCTTCGCTGCCAGCCGCGGCGTCAACGACCGTCCCGGCCTCTTCCTGCTGGTCTTCTTCTTGATCGCTGCCATCATCGGCTTCTTCCACGGACGCCTGCGCTGGTATCTTTTCCTCGCCGGCATCTTCGCGGTGCGCGACGGCTCCGACTCCTTCGCCTCCATCGCCGCCGCCTTCGACGCCTACCGCGACCGCCGCCGCGCCTTCCTTTCCCTGGCCGCGATCATGTGGGTGGTTCGGTCGCTCGTCCTCGTGGCCGCCACCGTGGTCAGCCTGGTGCCTCTGGGCGTGCTCCGGAGATCATCTTGGATACCGGTCGCCGTCGTTCTGGCCCTCATCACGCTGGTGTATTTCGTGGTGGCCGACTTCCTCTTCGTCGCCCGCCTTGCGGCCTACGTCGAGATCCTCCGCGACGAGCCGGTTGCTGTTCCACCAGTAGAGTCGCCGGTTCAACCTCCTCCGGACTCCGCGACCTACTCTCAGTCCAGCGATGCCGCCGGCGCGCCTGGAACCAGCGCCCTTGGCGCGGCGGATGTGTAGCCCGGCACGCCAGTGCCGGGTCGCCGGCCAGTAAGGACCCGAGTCCCGTAGGGACGACGGATTTCAGCGCGGTACGGAAGTACCGCGCCATAGCCAAGAAGCACGACTCGCTTTACACTTCCAGCGACATCTGTCACACTCGACCGTGGAACACCAATCCATCGTCATCCTCGACTTCGGCGCGCAGTACAGCCAGCTCATCGCGCGCCGCATCCGCGAACAAAAAGTCTTTTCCGTCCTCGTGCCCTGCACCGCTTCCGTGGACGAGGTTCTCGCCTACAATCCCGCGGGCATCATTTTCTCCGGAGGCCCCTCCTCGGTCTATGACAAGGACGCGCCCACCATGGACGACCGCGTCCTTTCCCTCGGCCTGCCCATCCTCGGCATCTGCTACGGCCTCCAGGTGATGGCGCACAAGCTCGGGGGCAAGGTGAACCCTGGCAAGAGGCGCGAGTTCGGCCACGCCGAGATCACGGTCACCAATAAATCCCCGCTCTTCGATGCGCTGCCCGTGCGCATGCCGGTCTGGATGTCCCACGGTGACGAAGCCACGAAACTCCCCACCGGCTTTCACCTGGTCGCCAAGTCGGAGAACGCCGTCGCCGCCATCGAGAACACCCAGACCCGGATGTACGCCGTCCAGTTTCACCCCGAGGTCCGTCATACGAAATTTGGGACCGACATCCTGAAGAACTTTGTCTTCAAGGTCTGCGGCGTGCGTCCCGATTGGACTCCGCAGCGCTTCATCGACGACACCGTCAACCAGATCCGGCAACAGGTCGGCGACGGCCACGCCATCTGCGCCCTTTCCGGCGGCGTGGACTCCTCCGTCGCTGCCACCCTGGTCCACCGCGCCATCGGAGAGCGCCTCACTTGTGTCTTCGTCAACAACGGCGTGCTGCGCAAGAACGAGTTCCTGAAGGTGCAGCAGAACCTGCGCGATCGCCTCGGCCTCAACATCGTCGCCGTCGACGCCAGCCAGCGCTTCCTTAATAAGCTGAAGGGCGTCACCGAGCCGGAGAAGAAGCGCAAGATCATCGGCAACGAGTTCATCGCCGTCTTTGACGATGCCGTCACCCACCTGCTCAAGGGCGACATTCCCCGCAACGCAACTCTCGTCGCGACCGCGAGAGGCCTCGCCTCAGCCCAGAAGCGCGCACCCGCAAAGCGGAAAATTCCAAATTACAAATTACAAATTACAAATCGGAAAATTGATTTCCTCGTCCAGGGCACTCTCTACCCCGACGTCATCGAGTCCCGTTCCGTCCGCGGCCCTTCGCAGACCATCAAGACGCACCACAATGTCGGCGGCCTGCCCAAGCGCATGAAGCTCAAGCTCATCGAGCCGCTCAAAGACCTCTTCAAGGACGAAGTCCGCCGCATCGGCCGCGACCTCGGCATGCCCGAGGAGACGCTCATCCGCCAGCCTTTCCCCGGCCCCGGCCTCGCCGTGCGCATCCTGGGCGAAGTCACGCCCGAACGCATCCGCATGCTGCAGGAAGCCGACGACATCGTGGTCGGCGAGATCAAGGCCGCCGGCCTGTACACCAGGATCTGGCAATCCTTCGCCGTGCTGCTGCCGGTGATGTCGGTGGGCGTCATGGGCGACGCCCGCACCTACGCCTACACCTGCGCTATCCGCGCCGTGCACTCCGAGGACGGCATGACCGCCGACGTCGTCGAGCTGCCCTGGGACGTCCTGAAGCGCATCTCCACCCGCATCGTCAACGAAGTCAAAGGCATCAACCGCGTGGTGTACGACACGACGTCCAAGCCGCCGGGCACCATTGAGTGGGAGTAGGCGCTTCCGTCTGTCATCCCGAACGGCTTCAGCCGTGAGGGACCTGCTTTTCGCCCTAAGGACAGCAGGTCCCTCACCGACTTAAGTCGGTTCGGGATGACACTGCTAAGACACTGCGCCCGGGCTTCAGCCCGAGTCGAGGGATCCCTACCTCCTCCGCAATCCCCCACAGAGTAGCCCGCGCGCCCTCGCGCGGGCCGGACGCAACGCCGAGCGGTGTAGGATAGCGACCTGAGTGCTGAGCAGAATGCCCCGAATCCCTGAGAAGAATCCCCGCTATCGCACAAAGTCTCAGATCTCTGCAGACGTAGCCAGAATTCTGAAATCCAAGCTGCATCACGGCACTAAGTTCGCCGTGCTTGCGGAAGTGGTATGGGTATGGTCAGAGTTCGAAGGCAAGTATCAGGGGTGTAAGTACTGGTCTGAACGGGCGTTGCGCGTGCGAAACGACAGCAAGATATTGGTTCATGACCATATAGTCCCGAAGAAGATTGTCTACGACATGCTCTTTGGTTTAGGTGCGCCATCGGCAAGAGCAGTTCGTCGCATCCTTCGACGATTCTGCATCGGGGCAATCATCACGCGCGAAGAGGATCAGCGCCTGAACGCGCTGGGCCTACGGTCGAGGATGCCGGACGGATGGGATGGGCGCGATCCCTGGGCACGTTATAGGAAAGCAGGGGTTTCGACCATTCCTGCCTACCCCGGCATGCCTCGCCGGGTACCCAGACGAGCCGGGTTTGCTCGTCAGGGTGCATGAATCCGAAAAATCTGCTTCTCGAACGTCATCGTCGGTGTGCCCGCTAACCCATTGAAATCAAGCCGGGTGCCCCACACGAGCCGGTTTTGCTCGTGTGCGGAATGCCTCACCGACGAAAGATAAACTTCGCCACTCCATAAATCATGGTTCCCGCTAAGTCACTGAGATCAGGCACCTTGCGGCCGTAAAATATAGCTTTAAGCAATGTCAAGCGCCACCTTTTCGCCACCTGCAAATCATTGATTCTGCTGCGCTTCCTGTACTGCACCTCCAGGTCCGCAATTCTCCGATTTGCTATGCTGGATGTAGCGCCCCCAAGCCGGCCCTGAGGTGAAGCCGAAGGGCGCTGCCGCTGCCCCGCGCAGCCGCCGCCGTTCTTTGACAACTTTCGCTGACTCCTGACTCCCGACTCCTGTCTTGCTACCACATACCCTACATATCTCCTCACCTAACCCCTTTATTTCGACATATCGAGGGGGAGGGGGTCTTAATCTGTCGCCTGATCCCCTTGATATCAAGGCGTAACTCCTTTGTTTCGCCTGATGACCCGGAGGGGGTAGGGGTCCCTCGATTCGCTAGGGATAGCAGGAACAGCAGGTCCCTCACGGCTGAAGCCGTTCGGGATGACGCTTTCCATGACTCGGCGGTCTCGGCGATCTCGGCGGTGAAAAAAGAAAGGCGAGCTCGAAAGCCCGCCTCTATGCACTATGTCCTATGCGCTATGGACTATCTTCCCGCCATGGCCGGCTCGGGGACTTCGTACTTCGAGAACCAGCTGGTCGCCCCCTTCAGCTTCTCGTTGACGTTGTTGATGTTCTTCACGCCCTCGGTCTCCAGCCAGTGGCGGAACGCCTGCGGACCCTGGTTGGCGTACACCGCGATGCCGTCTTTCCAGGTCGCGCGCCCGCAGAGCACGCCGTTGAACTTCACACCCGACTCCGCCGCCAGCTCCAGCGACTCGGTGAATTCCGAGTTCGACACGCCCGCCGACAGGTAGATGAACGGCTTGGTGGTCACCGCGGCGGCGGCGTGGAAGTGCTTGATCGCTTCCTGCTTCGAGTACGCCTTCTCGCCCTTGAATGACTTGGCGCCCTCGACGAATTTCATGTTGATCGGCACCTCGACTTTCAACACGTCCGCGCCGTAACGATCCTTGGTGAACTCCTTCATCGACTCCAGCACGATCCGCGGCTTCTTCTTGGAATACTCGAGGCCCTTCTCGTCCACGCCCTCCTCGTAGCCCACCAGCTCGAGGAAGAAGGGGATATCGTTGGCGCGGCACTCGTCGCCGATGCGCTCCACCCACGCGTGCTTCTTGTCGTTGACGTCCTTGGGATCGTCCGGCGTGTAGTACAGCAGGATCTTCACCGCGTCCGCGCCGTTCTCTTTCAGGCGGCGCGCCGACCAGTTATCGAGCAGGTCGGGCAGGCGCCCCGGCCCGGTCTTGTCGTAGCCCGTCTTCTCGTACGCCAGCAGCAGCCCGGCATTCTTCGACCGCCGCTTCGACGCCGGCAGTCCCCACTCGGGATCCAGCAGAATGGCCGTCGCATGCGGCGTCAACACCTCGGTCACCAGCGACTTGAATTCCTCCAGCTGCTTCTCGGTGGCGTTTGCGCCCAGCGCCTTCTTCAGCGATCCGCGCTGGTCCATAGCGGCGGCGCCGATCACGCCCCGCGCGTTCGATACGTTCTTGAGGCCGGCAAGTTTTCCAGGGGTAAGTTTCACGGGAAATCCTCCTCGTGCGCGCTGGATGAGATTGGCTGGAGCTCCGGACGGGCCGCGCGCGTGATAACAGCCGACTATTGTATCAGCCGGGCATTCTTCGTAAGAGACGAAAAAAACGAACCGCAGAGCCCGCCGGGATCGCAGTGAAGACCGAAAACTCTGCGTTCTCTGCGATCTCTGCGGTGAAATGACTTACTGCCGAAGCAGGAGCGAGCTCAGCACCGCCTGCTGTTTGGCGATCAGGCTCTCCACGCCCTTCCGCGCCAGCTCCGTCATGCGCTTGAGTTGCGCTTCGTCGAATGGACGCTGCTCGGCCGTGGCCTGCAGCTCGACCATCTTCTTCCCGCCGGTCATGACGAAGTTCATGTCCACCTCGGCGCGCGCGTCTTCTTCGTAGTTGAGGTCGAGCATGATCTCGCCGTCCACGATGCCCGCGCTGGTCGCGGCCACGAAGTCGCGGATGGGCGCCGACGTCAGCGTTCCCGCCTCCACCAGCTTGCCCAGCGCCAGCCCCAGCGCCACGAACGACCCGGTGATCGACGCCGTCCTGGTCCCGCCGTCCGCCTGGATCACGTCGCAGTCCACCCAGATCGTCCGCTCGCCCAGCCGCGTCAGGTCCACCACCGCGCGCAGCGATCGCCCGATCAGTCGCTGGATCTCCTGCGTGCGCCCGCCCTGCCGCCCGCGCGCCGCCTCGCGCGGCGTCCGGGTCAGCGTCGAGCGCGGGATCATCCCGTACTCGCTGGTGATCCACCCCTTGCCCGAGTTGCGCATCCACGAGGGCACCGCCTCGTCCACCGACGCCGTGCAGATCACCCGCGTGTTGCCCACCTCGATCAGGCACGAGCCTTCGGCGGTCGAGATGAACTCGGGCACGATGTTCACCGGCCGCATCTGGTCCGGCGCGCGATTATCGCTTCGATAGATCATGACCCGTGGATTCTAGCAGTCCTTCGTGTTCCTTCGTGTGGACCTTTGTGTCTTTCGTGGTGAGGTCTTCTTCCCGCAGCTTGGAGATTCTACTAGGTACTGAGTACCGAGTACTGAGTACTAGCCTCCAATATCGACGTGCCTGACCGGCCCGATCGCGTGCCCCATGAACCTCTCGCCCAGACGGCGGAACCTGTCCACCGAATCGGTCGCAAAGAACCGCAGCCGCGTCATCTGCCGCTGCTCCGCCGGGTTGATGGTCGGCAACATCGGAGGCAATTTCTCCAGCTCTTTCGCCACGTACTGTGCGGTTGATTCCGCCGAATCCACGATCTCCACCCGCCACGGCGCCACCCCGCGCAGGATCTGCTTGATCAGCGGGTAATGCGTGCAGCCCAGCACCAGCGTGTCCGGCCCGGTCTTCGGGTCTTGGAAGAACTCGTCCAGGTACACGTGCGCCACTTGCTGGGTGACGTTGTGGTCCATCCAGCCCTCTTCGATCAACGGCACGAACAGCGGGCACGCCTTCTCCAGCGCCATGACGCTCCGCGCCGCCAGCGCCCGCTGGTAGGCGTGGCTGCCGATCGTGGCCTCCGTCCCGATCACCAGTACGGTGCGGTGCAAGGTCGCGATCGCCGCTCGTTCCGCCCCCGGCTCGATCACCCCGACCACGGGGATCTTCACCGCGCTCTTGATCGCCTCCAGCGCCAGCGCGCTCGCCGTGTTGCACGCGATCACCATGTACTCCGCGCCATGCTCCTGGAGGAAGCGCACCGCTTCCAGCGCGAACTTGGCCACCGTTTCCGGCGACTTCGACCCGTAGGGCAGCCGCGCCGTATCGCCGAAGTAGAGGTAGTCCGCGTCCGGGATTAGGCGCACCAGTTCCTTCAGCACCGTCAGCCCGCCCACGCCCGAGTCAAACACTCCGATGGTTGGTCTTCTGCTCACTGCATCGCCTTTACGAGTTGATCGACCGCGTTGACATCATAGAACGACATCAGGTCTGCGTGCCCGGCCAGCGTCTCCCGCTCCTTGCCGTCCACCAGGATCTTCACCCGCGTCACGCCCGGCACGTTGGCTGCCAGCGTCTCCACCAGAGACACTACCGTCAGCTCCTCTACGAACACGCCCGAGCGGTGCCCTTCGGCGAACTCGGCCGTCGTGTCCACCACCGCCACCCCGCCGTTCAGCAGATACACGTCCTTTACGTCTGCTCCAGGAGCCAGAGGATGCGCTGACGGCTTTTGCAGGTATTCGCCCACCAGCGCCCGCAGCACCTCCCGCGCACGCAGATTCGGCTCCTGCGGCAGGGCCACGTTCACTAGCCGCGGCCGGATCACGCCGTCCTGGTCGTAGGCGATGTAGAGCTCCACCCTCGATTTGGGTCCGGCTACCGGCGGCGCGATCGGGCGCGTGTCCGAGACGGCCCCATTCCGCTCCACCCGTGCCTTCAGTCGCAGGATGTAGAATCCCGTGCTGAACATCGCCACGATCAGGACGACGGCGGTGATCTGTACGTGACGCGGGATCATCTTGCCGTTCCTGGGCTCACGGGCGCGCCCGATCTTGGCGCGTTGGGATCGAGTTTCGGCCGCGCGTCCGCGATCCCGGACGCGATCGCCGCCGCCACTTGCTGCTGGTAATTCGCCGAGCTCAGAGTATCCACCTGCGGGCCCGGCAGCGAGACTTCCACCGCGATCGCTGCCGTCACCACGTTGTTCAGCGGGCGCACCGGCGCGGCCACCACCCAGCTGGCCAGGTCCCGCTTCCCGGTCTCCTCGGCCACCGCATCCGCCACTACCCGGCTCGCTTCGGTATGCCCCGCCTGCGCCGTCTCCCAGGGGACGAACAACTGCTGCTTGGCGTCGGAGGCCGGCAGCATCGCCGTGTACACCCGCACCCCGCTGCCCATGTTGGCCGCGTGCAGCGCCACGTAGACCGCCGCTCGCGACGCGTTCACCGTTTCGGCCCGCTGCTCCAGCGAGAGGGTCGTATCGGAGTCGCGCAGCATCAGCGCATTGATCCCCCGCGCCTGCAGCTCGCCCCGGAGCTTTCGCGCCAGTGCCAGCGTCACGTCTTTCTCCGCCAGCTTGTCGCTCAGGGCCGCTCCGCGCTCCTCCCCGCCGTGGCTTGCGTCCACTACGACAAGGTAGGACTGGCGCAGAGCTCCGGCCGCCGCCCCAGCCGCCGCTCCCGGCGAGGTCGGCTGCGCCCCGCCCGGCGTTGCCTCCGGTGTCGGGGCTGCCGGCGCGGACGTGGGTGACGCTGCCGGCGCCGCTGGCGTGGGCGCCTGCGCCGCCTGGATAGGTGCCGCCACGATACGGATCGTCTTTCCACCATCGGCGAATGTCGCCATCACCGGAACATTGGCCTGCACCGTCAATTCCGCTGCCCCATTCACTTCATCGAACCGCGCTCCCGAGATCAGTTTGTTGTCCATGAACTGGTACGTTCCCGTACCTGACACCACCGGCTCATGCGTGAAGGTCATCCTCAGTTTTCCCGGCTCGGTGCTGATCATCGGGTTCACCGCGTCGGAGAAACTCAACACCAGGCCCTCCCCCTTTTTCAGCTCCAGCGTGAAGCGCGTGGCCACGTCGCCCACGAAGATCCGCCGCGACGTCGTGTGGAAGTCCACCCGGCTATCGAGCAGCCGCGACAGCACCAACGGCAGCGCAGCCAGCGGGATGTACCCGTGCTCGCCGTCGAGCAGGAATGGCTGGGGCAGTTCGATCGAGTGCCGCCCCACCCGCCCCCGCGTCTGGCCCGCCTTGAACTCGCATTCCATCCTGTTGAATCGCAGCCGCCACGTTTTGCCATCCACCTGCGTGCTGGCCCTGCCCAGCGGTTCGACCGCCTCGAACAGCGCCACGTAGTCTCCGTTGGCGCGCTCCTGCACGGGCAGGGAATAGCTGGCCCGCGGCGCGTACACCGCCACCCGCTTCTCCTCCGCCGAGCGCAACGGCAGCAAGGCCAGCGCCAGGGCGCCCGCGGTCAGCGCGCTCAGCGGCCTATTCCAGCGCATAGATGGTCAGGCCCGAAAGCATCTTGGGATAGAAGTCCGTGGATTTCTGCGGCAGCACCTCGCCGGCGAATGCGATGTCGCGCACTTGCTCGATCCTCGCCGGGTTCATCAGGAACGCCACGTTCGCTCCCCCCTGCACCCGGGCCACCGCTTCTTTCGCGTCACGCACGTACTCGATGTGCTTTTGCTCGCGGATCGACTCTTCGCTCATACCCAGCACCGACCCCAGCACCACCCTGTGCAAGCGGACGACGTCCAGCTCCGCCTGCCGCGACGACAGCCCTTCCATCGACGCATGCCGCGCACCCGCCGGCGCTCGCATCAGGAACTTGTTTCCCTTGGTCACAGCCAACAAAGCTGTTCCCTCGCCGCCCGCCGCCAGCGCCGCCGTCGGACGCTCCGGGTCGAACCGCGACGTGATGTCCTCCACCGCGAAGAAATTCCGCGCCACTCGCACCATCTCGCCCGCCTGGAAATCCTCCAGCCCGTGCACCACCCGGTGGGTCGGCAGGATCACCAGCCCGGGAGCGTCCACGTTGACGAACGTCATCATCACCCGGTCGTACGCCTGGTTGCCGTCCGCCTTGCCTCCTCCGGCGCGCCGCTCGTCGCGATACCGCAGTGCGGTCTCGTACCGGTGGTGACCGTCGGCGATGATCAGTTTCTTGTCCGCCATCGCCCGCGTCGCCGCCTCCACCCGCTCGACTTCCGGCACCGCCCATATCCGGTGCACGACCCCGTATTCGTCCGTAACTTCTATCGTCGGCTTGGCATCTCGGAAGAGTTGAGTCTCCACCTCCCGCCCGGGATCGGAATACAGCATGAAGATCTGCCCGAAGTGCGCCCGCGTGGCTCGCAACAGGTTCAGCCGGTCTTGCTTGGGCGCCGACAGCGTCTGCTCGTGCCGGAACACCACCCCGGCCTCATACGGCTCGATCTGCCCCAGCCCGATGAATCCCCGCCTCGTGCCCATCTTCTCTGTCCCAGGCGCCCTGAATTCTTGCGAGTACGCATACAGGCTCGCCGCCGCATCCGGCCGCAGCACGCCTTCGCTCCGCCAACGTCGGAAATCGTCCGCCGCCCGCGTGTAAACGTTGCTTTTCTCATCGTCTGCTGGCTCTCTTTTCCCCAGGATGATTCGCACCAGGTTGTAGGGGCTGGCGGCGTAGTAGCGCTGCTGCATCGCCGGCGTGATCTTATCGTACGGCTGGGTGACGACCCTCTGAACATCCACGCGCCCAGGGTTGTAGCGCAGTGCCCGAAAAGGGAAGATCGTGGCCATGTCGGTGAGAGCCTTCGATTCTAGCGCGCCTAGGCGCGCGCAAATAAAAGAAAACCGGCTACCCTTCTGTCACATCACACATTGGCTGGGGGCCTTCTTCTTCGTCTCGGATAATGGCAAGCGCGCTGTGATACTATCGGTTCAACAAGAGGGGTCTATGGCCCGTTTTCGGAGAATCGGGCCGGGGTCCATTCGTTCCCTGAGAACGCAAACGCATCCGGTGCCAGCTATCCTGCCGAATGCCTGCTCGTCGCTCTCAGCGTCGGTTCTGCGGCCCTGGATTTCGGCAGCGCTTATGGCGCTGTTCATTGCTGCGGCGCTCGTGTTCTGCGCCGCTCCTCTGGCCCGCGCGCAGTCGACCACCGGCGACGTCCACGTCACCCCGCGCAAGGAGCCCGACAAGAACAAAGCCTTCGACGTCGACCCCAGGTTCAAGACCCACACCAAGCCCGTGATCGTGGACGTCGACCTCGTGTTGGTCAACGTCACCATCACCGATCCCATGAACCGCTTGGTCACCGGTCTGGAGAAAGAGAACTTCAAGATCTTCGAAGGCAACCAGGAGCAGCAGATCCGACACTTCTCCAATGAGGACGCTCCTATTTCTCTCGGCGTCATCTTCGATGTCAGCGGCAGCATGAAGACCAAGATCGAGAAGGCCCGCGAGGCGGTCGTCGAGTTCTTCAGGACCGCCAACCCTCAGGACGAGTTTTTCCTTGTCACCTTCTCCGACCGCCCTCAGTTGCTCGCCGACTTCACCCAGTCCATCGAGGACATCCAGAGCAAGGTGGTCTTCACCATGCCCCAGGGCCTCACCGCGTTGCTCGATGCCATCTACCTCGGCGTCACTAAAATGCACGATGCCCACAACGCCAAGAAGGCCCTGCTCATCATTTCTGACGGCGGCGACAACCGCAGCCGCTACACCGACGCCGAGATCAAGGCGATCGTCAAGGAAGCCGACGTCCAGATCTACGCCATCGGCATCTATAATTCGTCCTTCCCCACTCCCGAGGAAGTGGCCGGCCCCGCCTTGCTCACCAACATCACCGAAGTCACCGGCGGGCGCACCTTCACCATCGATAACCCTAACGACTTGACCGACGTCGCCACCAAGATTGGGATCGAGCTGCGCAACCAATACGTCCTCGGATATCGTTCGACGAATTCAATCCGCGACGGGCGCTGGCGCAAGGTCAAGGTCAGGCTCTTGCCGCCCAAGGGGTTGCCGCAACTCACGGTCTATTCCAAGACGGGATACTATGCACCCTCGCAGTAGCGCGCTCTTCCTGTCTCTTGTCCTGGCCCTCACAGTCTCACTTGCGGGGCCCATTGTGCGCGCCCAGCAGCAGTCCGACCCCACGGCCGGCCACATGCCTCTGCCCGTCCCCTCGCCGACACCCGGCACCCAGGCGTCCCAGGGCCAGAGCCCCGACCAGACCGACAACGGCGTTTTCATCTTTAGGAAGAAGGTTGAGGAAGTCGTCCTCCACGCCACCGTCGTGGACCAGAAACAGCGCCTGGTCACCGACCTCGATCGCACTGCCTTCACCGTCTACGAGGACGGTCGCCCGCAGCAGCTCACCTCCTTCCGCCGCGAAGACATTCCCGTCGCCCTCGGCATCATCATCGACAATTCTGGCTCCATGCGCGACAAGCGCGCCGCCGTCAACCAGGCTGCCATCAACCTGGTCCGCGCCAGCAACCCCCAGGATGAAGTCTTTCTTGTCAACTTTAACGACGAGTCCTATCTCGATCAGGACTTCACCTCCGACGTCAACAAGCTGAAGGAAGGCCTGGAGCGCATCGAGTCCCGCGGTGGCACCGCCCTCTATGACGCCATTGTGGCCGCCTCCGACCACCTCGAGAAGGGCGCCAAGCTCGACAAGAAAGTGCTCCTTATTGTCACCGACGGCGAGGACAATGCCAGTCGCGAGTCTCTCGAGCAGACCATTCGCCGCCTTCAGGACGAGCACGGCCCCACCGTGTATTCCATCGGCATCCTGGGCGACGACCGCGAGGCTCGCCGCGCCAAGCGCGCTCTCACCGCGCTCGCCTCTCAGACCGGTGGCGTGGCTTTCTTTCCCAAGGACATCAACGAGGTGGACAACATCAGCCGCGCCGTCGCCCACGACCTCCGCAATCAGTACACCTTGGGCTACAAGCCTTCCAACCCGCAGTCCACCGGCGGATACCGCACCGTGCGCGTCGAGGCTCATGCCGGCGGATACGGCAAGCTCCAGGTCCGCACCCGCAGCGGCTACTACGCCACCCAGGAGCGCGCCTCGAAGTAGCGGCTAGCCATCAGCCCGACCGAGCGTCGGGTGTGCTGGGGTTCTTCAAATTACCCAATTACCCGATTTCCAATTACCCAATGATTTCTAGTCGCCCGATCATTTCCGACTAGCCGATCATTGACCGTCCCCTCCGCCTCCCTTTACCCTGAATGGTAATGAAAACGGCCGAAGCTGCTCACCTCCGGATCGCCGAAGAGATCACCCAGATCGTCGGCGAAACCCCGATGCTTCACCTCAAGCGCATCGCCCCTCCCGGCGCCGCCGACATCTACGCCAAGCTCGAATACCTGAACCCCGGCGGCAGCATTAAGGACCGCGCCGCCATCGGCATCATCCGCCGCGCCGAGCAGCAGGGACTTCTCCGCAAAGGCTGCACCATCTTCGAGGCCACCGCCGGCAACACTGGCATCGGTCTGGCTCTCATCGGCGTCAACCGCGGCTACAAGGTCGTGCTCTTCGTACCCGAGAAGTTTTCCCAGGAAAAAGTCATCATCATGCGTGCCCTCGGCGCCGAGGTGACTCGCACTCCGGACGCCGAGGGCATGGAAGGGGCCATCCAGCGCATGCGCGATGCCGCCGCCAAGACCCCCGATTCCTTCGTCGCCGCCCAGTTCGAGAACCAAGCCAACCCCGACTTCCACTACGAAACTACCGGACGCGAGATCTTCGAGCAGATGGAAGGCCGCATCGACGCCGTCGTCATCGGCGCCGGCACTGGCGGCACCTTCACCGGCGTCGCCCGCTACGTCAAGGAACGTCTCCCTGAGGCTCTGGCCATCGCGGTCGAAACCGTGGGCTCTGTCCTCGGAGGCGGCCCCAAAGGCACCCACAAGATCGAAGGCATCGGCGCCAGCTTCATTCCCAAGACCTTCGATAGCTCCCTTGCCGACCAGATCATCGCCGTCTCCGACCCCGATGCCTTCAACACCGTCAAAGAGCTGGCGGCCAAGGAAGGCGTGCTCGGAGGCTCCAGCGCCGGCGCCAACGTATTCGTCGCCCTCCAGATCGCCAGGCGTCTCGGGCCAGGGAAGCGCGTCGTCACCATCATCCCCGACTCCGCCGAGCGCTATCTCTCGAAGAAGATTTTCGAAGGCGGGATCTGATGAGCGATCGCAAGCACGGCTTCGCCACCCGCGCCATCCACGACGGACAGCAGGCAGAACCCCTCACCGGCGCCATTGCCGTCCCCATCTATGCCACTTCCACTTATCTTCAGGACGAGCTTGGCAAGCCGCGCTTGGGATACGAGTACGCGCGCGTCTCCAATCCCACTCGCGACCGCCTGGAGCAGAACTTGGCTTCGCTCGAAGGCGGGACTTCCGCCCACGTCTTCGCCAGCGGCATGGCCGCCATCAACGCCCTTTGCACCACCCTCAAGGCCCGCGACCACGTCGTCTGCTCGCACAACGTCTACGGCGGCGTCCCCCGCCTCTTCAATCAGATCCTGGTCAACTACGGCCTTGAGTTTACCTACGTGGACACTTCGGATCTGAACGCGGTCGAGCGCGCCATCCAGCGCGGCACCAAGTACGTCTACGTCGAGACCCCGACCAACCCCCTGATGACCATCAGCGACATCGCCGCCATCAGCCGCATCGCCCACCGTCGCGGCGCCGAAGTCGTGGTCGACAACACCTTCATGTCGCCCTACTTCCAGCAGCCCCTCGCCCTGGGCGCCGACATGGTCATCCACTCCACCACCAAGTTCCTCAACGGTCACAGCGACGGACTCGGCGGCGTCATCATCTGCACCACGCCGGAGCATGCAGAAAAATTCCGCTTCATCCAGAAATCTGCGGGCGCGATTCTCTCGCCGTTCGAATGTTTCCTCGTCCTCCGCGGAGTGAAAACGCTGGCCGTGCGCATGGAGCAGCACGAGAGGAACGGCCGCGCCGTCGCCAAGTTCCTGAACGGTCACCGCAAGGTCCAGAAGGTCTTCTATCCCGGCCTGCCAGAGCATCCGCAATACGAGCTCGCCAAGAAGCAGATGTCCGGCTTCGGTGCCCTCATCACCTTCGAGACTGGCTCTCTGAAGAATGCAAAGCGGATGTTGAGCAAGGTCCGCGTCTGCTCCCTCGGCGAGTCCCTCGGCGGCGTCGAGACCCTCATCTCCCACCCCGCCACCATGACCCACGCCGCTCTCGGCGAGAAGGGAAGAAAGGCCATCGGCATCACCGATGGCCTGGTCCGCATCTCCGTCGGTATTGAGGACGTCGAAGACATCCTCTCCGACCTCGACGAAGCCCTGAAAGCGATCTGACTTACGCAGTGTCATCCCGAACGGCTTTAGCCGTGAGGGACCTGCTCTCTGACCGGCGTCGTCGTGAGCGAGGCGAAATCCGTGAGACCATGGACCTGCAATGGATCGCGAGCGCTTCGCAAGGATCGCGGCCGAGGTCCTGGACAGTCTTCCTCGTCGCTTCCGCCGGCGCATCCAGAATGTCGCCGTGCTGGTCGAAGACTATCCTGCGGAGCAGCGTCCGCGCCGCCGCACGGGCCGCCCCCGGAAGCTCGCCCCGAGTCCTCGCCGCTTGCTCATGGGTGTGTACGTCGGCGTCCCCCTGACGCAGAGGAGTGTCTTCGACCTCCGTGCCGGCCCCGATCACATCGTGCTCTACCAGAAGAACATCGAAGCCGTGTGCCGCGACGACATTGAGGTCCGCGAGCAGATCCGGCGCACCGTTATCCACGAACTGGGACACTACTTCGGTCTGGACGAGGAGCACCTCAAAGACGTGTAGGTCCGCCCCTCTCCCCGGAGATACGAGCTGCTTTGCGGTAATCTTGTTAGCTTATGCCCCAGCACCAGACCTCCAGCGAGTGGGACGCCGACTCCTACCACCGCCTCTCGAACCCCCAGGTCGCTTGGGGGCTGAAGGTCCTCGAGCGCCTTAAGCTTCGCGGCGACGAGCTGATGCTCGACGCCGGCTGCGGCTCCTGCCGCCTGACCGTCGAGCTCCGCAATCGCCTGCCCCGCGGCAACGTCGTCGGCGTCGATCTTTCCTTCAACATGCTTAACCAGGCTGCCGCGCACGTCTCCGGCCGTGTGCATCTGGTCCAGGCCGATCTCCAGCATCTTCCTTTCCGCCCGATTTTCGACGGCATCTTCAGCACCGCCGCTTTTCACTGGGTGCCCGATCACACGCAGCTCTTCCGATCGATTTTTTCAGTGTTGAAACCCGGCGGGTGGCTGGACGCGCAGTGTGGCGGCGGCCCCAATCTCGAGCGCATCCATCGCCGCGCCCAGACCATCATCGACTGCCCCGAATACCGCGAAATCTTCGCCGGCTGGCGCCGCACCACCCACTACGAGACGCCCGAGACTTTCCACGACAACATGCTCCGTGCCGGCTTCAAAGACATCGATATCTGGCTTGAACCTGCGCCCGCCCAGCTCTCCAGCGCCGAGGAATTCAAGGACTACCTGGCCACCGTCACCTTGCGCGAGCACACCAGCCGCATCACCGACCCGATCCTACGCCAGCGCTTCTTGGATCAACTCGCGCTGCACGCCTCCCAGGACTCGCCGCCCTTTGTCATGGACTACTGGCGCCTGAACATTTCCGCCCGCAAACCCTAATACGATCCCGGCGATTTCGGCGATGCCGGCGATCCCGGCGATCTATCCAACGTTTTCTCCGATCCAGGCGAGGTACTCCGCGCTCCCATCCTCGACCGCCAGCTCCACGCACTCCGGCAGCTCGTAGGAATGCAACTCTTTAATCGCCGCCCTCACCCGCTCCACCGCCGCCGCCGTGGTCTTGATGACGCACAGGAACTCCTCCGCCGTCTCCACCGCGCCCTTCCAGCGGTACACCGACTCGATCGGCCCCACGACGTTCACGCACGCCGCCAGCCGCCGCTCCACCAGCGCCCGCGCGATCTTCTGCGCCTCTTCTTTCGACCCTGCGGTTGTTAGCACCACTCGCTTGTCAGTCATTTACAATCATCCGTTCTTTGAAACTTGAGGCGCTTTGCGGGCGTCTGAGCCCGCAGCCGACATCCTGAGCGCGAAGCGCGAAGGAGCTCTCTTAACCTGGCAACGATAACACCGGCCGCTACCGGCCGCATCTGGACCGCATTCCTAGAGCGATCATGCTGACTCAAATAAGATTCGGCACTTCCGGCTGGCGCGCCGTCATGGCGGAAGATTTCACCTTCGCCAATGTCCGCCGCGCCGTGAGCGGCATCGCCCGCTACGTCGTCTCCGTGAAGCCCGCGGGCGCCCGCGTGGTCGTCGGACGCGACCCGCGCTTCCTCGGCGAGACCTTTGTCTCCATGGCCGCGCAGATCCTCGCCGCCCGCGGTGTCACGCCGCTGGTCATCACCGAGCCCGCTCCCACTCCCGCCATTGCCTACGAAGTGATCCGCGCCCAGGCCGACGGCGCCATCAACTTCACCGCCTCGCATAATCCGCCGGAGTACAACGGCATCAAGTTCTCGACTCCCGACGGCGCGCCAGCTCTCCCTGAGTACACAAAGAAGATCGAGGCCGCCATCGCTGAGCTTGACGCCGACCCGGCCCTCGCCGCGCCCTCCAGTCCCGTGCCCGGAGTGAATAAAGAAGAGATCGACGTTCGCCCGCCTTATCTGGCTCGTCTGCGCGAGATCATCGACCTCGATCTGATCAAGAAATCCGGTCTGAAGATCGCCTTCGACTCCTTCTTCGGCGCCGCGCGCGGCTATCCCGACACTCTTCTCCGCGACGCCGGCATCGACCTCGCCGTCGTCCACGATCGTCGCGACGTCCTCTTCGGCGGACACGCTCCCGAGCCAGACGGCGAGCTCCTCAACGACCTTCGCGCCAAAATGAAGGAGACCGGCGCGCGCGTCGGCATGGCCACCGACGGCGACGCCGACCGCTTCGGCATCGTCGACGCCGACGGCACTTTCATCCAGCCCAACTACGTCATCGCTCTTCTTTTCGATTACCTGGTCGAGACCCGCGGCTGGCGCAACGGCGTCGCCAAATCCGTCTCCACCACCAATATGATCAACGCCCTCGCCGCCCACCACAAGGTTCAGCTCTACGAGACTCCCGTCGGCTTCAAGTACATTGGCGAGCTCATCAAGCAGGACAAGATCGCCATCGGCGGCGAAGAAAGCGCGGGCCTCAGCATCCGCCATCATGTCCCGGAGAAAGACGGCGTCCTCGCCGGACTGCTCTGCTGCGAGATGGTCGCGCGACGCGGCAAGCAAATTTCCGACCAATTGCGCGAATTATTTGTCAAAGTTGGTTCCTTTTACCCTCGCCGCGAGAACTTCCGCTTGACCCCTGAGGTCAAAGAGAAGTTCACTACTAAATTGAAGACGGAACCGCTCGACTTTGCCGGACGCAAGGTCTCCGAGATCGTCCGCACCGACGGTTTGAAGCTCGTGCTCGACGACGGATCCTGGGTCTGTTATCGCTTGTCCGGCACCGAACCCGTGGTTCGCGTCTATTCCGAAGTGCGCTCGGCCGCGGACCTCGACAAGCTCGCGCCCGTCGCCAGGGACTGGATCTTTTCTTAACGAAGTTGTAGCCCGCTCGCCCTCGGGCGGGCAGAAGAGAACCTTGGGCCTCATCCGACGCATCGCCGACTGGTTCTACCGCGCGCGCCGCAAGCTCGCCACCGCCGCCGTCGCCGCGCTTGCCTTGCTGCTCAGTCTGCACGTCGTTTTCGGACCGAACGGATTCCTCGCTTACCAGAAAAAGAAGGCGGAATACCGCGCGCTGGAAAAGGACATCGAAAAAATTCAGAAGGAAAATGACGCTCTCGGCGAGCGCATCAAGGCGCTGAAGACCGACCCGGCCACCATCGAAAAGGAGGCCCGTGAGCAGCTCCGATATGCCCGCCCCGGCGAGGTCATCTACACCTACCCCAACCCGCCGCAGCAACCCGCGCCCCCGGTCGCCGCCAAGAAGTAGCTTGTAGCTAGTAGTTAGTAGCTGGCGGCCCCTAGCTACCAGCGGGTGCCCCACCCTTCTGCGAAGCAGAGGGTGGGATCAGCGAACTACTCCCTCCAGCGGCGAGCTGGCGGTGGCGTAGAGTTTTTTCGGCATGCGTCCGGCCAAGTACGCCTGCCGCCCGGCCAGGACCGCATTCTTCATCGCCTCGGCCATCAGGACCGGGTCCGCCGCCCCGGCAATGCCGGTATTCATCAGCACCCCGTCGTATCCCAGCTCCAGGGCGATGGCCGCATCGGACGCGGTGCCCACCCCGGCGTCCACGATCAGCGGCACGCCCGAGATCAGCTCCCGCAGGATCTGCAGGTGGGCACGGTTCTGGATGCCCATGCCGCTGCCGATGGGCGCTCCCAGCGGCATCACCGCGCTGGCCCCGGCATCGATCAGCCGCTTGGCCACCACGATGTCGTCCGAAGTGTAGGGCAGCACCGTGAATCCCTCTTTCACCAGCACCCGCGTCGCCTCCACCGTGGCCGTCACGTCGGGATACAGCGTCGCCTGGTCGCCGATCACCTCCATCTTCACCCAGTCCGACAGCCCCACCTCGCGCCCCAGCCGCGCCGTGCGGATGGCCTCGTCGGCCGTGTAGCAGCCCGCCGTGTTGGGCAGCAGGAAGTAGCGCTTGGGATCGATGAAGTCCAGCAGCGATTCCTTGCTGCGGTCCAGGTTCACCCGCCGCACCGCCACCGTCACCATCTCCGCCCCGCTGGCCTCGATGGCCCGCGCCGTTTCTTGCCCACTCTTGTATTTCCCGGTCCCAACAATCAGCCGCGACCGGAACGCCTTCCCCGCAATGATGAAGGAGTCCATGGACATATTCTAATCACCTAGAACTCCGAATGGATACCAAGCTTTCTGTGGATTCGGACTGATTAATCCCTCGGTGCAATCGCAGTAACAACGTAAGCTTTGGTGCATTCGTCTGACTGCCACGTGTATAAAGAACTCACCGATGTGCAGGGCTGTATGCGGCGGGCCCATTTTCCTGCCTTGTACTCCGACATCTCGACCTCTTCCGCTTGCTCCAGCAGTCTGCGCGGGTTTCGCTCAAGAGATCCACTGTCACTCAGTCCGAAACGACCACGTTCTTGCCCTTGAGTCCACGCGTCGTAGGTGCGGAGGGCGCCAGTAATACGTGCACCCACAACGGATCGGTTCCACCAGACGAACCGATTTCTCCATGAACCCAAGGTCACACAGGACTCGACTCGCAACATAGGATCTTGTCGAGTGCTCGCGTTCGGTCGAACGCTCGAGCAGACAACCATGTATGGTGAGCTGGGCAACACAACGCGCTGAAGTCGCGCGAGCAACGCGGGCATACTAACCCGAAAGGTCCGTGACGTTCCTTCCAGTAGGTTCAGCAGCTCTCCCGGCGCATTGGCAGGAATCCTCTCTAATGCCAATTTCAGCGGGCGCTTCGGCATCAGCAAGCACTGAGCGAACATATCGCAGATTTTTTCCTCAGCATTGTGTTCTTGCTTGCTCAGAATGCCAATCACGTGCCGCGGGCCGGAACCAGCGTCTTCATAAAAGAGAGTATGGCCAAGCTCGTGAGCCAATGAAAACCGCTTCCGAGTGTCAGTAGATGCTCTTCTCAACCGCACCCGATAACCCCCATCGACCGGGACCAGCAAGCCCTCCTGACATCCTGCACCCTCCAAATTCTCTTTAACAGCTAAACCCTTTTGCGCTGCTAAGCGGAACACATCGACGGGAACTTGTTCGTACTCTTCAAGTAATCCTGCCCGCTGCTTTTGCGCAGCAATCTCCGCAGCACCGTAAAGAGTGGCAGCTCCAAATAATTCTAAGAAAAACACCTCAGAGCGCGTTGCCATAACCTACTCGCTGACGCTGGAGCCGCCCAGTACCGCTGCTAAAAGGGAATCACGGAAGTCAGCAAACCTGGAACTGCCTTCTCGTGCAGCCGCTTGCATCGGCTTTGATCCCATTCGTAGAGATGCACGGTACTTATCAATCTCAATCACTTGCGCTTTCTTCAGTCGAGTCGTGCCAGAATTGTTCGCGATCACCTCCGACAGGGTCGCTAGGTGGAAAAGCGCAGTCAGTCGCGCAGACGCGTCGTCGCCGCTGCTCCCACCTGCCTGCAATACATTGTCTGACTTTGCTTCCGCGAGGAAGGTTGCCGTGACGGCAGGAGGCACATCTTGAATTGGTAAGTTCCGAAGAAAACTCTCAACCGCGCTGAAAACCCAAGTTGCTGCTGCTGCGACTCGGTCAACCTGACTGAAGTCATACCTCCGAACCTTCCGATACGCTAGTGCAGTGTGAATTCCGTAATGTGCACAGAACGCATCCACGACAGCTCTGCACTTATCACGATTTGCAAATAGACTCGGGCTCACAAAAATGTAAGCTCTCCACAATTCGTCGTAGTACTGCTGGAGCACGTCAACATCGGCCTTATAAGCGAATGACTCCCGCTGGACTCGGAGTGGCAGTACTCTGTTCTCACTAATCTCCAACCGAGCATCAACCAGTTTCGATTGCATGCCCGGCGAAGGGCAATAGACAATTACTTCACCTTGGGACGCCCCGGCTGCTGCTGCCAGCTTCCTCTCGAGAGCGCCTCTCCCGCTGTTATCGGGTTTATCTTTTGGTCCTCGGAGCTCTGTAGCAAAAAAGCTGATGGAATGTTGGCTAGCCTGTGCCAAATCGCTATCCACGACCAGCAGTGTTCGATAGATGCTGTCGCGCCTATAGCGTAACCCCGCGTATAACATCTCCCGCAGCTTCGTTTTTTCTCCGCTGCCGACCGCCACGGTGCCCAAGTAATCAATGAATTCAGCGTCGGATAGGTGGACGGTGTGGGGAATGCCAGATGACCGACGGCCCGTTTGCCACGGAGCTGGATAGATAAGTTCATCGTCGCGCGGCTTGTTATCGCCGGCGAGCTCGACGAGTTTCGCAAGCATCGCACTGGCGGCCGCCTTTTTGTGGTGATAGTAAACGCGCTCAGACATTTCGTAGCGTTCTCGCATGATATCGAGCACCGCTGTGGCCACGTCGCGTCTCTGCCCGCCACGCCCTTTGCGCGTAACCATCGTGCTCACGCGCAAGCCCTCATTTGGGTACAGCGTCCCGGTTCTTACCGTCAGGTACCGCTGCAGTCTCGTATGAAAACGAGGCTCCATCCCCAAATGCTGTCGGTCACGCGGAAGATAATCGAGCAGGTCAGCACAAATGGTGTTACCTACCGCATCGCTCATGAAAGGATGAAATAGCCGTTCTGCGTCGAACGTCGTGTACCACTCTTGTAGCTCTTGTAGGCGTGCTTTCTTCGAAGCGTCTGTCTCCCTTTGGAGCGAGTTCTCAAGCAGTTCGTCAAAACCGCATGGCGGCTCTATTCGTTCCTTCCAACTCAGAATGACGTAGATCAGCCGGCGCAAGTCCTCATTCCTTATCTTTGGCAACCAGTGCTCTTGCGCATCATCAGAAAAGACCCGCGCCAAACTACTCGATTCGTTAAACAACATTGCGTAAAGGCGTGCATTCGCTAAATCATCGTGACGTAGGTAAATTCCCGTGAACTCGTCTTCCAGAGTATGACCGAACGGAACGTGGCTCAGATCGTGGATTAGCGCTGCGGCACTGACAACCTCGGTCACTCCCCTCCAGCACGACTGGTACGTGGTGATGTTTTCTTCCAGATCAGAATTCTTCGGAACGAGCCGAAGCTTCTGTGAGACGAACCCCCCGGGATGCTTGAGATCCAATCGCTCGTGGTTTTGCACAATTCTCCGCAGAATTGTGCGACAGACAAAGTACGTTCCTATGGAGTGCTGTAGTCTGGTGTGGACGGCTCCGCGGTAAACGAGATCAGAGAAGCCTAACTGCCGCAACCCAGCGAGGCGTTGGAACTCAGGAGTATCGATGATTGCTACGGCAAGCGGTGTTAGGATTTTGGCGCCATACAACGGGTCCTGGTAGAGCTTTCCGTTCTCGCCCATAAGTCCACCTCCCAACCGGTTCTCGTCGCTCACGGAGAGATCACGGTTGCCAACTCCAATTTCAACTGCTCGACCGATTCTCTCCTTGTAACCGCGCGCGCGTACGCTCTGGCCATTAGCAGGGGGGCCGCTGGGTGGTCCGTCGCATGAACCATGTAGTACATTAAGCGCCCTTGCCCCGCACGACGCTCGAAAATCGGCCACGGGTGCGCATATCTGTAACCAAGTTCATTTCGAAACCGACTGACGAATTCGTCGCGAATCTCGTCTTCTGTCATGACTGACAACTTCGACCAATCTGATCGGCCCCACCACTGCTGCAAAATGGACTCGTGTTTCACGCCCGAGATTGCTCTCTTTAGCCACCCCACGCCCAAGAAGTAGAAGAGTTCTATCTTGTTGTTTGGGGCTTGCTTATATTCTGCCAAGCGTTTGACCGTTGCCCAATGGCATTCAAAAGTCCGCTGGTCCAACAAACAAAATGTAGCTTCCTTTTGGCGTATGCAGTCGCCTTTCAGAACAGGCAGCACTTGTTCATTAAAATCGCCTTCATATACGCGAATCTCGCGTCCAATTCCAGCTGCATCATCAGCGGCACCAATTCTTTTCCTGAGATCGCGCAATCGCTCCATCTGCTTTGGATCCTCGTCAAAAAAATGGAAGTGTCGAAACCACTTAGGTTCGCTCTCCACCACCAGCTTCGCCGCCCATGTTTCCGGATGCGTGGGCTCCTGCGGGCCAGCAAAGCCGTCGATGTATGTACCGTGTTTCGTAACGAGCACAAAGTAGTATAGATACCGCTCGATTAGCTTCGCCTTATTCTCGGTCCAGATTGGGTTGCGAATCTGCGGGACGAGCACCTCAGCGCGAACTTCGATGGTCGGCAGAAATGGAAACAAAGGGAGGCTCTGCTTGGTTGCCTTGTCGGCCTTCTTGTTCTCCCTTTCCATCAATCTGCCGCTACACCATCGCTAATCCCAACGTGCGTCTCTTTGCTCAGTGCGTCCAAAATTCTCCGCCGCGTTTCCTGACCAGGCATCGGAGCGCGTTCAATCGGTGGCATGCGATCGTACGTAATGCCATTAAGGACTCGACCAGTCTTTCCTTTTCGCACGCCACCCCACTGTTTGAAGAAGAAAGGAATTTCAGCAGCGGTGCACCTTTTCAGAATCGATTGCACCCATTCAGGGCACATAGGTCGCGCGCCTGGGCCACTTTCTCCGCCGACGATCACCCAATCTAACTCCGTCAGATTTACGTCCGGCATGTCCTCCAAAAGTGGCTCGATTGAGACAAATCGGACCGCAGCAGCACTCGCACGAAGATCGTCGATTCTGGGGTAGCCATGTCTGCGATCCTCAGCACTCACGCCCCACCATATGTGCGGCATGCGGGCTACGAAGCCAAGCTTAGAGTTCAATAGCTGCCTCATCCGTCCCGACCGCTTCGTGAGGACCTGGTACGTATGCCAGTTTGCAGCGGCCATGACTCGGGCGACCGCAACAATGTAACTATCGGGGACGCCGCTCTGAAACAAATCACTCATGGAGTTAACGAAAACCATGCGCGGCGTCGACCAGTGGAGCGGATCGGACAACTTGGCAGGTATCAGTCGCAAGTCAAATCCAAATTCATAAGGATGACCGGGTACACCCCTGAAACGCTCTGCGAATGTCTCTGCGTAGCAGTGCTTGCAACCCGGACTGATCTTGGTGCAACCCCGGACAGGATTCCACGTGGCGTCAGTCCATTCGATTTTGGATCGCCCGCTCATGAATGCTCCTCAGAATCTTAGCATTGTTTCGCTTTTTGTTCTCCTATCGCAGTGTCTTTTCGCATACGTCACCTGTCAAGACCCCCACACGTCACAAATCGGGCCTAACCTACTCATTCCCCGCCAAATATAAATTTGTGGAAATTGTCGGATTCAGGGTACCCCATCTGCCATACTAAAAGTAGGACAAGGTGTATCCCACGGGCCGCCCTCACGGGCGGCCCGTTCCTTTTCCCGCCGCTCTTTGACAATTTGAGCCGCTTAGCGGGCGTGAGCGAGGCGTCGCCGAGCGGGAGCCCGCTGGCGAAATCCTGAGCGCAGCGAAGGACCTATCGGATCCGCGCCCATCCGCGTCGATCCGTGGTAGTGGTGAATTTCTTTGGGTTTGCTCTGTGCCCTCGCCGGTTAAATCTTTGATTCGCAAGATTTTGCCCCAAATATCCCCCTAACTTCTTCCCCTGCATCACCGCCCGGACCGGGGGAGGGGCACTCAGATGTAAGTTCCCGGCCCACAACAACTTAGAAGCACCGATATCCCGAATATCGATTCTGTCTAGGAACTAGAAACTTGAGGCGCTTTGCGGGCGTCTGAGCCCGCAGCCGAAATCCTGAGCGCGCAGCGCGAAGGATCTTTCTTAACCAGAAACTCGAAACGAGGTTTCCTAATGCCCATCTCCCCCAATATTCCTCAGTGCGAGCACATCAAATTGAATGGCGTTCGTTGTGGCTCCCCTTCCCTCAAGGGAAAGAACCTCTGCTACTTCCATTTCCGCGCCCACGATCGCCACGCCAAATACATCCCTTTCCTCGAGGACGGAAACGCGCTCCAGTTCGCCCTCATGCAGATCATTCGCGGCGTCATGGACGACCGCATCGACCTCAAGAAGGCGAACACGCTGCTCTACGCTCTCCAGATCGCCGGCTCGAACCTTCGCCAGGTCCACAGTGAGCCTTACTGGGAGAACGTCATCCGCCAGTTTCCCTGGCACGAGATTTTGAAGAAGCGCATCCGCCGCGCAGAGATTGGCGAAAGAAGTGCCTCTGACTCGTTTGAGGCATCCGTGGTGAAAGGTCGCTAGCTCAGTGAAACTCGGAGCGCAGGCCGGCGAAGAGTTTGGCGTCGCGGTAGGCGCCGCGGACGCGGACCGCCTGGCGCATGGTGCCCTCGAGCCGCATCTCGTTGCGCTTGAGCACGCGCATGGTAGCAAGGTCTTCGCCGTCCACCAGCGCCTCGACCCGGTTCAGGCCCATGGGACCGTAGGCGCACTTCAGCACCGCGTGTGTCGCCTCGCTCATGTATCCCTTGCCCCAGAACTTGCGGTTCAGGATGAAGACGATCTCCGCGCGGCCGTTCTCCGGGGAGATGGAGCGGAAGCCGCACTCGCCGATCAGGCGTCCATCGCCGCCTTTCTCCGTGATCGCCCAGGCTGCTGCGAGCCCGAGGTCCTGACGCTGGAGCAGCGTGTTGACGTACTGGCGAGTGTCGTCGATCGAGCGATGCGCGTCCCAGGTGGTGCGGCTGGTCACTTCGGGATCCGACGCGTACTCGTGGATGGCCCCGACGTCGCCGATGGTGATCTTGCGCAGTTTCAGGTGCTCGGTTTCGAGCGTGGGAAGATTTTGCGTGACTTGTGCAGGTTGCAGGGCGGTTGCCATGACGTACCTCCGGCAACATCACCCCACAATGATGTGTCCCGCAATTTCTATCTCGCGAACGTTCGTTCGGCAAGTTACATCGGTAATGCGCATCAGGATGTTCACCTCAGCGGCCGCGGGCGATCGCTGGGATCGGGGGAACAAAGATCGAAGAACGAAGAAGGTAGAGTGCAGAAGTAAAGAAATTTTGAATTTGTGATTGGGGATTTGCGAGTGCAAATCTTCCCCGCGTCCTCCGTGGAGCATGGAAGTCGAAATTTGCACCAAAAACGGTAATTGCTCCCGCGTCCGTCCTGTGGCTAAATGTTCGGCAAAGGTTTCCCAGGCGCGCACAAATCAAGACGCAAGACATTCCGGTGGAACGCCGCAGGACGCAGCGCTTGCCGTTGACGCTGCTGATGCGCGTGTGTCCGTCGCCGCATCTCCCGGACGGCGAAGACACGATCACCAAAGATGTCAGCACGAAAGGCGTGTTCTTCTACACCAGCACGGATCTGAGCCAGGCATCGGAGATCGAGTTCGTGCTGGCTTTGCCGCCGACTGGCACCCAAGTCCGCTACAAGGGCAAAGTGGTCCGCGTCGAGCCCTACCGCGATGGGACCTTCGGCGTCGGCGTGGCCACGGAAGCGTACGAGTACGTGGCCAACGCGTAAGATCGGGCACCGCAATCTCGGTCTACAACCACCGTAACCAGCGTCCACTTTCCTATGGCTGAATTCTAGGGTTTCTGGCCTAGAATGGCGCTCACGACTGTGGCACTTTCGACAGATCCACAAGAATCCGACCAACTCCAGCGCCAATCGGAAGCGGCGGCGATCAAGCTGCGCAAGATCGAAGGCCGCGAGTGGTGGCTTTGGGCCTTCGCCGTCCTGGTCACGCTGGTGCTGACGCTGGGGATCGTGTCGTTCACCGTGCCGTGGCTGCACGTGGTGCGCGACACCGTCTACTGGTCCGGGCTGAGAGACTGGATGCGCGGCCTGACCGCGCTCGTCCTGCTGTTCGACATCTACACCGGATACCAGCACCTCCAGCTCTACCGCACGCGCCGGAAGTTGTTCGAGCAGAGCCAGCTCTTCCGGCTGATCAGCGAGAACGCCGCCGACATGATCGCGCTGGCCGATCGCGATGGACGAACGCTGTACAACAGTCCCTCGTTCGAGAAGGTCCTGGGTTTCCGCGCGGAGGACCTTGCGGCGTCCTCCATCGAGCAGATCCACCCAGACGATCGCGAGCGCGTGCTGGAGGCGACGGCGATGGCGCGCACCAGCGGGCAAGGCCAGCGACTGGAGTACCGCATCCATCACAAGAACGGCACGCTGCGGATCGTGGAGTCCACGGTCAATGCCATCCGCAACGCCGACGGCGAGGTGGAGAAGCTGGTGATCGTCAACCGCGACATCACCGAGCGCAAGCGCGCCGAGGAGATGCTGGCGCACAGCGCGCTGCACGACGGCCTCACCAATCTGCCCAACCGCGCGCTGTTCCTCGACCGCCTGCAGCGCCTGTTCACGCTGTTCCGCCGCCACGCCGACCGCAAGTTCGCCGTCCTGTTCGTCGACATCGACGAGTTCAAAGTCATCAACGAGAGTCTGGGACACGAAGCCGGCGATGAGCTGCTGGTGCAAATGGGCCGCCGGTTGACGGCGTCGCTGCGTGGCTTCGACACGGTCGCGCGCCCCGGCGTGACCGGCGAGTACCAGCCGACCGACGACACCCTGGCCAAGCTTCCGGGCGACGAGTTCTCGGTGCTGCTGGACGACATCCGCGATCCCAGCGACGCCATTCGCGTGGCGGAGAGGATCCAGGAGAAGCTGGCCGCGCCGTTCGTGGTCAACGGGCAGGAGATCGTGGTGTCGGCGAGCATCGGGATCGCGCTGAGCACGAGCCAGCTCAGCGGAGCGCAGGACTTGCTGCGCGATGCCGAGATCGCGATGCACCGCGCCAAGCGCGCAGGCAAGGCGCGCTGCGAGGTCTTTGACGCCGCCATGCATGCCACCGCGGTCAAGCGGCTGGAGCTGGAGACCGACCTGCGCAAGGCGATCGAGCGGGGAGAAATGCGGGTGCATTACCAGGCGATCGTGTCCGCCTCAGACGGGCGGATCACGGGGTTCGAGGCGCTGTCGCGCTGGCAGCGCGCGGACCGCATCGCGATGCCGGCCGAGTTCATCGGGCTGGCCGACGAGACGGGGCTGATCCTGCCCATCAACCGCGCTCTGATCCACGAAGCGTGCCAGCAGTTGCAGGCGTGGCAGGCGGAGTTCCCGTCGGAGCCGCCGCTGACCGTCAGCGTGAATCTCACGCCGAAGCAGTTCGCGCATCCCAACCTGGCAGCGGAGATCGCGTCGATCCTGCAGCAGACCGGCCTGGACCCGCGCTGCCTGGAACTGGAGATCCTGGAGACGGTCGCGATGGGCAACCCGGAGCACGGCGGGCAGGTGATCGGGGAGCTGAAGGCCACCGGCGTGCTGCTGAGCATCGACGACTTCGGCACCGGATACTCGTCGCTGGGGCGCTTGCAGCGCCTGCCCGTGGACAAATTGAAGATCGATCGCAGCTTCATCATGAGCCTGGAGAGCGACGCGCAGAGCCGCGAGATCGTGCGCATCATCATCATGCTGGCCCATGGGATCGGGCTGAAGGTGGTGGCGGAAGGCGTGGAGACGGAGGCGCAGTTCGAGCAGTTGAAGGGAATGGGTTGCGACCTGGTGCAGGGATATCTTTTCTCCAAGCCGGTCGAGGCCGCGAGGGCCTCCGAGCTGATGCGAAACGGCTGTCGGCCGTTGCTGGCGAAAGCGGCGTCCCCGAACGTCTGACGATTGCGGAAATCTTCGTTCGACGTATCATTGAGGCGAATGTCCTCACCGCAGCAAACAACACGGCTGAACATCGACGCGATGGCTCCCAGCGATTGGCCCGACGTGTCCGCAATCTACCTGGAAGGGATCGCGACCGGCAATGCCACGTTCGAGACGCTGGCGCCGACGTGGGACGAATTCGACCGCACGCATCTGCCATTCGCGCGGCTGGTCGCGCGGCAAGGGCAAACCATCGCGGGCTGGGTCGCGCTGAGCCGCGTCTCCCTTCGATCCGCGTACGCGGGCGTGGCGGAGATGAGCGTGTACGTGGCGAGCTGGGCGCGCGGCAAGCGCGTCGGGTCGGCGCTGATGAGCGCGGCGATCGAGCTATCCGAGCGCCACGGGATCTGGACGCTGCAAGGCAGCATATTCACGGAAAACGTCCCCAGCCTGCGGCTGTGCGAGGCCGCGGGTTTCCGCCAGGTCGGGCACAGGGAGAGGATCGGCCAAAGCGGCGGCCAGTGGAGAGATACGATCCTGGTCGAAAGAAGGAGCAAAGTTGTGGGGATTGAGTAATCGTGGAATCGGGTAATTTAGAAATTGAAAAAACCTCACCACAAAGGGCACGAAGGTAAACACGAAGGACACAAAGGAAGAAGAATCGCCGGGATCGCCGACATCGCCGGCACCGCCGGGATCGCCGAAGTTGCCGCAATCCGATGCCGACGATCGATGACTGATAGCTGACGACTGTTTCCGGCTATAATCCCTGCCCTTATCCACGGTCCTAATCCAGACATATGGAGCGACGAGAATGAAGCAGAACCGTCGGAATTTCCTCAAGACCGCAGGCGCGCTCGGCGCGGTCGCGGTCACGGGCGCGATGCCCGCGGCGATCGCGGAATCCAGGCCATCCGGGACGTCGGCAAAGGGATACGCCAAGGGCCTGACGCTGCTGACCATGCGGCGCAACGGCGAGTATCGGCTGGGCGTGAAGCTGGAGCAGGGGATCCTCGATGTCCTTGAAGCCGCCAAGCTGCTGCACATGCGCGCGCCCTCTACCGTGGACGAGCTGCTGGCAAACGAGGACGGACCGGCGCTGAACGCGCTGGTGACCGCGGCCCAGAAGTCGAAGGCAGCGCAGAAGGCGTTCGTCAAAGAGGAGAGCATCGAGTACGGGCCGGCGGTGACGCGTCCGGACAAAATCGTCTGCGTCGGGCTCAACTACAAGCGGCACGCGCAGGAGGTCGGCCTGAAGCCGGGCAAAGTGCCGGTACTGTTCAGCAAGTACAACAATGCGCTGAGCGCGCACAACCAGCCGCTGAAGCTGCCCACCAAGGTCGCCACCAAGTTCGACTACGAGATCGAGCTGGTGATGGGCAAGGTGGCGAAAGACGTCAGTGAGGAAGATGCGCTGTCGTACGTTGCGGGATACGCGAGCGGCAACGACTTCACGGCGCGCGACCTGCAACTGGAGACCGGCGGGCAATGGATGATCGGCAAGACGCCCGACCAGTTCGCGCCGCTGGGCCCGTACCTGGTAACTGCGGACCAGATCCCCGATCCGAACAACCTGAAGCTGGAATGCCGGGTGAACGGCGAGACGCGGCAATCGTGGAACACCAACGACATGATCTTCAACTGCAAGCAGATCATCAGCTACATCTCGGGGCGCATCACGATGAAGCCCGGGGACATCATTTTCACCGGGACGCCGCAGGGAGTGATCCAAGGGTATCCGCCGGAGAAGCGGGTGTGGCTGAAGGCGGGCGACAAGATCGCGTGCAGCGTGGAAAAGCTAGGCGAGCTGAAGTTCGACCTGGCGTGAGGCGGCGGGATTTACGTCCCGCTACTGGACCGATGGTTGTAGCGCAAGCTGTTGTGGAATCCTTCGGTCGTCCCTACAGGACTCCCTCAGGATGACAAATTAGAAAGGCTCTCGAACGGCACGGCTAAAGCCGTGCCCTGACACATTCTTCGTCTCGGACTCAGACCAAGTTTGGTCACACCACGGTGACGGTTTCGGAGGAAAGGGCTTCGGGTTCGGTGGAGTAGAGGGCGTCGATCTGCGACCTATATTTTTCCTCGATGACGCGGCGCTTGATTTTCATGGAGGCGGTGAGCTCGCCGGTCTGGACGGTGAAGTCGTCGGGAACGAGCAGGACCTTCTTGATGGTCTCAAACTGGGCAAGCTTGGCGTTGAGGACCGCGAGAGCGTCGTCGTACATCTTGCGGGTGCGCGGATCGGCGATGAGTCCCTCGCGGGACTTGTAATCGATGCCGGCGGCCTGGGCCCAGTCCTCGAGCATTAAGAAGTTGGGCGAGATGACGACCGAGGCGAATTTGCGGCGGTCGCCGATGACGACGGCGTGCCCGACCATGGGGTTCATCTTGAGGGCGACCTCGATGGGCTGAGGGGCGATGAACTTGCCGCCCGAGGTCTTGAGCAGGTCCCTCTTGCGGTCGGTGATGGCGAGGAAGCCGTCCTGGTCGAGAATGCCGATGTCGCCGGTCTTGAACCAGCCGTCCACGAAAGCGTTCTTGGTCTCGTCCGGCATGTTCCAGTAGCCGGGGAAGATAGAGGGGCCTTTGACCAGGATCTCGCCGTCGTCCGCGATCCTGATTTGTACGTTGGGCAGCGGCTTGCCGACGGTGCCGATCTTGCATTCGTCGGGGGTGTTGATGGCGATGACGGGTGAAGTCTCGGTGAGGCCGTAGCCTTCGAGGATGCGGATGCCCATGCAGGCGTACCAGTCGGCGAGATCGAAACCGAGAGGAGCGCCGCCGGAGATGAACGAGGTCACGCGTCCGCCCATGCCTCTCCTGATCTTCGAATAGACGAGAGCGTTGGCCAGCTTCCACGCTGACGAAGACGGAATCTTCCCGGCCAGCACCTGATCGCGATGGGCGCGGCCGACCTTCAACGCCCATTCGTAGATGGCGCGCTTGAGGCCGCTGGCGGTCTCCTGGCGCACGCGGTGCGCGATCTTCTCGTAGACGCGCGGGACGGCGACGAACATGGTGGGCTTCACTTCGAGAAGAAATCGCGTGAGCTGGTTGAAATCGGGGCAGTAGGCCAGCGTGACACCGTAGTAAAAGAGCACGTAATCGAGGTGGCGCGCGGTGACGTGGGAGAGCGGGAGGAAAGAGATGGAGACGTCTTGCGGGGTGAGGTTGGACCTGGCCATGGAAACGCTGAGGTTGGCAGCAAGATTGCCGTGAGTCAGCATGGCGCCCTTGGGCATGCCGGTGGTGCCCGAGGTAAAGATGATGGTGGCCAGATCGTCGGGCTTGATCTCTTTCGCGCGGGCGTCGAAATCGGGGTCGCGCTGGGTGGTCTGATTGACCATGAGGCGATGCATGGGGACGGCGTTGGGGACGCCGACGTAGTCCATGACCACGATCTGCTCGAGGCGGGTCTGGTCTTTGATGGCCTCGACTTTCTTCATCTGCTCGATGGTGGAGACGAAGATGATGCGGGCGCCGGAATCGCGGAGGATGTGCGCGGTCTGCTCGGCGGTGAGCGTGGGATAGATGGGGACGACAACGGCACCGAGCAACAACGTGGCGTAGTCGGCGACGGCCCACTCGGGGCGGTTCTCGCTGAGGATGGCGACGCGATCGCCCTTGTGCACGTCCCAGCGGGCGAGCGACTTGGCGGTGCCGACGACGTCGCGGTAGAGCTCGCGCGAAGAGATGGGGATCCACTTGACCGTCTGCTTGAACATCATGACGCGGTCATGGTCGCGGTCGATGCCGGCGTAAAAGACGTCGTTGAGGGTGCTAACTGCCACTGGCCTGGTTCTCCAATCCCTTGAGGATAACGTCCACGACAGCATCGGCGGCGCCGCCGAGGGGGTAATCGTGCTCGCTGAGCACCCAGGAGGTG